>NC_003030.1:996750-1323876 GCF_000008765.1 Clostridium acetobutylicum ATCC 824
TGATTATAGTATAACATTAAAAAAGGGAAAAAATAAAAATTCACTTTATGTAGTAGTAGATGAAAAAAAACAGGTTTCAGAACATAACAAAGAGCTTATAAAAAGTGTTATTAAAAATTATAACGAAGAGGTAAAAAGTAAAGATATCTTTAATATCGAAATCATTCAAACTAAGTCTGTAAACAATGAAAAGTCCATATCCTCTTATGAATCGGAAGCAGCAACTATTATAACGTATATAATGATAATAATGATTATGTCTTGTTCTAAAGCTCATTACTTGGAAAAAGAAAACGGTATGTTTAAAAGAATGATGTCCATGCCATTAACCAAAATTAATATATTTAATTACTATATTTTAATATATTTTGTATATGGATTTTGTTTAGGTATGCTATATATAGCTGCTTTTATGATAGCTAAATTTGCATTTTTTAATATTAACTTTATAAATTTAATTGTATTACTAATAGGACAAAGCTTAATAGTAGCTTCAGCGTCAGGTTTTTTTATTGTTTTCTTGAAAAAAAATTCAGCTAATGTGATTCTTACTACATTACTTTTGATTGAGACATGTCTAGGTGGCGGATTTATTCCTAAAGTTAAAGCAAATACAGTTTTTATAGGTTTTATGAAGTTTGAACCTTTGAAATTTGTCTCGGAGGCTTACAAAAATATAATTACTTACAATTCTTTAGGAAATATTGAGAAAAATTTAATTATTATGGTTGTGGTTTCTTTTGTGCTTTATATAATATCTTTAGCTAAAGTTAAGGTATCTTGGGAGGAATAAGTGGTGAACTTTTTTGTTATAGTATTAGCTAATTGTAGAAGATATCTAAAGAATTTTAGGTATACAGCTTCAATGATTGTTGTACCTATATTATTAACGGGATTTGTTACTTTCTTTAATTTGGGTAATTTTGGTACAGATGCTGATGATAAAATAGCAATAGTAAATTTAGATAAGGGAAGATGTGGAAGTGAATTAGTTAAATATTTAAAGGTTAAAGATGTATTTAATAAAAAAGATGTGGCAATTAAGGAGCTTAAGAATAATAATTATTCAGGGGTATATGAAATTGAAAAGGACTTTACAGTAAATATAAACAATGGTAGAGTGCCAAAAATAATTTCATATAAAACGGATGATGTAAGTTATAATGAGGCTTTTGAAAATGAAATGAAGAGTAAGATAAGTTTGATGGTCAAAGGTACAGGTAATGAGGGAAAAAGTAATCTGATTTTAAAATATAGAGAATATAGAGGCTCTTTATTAGATAGTACAGGTTTGACATTTTTGATTATATACTGCATGATGTTATTTTCTATGAATTTTAGTATGGATTTAATTAAATTAAGGAAAGATAGAGTACTTAAGAGGCTTTCGGTTACTAAGCACAAAACATATATTATAGTATGGGCAATGTATTTTGCAATGTTTATTACTCAAACTATTTTATATTCAATTTCATTCTTACTAAGTGCTGTAATGTGTGGATATAAGATTCAAAATATGGGGGTTACCGTTTTAAATATAGCACTTAGTAGTATTATATGCATAGGTATAGTTATAGTAGGTTCAAGAATATTAAAAAATGACAAAGTAGCTTCTACAGGATCATCAATTGTATGTTTATTAATGGTATACATAAATATTGTGGGGGGGAATGCTGCAAACTCTAATTTAAGTAAGTTTAGGAAACTGACTCCCTTTTACTGGATAATGGATAGTGTGGAAAAAGCTAAAGTATTTCCAAATTCAATTATAGTTTTACTCATAGCTTTAGTACTATTTACAGCAGGAGGATTTGGATATAATAACTTTTCTGAAAATGAGTAAAAATAAGTTGCTGCATTATTATAAAAAAGGAGAACTTAATGCAGCAGCTTATTTTTATGAATTTCTAATATATTTTTCAGCCATAAGTGAAGCTATAGAGCCGTCATTCACTGCGGTAGTTAGCTGACGTATTTCTTTTTCTCTAACATCGCCAGCGGCAAAAACACCCTTTATATTTGTTTCTAGATTTTCATTTGTTTTTATGTGACCTAGCTCTGTTAAATCTATAAAATCTTTGAAAAGCTCTGTTTTTGGCATAGTTCCTATATAAACAAATATTGCATCTGCTTTTAAAGAGCTTTTTTCACCTGTCTTTGAATTTTCTAAAACAATATTCTCTATAGAGTTTTCACCTTCAACATGCTTTATTTGAGTATTCAGCAAAAGTTTTACATTGTTATGCTTAAACAATTCATCCTGGCTTCTCATTTCTGCTCTTAGTTTTTCTGAACGATGAACAACAGTAAGATTTTTAGCATATTTAGTTAGGAATATAGCTGCATCTATTGCGGAATTTCCTCCTCCTACTACCACAATATCTTTACCGTCATACATTGCACCATCACAAAGCTCACAGTAATGAATTCCTTTTCCACGAAGTTTCTTTTCTTCTGGAACTGGTAGAGGTCTACTTTTGGAACCAGTTGCTATTATTACTGATTTTGGTTTATATATAGTATCACTAGTTTCTATTATCTTTTCAGTATCAGTAAGTTTAACAGAGGTTATATTCCCAAATTCATCTATTACGGCGCCAGCTTTTTCAGCATGTTCCTGCATTTTATCTGCAAGATCAGCACCAGAAATCGAATCAAATCCTGGAAAATTTTCTATTGAAGGTGTTTCTCGTATTTGACCTCCAACTAGTTCATTTTCAAGAATTATGAAATCAAGTTTTGCTCTAGAAGAGTATATGCCTGCAGTAAGACCAGCAGGACCAGCACCAATTATAACAAGATCTAAAATTTTTTCTTTCTTCATATATATCAATCCTCGCCATTTTAAATATAATCAATAGTAATTGTTTATTAATATTTCTTATTGAATAATATAACATTTTTATGGAATTAAAGCAAGTTACATATACAATATATAATTATAGTATTTGCAGTGTTAAATAATATATTTATATATTGAAAATATAATCTAGGATTATTTCTGCATTTATATAAAAGTGTTACTATAGCAGAGATTCAATGTTGGCATTTTATTACATTATACATAATTTAAAAAAGATAAGAACGGTTTATAGAAACTTACAATTTTTTTGTTTATACTATAATTATTAAAGAAATTTAACAATATAAATAATTACAGGTTATAAAGAAAAAATTAATTTAGAAACTTTATATCAATAGGAGGAACAAATGAAATTTAAAAAGGGAATTATAATTATATTTACTTTTTTAATTATTGGAATGCTATCTGCTTGTGATAATAAGAAGAGTTCAATGCTGCAATTAAATTTAAAAAAAGGGGACAAGTATAGGCTGCACTGTATAAATGATTCAAAATTTAGTATTAAAGTTATTCAAAAGGATAGTAGTGTTGAGGATAAAGAAGATATGTATATAGATATGGATGTAGATAGCGTTGATAAGGATCAGAATGTGACTTTTTCTTATAAATATAATTCTATAAACTCACATTTTACAACATCAAAAGGAACCATTGATTACAATTCTAAAAATGGAGATAATGGTCCAGTGGATAAAATATATAAGAATATAATGGCAAAAAAGTACACAGTTAAGTTGAATAAAAATGGTAAGGTTTTAAGTATTCATGGTGCTGGTAGTTTGGTAGATGCTGTGGATAATGATGTTTCTTTAGACCAAAACATGAAGAATGTTTTAAGAGATAATTTGGAAGATAATTTTAAAGATGAGTCTATGAAGGTTTACATAGAGGATGCTATGAATTATACAAATGCAAGCAGTGTAAAAAAAGGTGATAGTTGGCAAAGAAAGTTAAAAACTAATAAAGAATTTAGTATGGATATTACTAGTAAATACACATTAAAGAAAGAACATGAAAAATCTTTAGATATAGAAGAAAATGATAACATTGTGGCTAATGATAAAGGTAAGCAAATTGATTTTGGTGGAACAAAAGCTAAGGTTGATTTAAATGGAAAGGCAAATGGAAATATTAATGTAGATAAAAAAACAGGATTAATTAATAGGGGAGAAGTTAAATATGATGTGAATGGAGCTGTTACGTGCCTTAAAAACGAAGATATAGGTATTATAAATGATATAACGTCCCCTGTGAGTTTTACTCAGGATATAATTTATGAAATAGTACCACGATAGGTACTATTTCATAAATTATTATTTAGCTCGTTGAATATGTTCTCTACGCCAGTACCCCAATTTGGGTCCTCGGCGTATTTTTTATTTATCCAATGGAAAGGGTCAGTTTCTTTAGGTAAATCATCGCATAGGTTTATTATAGTCTTTGCAGCTATTCTTGTTGAATCTTCTATGCTTGTATTATATTCCTTCCAACTGTGATATACGTTAAAAGGGTTATTAGCTATTTTTTTTGCATTAGGTGTATCTACTGGCACAAAACCTTGTTCTTGACCACTTATTGCAAATAGAACAAGAGGGTTTAGATTATTTTTTTTAGCAACCTCTATAATCTTAGAGAAGTATGGTTCAGAAGCTAATAGTGAGTGCCTTTGGGTTAAATATTTTCTAAGAGCAGTAGTATTTATATCTCTATATTTAAATTGTAGAGGAAGTTTTGGGGAAGTGGTATTAAAATATTTATTATGTGTAGCTGACTTTATTGCAGTCAACTTTGATTTTGATGAAGATGAAGTAAAAGATAAAAAACTTCCGTATCGTAATGAATATACTGATATAATTATAACTATAATTAATGGAATACAAAAAACTAGAGGTTTAATATTAATCCCATCATTGCAAGGAGTTTTAATTGGAGTTTCAATTTTATTTGTAGTTTGAAAATCTAAATTGAAGGCTGTCTCAAGTTCTGATTTTGAGATTTCTTTTTTTATATGGTGATTAAGCCAGTTTAAAATACTATCAGAATAATCGTTGGAATTATCTGTGAGAGAAAGATAATTGTTTAGTATATCAATCAGTTTTATGGAGGATTGATTATTTGAGGATATTAGAGTCTTTAATAAATGGCTTTTAAGGATATCATAACAGTCACCTTTAAGTCCTTTTATGTTTTTATCAAGAATTTGATGGACTGCTTTGGATAGAATCTTTGATTTTTCAGCACTTGAAAAATTAGCATACTTTTTGTGAATATAGTTTTTTAAAGTTACTATATCCTTTTTTGAAAGTACTTCTATATTTTCAAGTTCATTTACTAATGACTCCATAATATAAGAAACTCCAATCTTTAATCAATTAATTTAATATTCTTCATAAAATCTAAAAATCCTTTTTATTGCATTTGAATACGTTTTAACAATATTAATAATAACAATTATTGTATTAAAGGTGTCAAATTACAAGTGAAAATTAAATGTGAATGTGTAAATAAATATGTTATAATCGTTAAGTAAGGGATATAATAGTTAAAACTAACTTATTTCCCTATATAAAAAACTAAATTTCTCGTATACACCGGTAATATGGTCCGGAAGTTTCTACCTGCTGCCATAAATAGCAGACTACGGGGTGTTATTGATAATATAATAATATTTTATCTATATACCTCATTAATACGGAAATTAAAATATTGACTATGTATGAAAATTTAGCAAGCTTTTGCAATTTGAAGTATACATTAGTTGTTTGTTTCCATAAATTATGAGGTTTTTTATACAAAAAATATAGGTTAAGCAATAATTGTAGTCTATTAAAATTATACTTGTGTCTGATATTTTAGTATTTTTAGGTAGAGGTTTGGATTTTGGTGTGAGAAATTAGATATGGACGTATAAGGATGAAAATCTGAAAATAATTATAAACAAAAGTATTTATTACAATGATTTTGTCTATAATTAATATATCCTAGTATGTTTTCTTATCTAGTGTAGGACAATACTAAAATAGGAGAGAACTAAGAATGGAAGAAAAGATTAAAAAAGAGACACAAATTGAATTAAGTTATGGAGTTGAAGATAAACCAGAATTACTTTCGAGAATTTTACTCGCCTTCCAGCATATATTTGCTGCATTTGGTGGTATTATTGTAGTTCCAATAATAGTAGCATCATCGTTAAAGCTTGATGCAAAAACATCTACTGCACTTTTAAGTGCTGCTATTTTAATGGCTGGTGTTGCAACACTTATACAATCTAAGGGTGTATATTCTGTTGGTGCAAGAGTTGCTTGTATTATGGGAACTGATATTACTTTTGTTGCGCCAGCAGCAGTTGTTGGAAAGAAATTTGGTCTTGCTGGAATTTTTGGAGCTACAATACTCGGAGCAGTTATTGTTGTTATTTTAAGCTTTTTTATAAAATACATAATGAAGTTTTTTCCTCCAATTGTGACGGGGATAGTAGTATGCCTTATTGGGCTTACGCTGTTACCAGTATCAATAGATTGGGCGGCAGGTGGATCAGGAACTAAAAACTACGGATCGCTTCAAAATATCAGTATTGCTTTAATAGTAATGGTTATTACTTTACTTATAAATCATTATGGCAGAGGATTAGTTAGTAGTGCTTCAATTTTAATAGGTATGGTAGTAGGATATATTATATGCATACCACTGGGAATGGTGAATTTTTCTACTATTTCAAATCTTAAAATTATTAGTATTCCTAGTATATTTCAATATGGTGTGAAATTTAATATTAGTGCACTATTGCCTTTTATACCTGCTTATTTTGTTTCTGTAATAAGTACAGTAGGAAATCTTAGAGCTATAAATGAAATATCAGGTATTAAGGATGACAGTAAAATTTCAAAGGGAGTGCTTTCTGATGGTATTGGAAGCATACTTGCAGGGATGTTTGGGGCAATGCCTAATACTTCCTTTAGTCAAAATGTAGGTCTAATACCTCTTACTAAAGTTGCAAGTCGATATGTTACACTAGTAGCAGGAATAATTTTGATGGTGTTAGGTTTAGTTCCAAAGTTTTCTGGAATTATAAATATTATGCCACAACCTGTATTAGGTGGTGTTGGAATAGTTATGTTTGGAACAGTTGCAGCGGCAGGAATACAAACACTAAGCCATGTGAATTTAAATAATAGAAATATACTTATAATAGCTACTTCGATAGGGCTTGGTTTAGGAGTTACATTTAGACCAGAGATATTGTCTAGTTTACCTGAAAGCTTGAAGATGATTTTTTCTTCAGGAATATCTACAGGAACTATAGCAGCGCTTGTATTGAATTTAATACTAAAGGAAAAAAAGTAAGGAGTGTAATTTTCATGGAACAATTATGTAAAAGAATATTAGAAGAAGGTAAGGCTCTGAATGAATATGTACTAAAGGTTGATTCTTTTCTAAATCATAATGTTGACCCAAAGTTAATGTATGAAATTGGAACGTATTTTAAAGAATATTTTTCTGCAAGAGGTATAACAAAAATATTTACTATTGAGAGTTCTGGAATAGCACCAGCTGTTATGACAGCACTTCAAATGGATATACCTATGGTTATATTAAAAAAGCAAAAGCCAAATACCTTGACGGAAGATGTATACCAAACTACAGTACACTCATTTACTAAGGGATCAGACTATGAGCTTACGCTGCTTAAAAAGTATATATCGGACAAGGATAAAATACTAATCATTGATGATTTTTTAGCAAATGGAGAGGCATCATTAGGAGCTGTACGTTTAGTTGAAACCGCAGGAGCGGAAGTTTCAGGTATAGGTATTGTAATTGAAAAGTCTTTCCAAAAAGGAAGAAAGTGTCTTGAGGAAAAGGGATACGATATTTACTCACTTGCTAGAATAAAAAAGCTTGGAAAAGACTTAATAGAATTTCTTTAATTAAAAGGTTAAATTTAAATTCTTTCTAAAAGTGCAATTTACATATTGCACTTTTTTTGTTTTTATGAATATTATGCCATAGGAGAGTGATTATTATGACAAATATTGAATTAATAACATGGTCAGGAATTCTTGGAATATTAGCAGGAGTAGTTATAGTAATGCTTGTTATATTTCCTATATTAAAAAAAAGAGGAGTAAATATAGAGAATATGCTTGATCAAACTAAAAAGGCTGTGGATTCTTCGGGAGAAATTTTAAATGTTATAAAAACTACAATGCCAAATAACAATGTAGTTAATATTCTACAAATAGTTCAAAAATGGGCGCAAATAGCAGTTGGTGATGCAGAACAATTGTATCATGCAGGTAATATAAGTAAGGAAGATAGGGCAAAGGTTGCAGAGAGTGTTGTCTTGAATGTTTTAAAAGAGCTTAATATAGAAGTTGATGAAAGCAAAAAGCATTTAATCGATGCAGCGATAGAAAATGCAGTAAATGAATTAGGGCACTCTAATGTAAAGAAAATTGCTCCTGAAAAGTAGGGTACTGTAATCAATATTTTATTGTATAAAAATTATGACTATGTTACGATTATTATATAGATTATTAAATTATGTGTGCATATAGAGATGCATGCATAATTTTTTATAGTGCGCTATCAATTAATAAAAAGGTGTGTAAATTAATATGACAAATGAAAATATAGTAGATAGTAACTTAAGAAAAAAAGGACTTATATTTGCTGTATTAGCCTCAACTCTATGGGGAATATCTGGTATAGCTGCGCAGTATTTATTTCAAATGGAAGACTTTAGTCCAGAATGGCTTGTGGTAATTAGGCTTATCATTTCAGGTGTTCTTTTATTAGCAGCCACATATGTAGCTACTAAAAAAAATATATTTAAAGTGTTTAAAAATAGACATGATATTTTTAGTTTTATTATGTTTGGCTTCGGGGGTATGTTAGCAGTTCAATATACATATTTTGTTGCTATTAAATACAGCAATGCAGCAACGGCTACAATACTACAATATCTTTCACCAGTAATAATTACAATATATTTAATAGTACATTTAAAAAAGTTGCCAAGCCTCTATGAAGTTATAGGTATAATTTTAGCTCTTATAGGAACATTTTTTATAATTACAAAAGGTGATATAAAAACTATAAATATTTCTGGAATAACATTATTTTGGGGAATTCTTTCTGCAATTGCAGCTGCAGTTAATACGTTGCAGCCAAGAAGAATACTAGCTAAGTGGGGATCTAATTTAGTTGCTGGTTGGGGAATGGTTATAGGTGGTGTTTTAATGTCATTTGTACACAGTCCCTTCCAGTTTAAAGGGCATATATCATTAGTATCAATTTCTTGTGTAGCGGTTGTGGTTATAATTGGAACACTTATTCCATTTTGGCTTTACATGGAGAGTATAAAGTATATAAAACCAACAGAAGCCAGTATTCTTGGTGCTTTTGAACCATTGTCAGCAGCGATTTTATCTTTAGCATTTTTTAATCTCCATTTTAGTGTTCTAGAATGGCTTGGAAGCGGATGTATTATACTTACAACGATAATTCTTTCTACGGTAAAAAATAGTAGTAATTAAATACATATTTTATAGAATAAACTATAGAGATTATGAGTTTTATATTTACTTATAATCTTTTTTTTCTTAGTAATAATATGTAAGACTAAATTTGACAAAAAAAATGTTACTATATATAATAGTTATAAAATATAACAAAAAAATAGGAGTAACTAACATGGGGAATGATCAAATTGATGAAATTGTTAATGATATTTTTTATGTAATGCCCGCTTTCGCTAAAACTATGTTTGGGTTACTTGAAAGTACCTTTTATCATTGTGAGTTATCAAATTCAAGCATAAGAGTACTATTTGCATTAAATAATCATAAAAAGATTACTATTACTGATTTAGGAAAAGTTCTTTGTGCTCATAAGCCTAATGTAACATCATGGGTAGATTGCTTGGTGAAAAATGATTTGGCATGTAGGCTGTATGATGATAACGACAGAAGAATAATATATATTTCTCTTACGGAAAATGGAAAGCTTACTATTGATAAATGCAAAGAGGTTTTGAACAAGTCTTTTGCTGAAAGATTAGCACATTTAAATGATGAAGACTTAGAGTTACTTATTCAAACGCTTAATAATATGTCAATGCTATTAAATAAAATAAATGGACATAGTTAAAATATAATCTTGGGAGTGAGAAAAATGGATACAAACAAATTATTTTATAAAACTTTGTTTAAAGGACTTTTTTCGGACACATGTGAAGTAAGGTTCTGGGATGGTGAAACAGAAAAATACGGTGAAGGTGAGAGTAAATTCAAGATAATTTTTAATGAGCCTATATCTAAAGGAGATGTCATAAAAGATCCTTCAATGGCATTTGGTGAAGGATACATGGAGAAAAAGCTTGATATTGAAGGTAGTGTTGAAGATGTTATCCAATCACTATACAACAATAAAGAAAGCTTTATGAGAAATGGAGAAAAGTATTCCAAGCTCATTAAAATCTTACCTAATACAATTAGAAAAAGTAAAAAAGATATAAAGTTTCACTATGATATAGGAAATGACTTCTATAAATTATGGCTAGATAAAACAATGACATATTCATGTGGATATTTTAAATCCCCTAATGACAGTTTAGAGCAGGCACAGAAAAATAAAGTTGAACATATATTAAAAAAATTATCCCTAAAGAAAGACGTTACTTTGTTAGATATAGGATGCGGTTGGGGAGAACTTATAATAACCGCTGCAAAGGAATATGGAGTTAAAGCTCTTGGAGTTACTTTAAGTGAAGAACAATTTAAGGTTGTTAAGGAAAGAGTGAAAAAAGAAGGACTTGAAGGAAGAGTTGATGTAATTCTTGAAGATTATAGAGAGATAAAAAATAGAACTTTTGATAGAGTAGTAAGTGTTGGAATGATAGAGCATGTAGGTAAGGAGAATATAGCTGAATACTTTGAGACAGTGAACAAGCTTCTTAATAAAGGTGGAATTTCACTTCTTCATTGTATAACAGGAGTAAAAAAAGGCGGTACAAATACCTGGATAAATAATTATATTTTCCCGGGCGGATATGTTCCTGCTGTTAGAGAATTAGTTAACAATATTTCAGAACAAGATTTTTATTTAGTAGATGCTGAAAGTTTAAGAAGACATTATGGTAAGACACTTGAATGTTGGGCAGAAAATTTTGAAAATGCTATGGATGAGATTAAAAAAATGAAGGAAGAGCCTTTTATAAGAATGTGGAGATTATATCTAAATGCTTGTGCAGCATCATTTAATAGTGGAAATATTGATATACATCAATTTCTTTTTACAAAAGATATTAACGATGAAATATCTTGGACTAGGGAATATATGTATAAATAATTCTAACAGTTAATTAGGGCTTCTATATTTAAGTTTAATCTGTGTACAATAAATAAATTATATTCACAGATTAAGTTTAAGTGTAGAAGCTTTTATTATGTAATAATTAATAAGATAAATTTTTCTTAATATATCTATCTTATATTTTAAAAAGTTAAAAAAATGTTGACATTTTGTGAATATAAGTTTAAAATGTGTATAGTATTAAACATATTAGTTTAGTAGGTATTTTATTCAAGAATATTAAAGCACCTATACGGTAGGAGGAATAAAGATGAATTTTAGCGTTGGATATTTTTTGAATTCATTTCCGGATTTATTAAAGTATATTCATTATACGATATTTATGGCGGTAATATCAACAATTATAGGACTTGTTATAGCAACTATTCTTGCACCTATAAAGATGCTTAAAATAAAGGGATTATCTCAAGTTATAGGAGTGTATATATCTTTTTTTAGAGGAACACCGCTTTTGGTACAATTATTTGTTTTTTATTATGGACTTCCACAACTAATAAAACCTCTGAAAAATGTAACGCCACTTGAGGCAATGATTTTAGGACTTAGTTTATGTGGTTCAGCTTATATGGCAGAAATAATAAGAGGAGCTATAGAGTCAGTTGAAAAAGGACAAATGGAGGCAGCTTTGTCAGTTGGAATGACTAAATTTCAAGCGTTTACTAGAATAATTTATCCTCAAGCAATAAGAGTGGCAATCCCAGGAATAGGAAATCAATTTGTGGATTTGTTAAAAAGTTCATCTCTTGCTTTTGTTCTAGGTTTAACAGAAATTTTAGCCAGAGCACAAATGAATGCGGCTTCTAGTTTTAAGGTTATGGAAAGTTATCTTTCTTTAGCAATAATATATTGGGTGACTGTTGAGATATTTAACTTTCTTCAAAGAATTATTGAAAAAAGAATATCAAGGGCATACTAAGGTGGTGAGTATATGATAAAAATTGAAAGTCTTCATAAAACTTATGGAGATAATGAGGTTTTAAAAGGAATAAGTTTAGAGATTAAAGCTGGAGAAATAGTAGCAGTTATAGGACCTTCTGGAACTGGTAAGTCTACCTTTCTTAGATGTTTGAATTACCTTGAAAGACCAGATAGCGGAACTTTACTTATAGGAGATGTAAGAGTTGATTTTGAGAATATAAGCAAAGATGAAGTATATAGTCTAAGAAAAAAAACTTCTATGGTATTTCAAAATTATAATTTGTTTAAGAACAAAACTGCATTGGAAAATGTAATGGAGGCTCTTAGGGTTGTAAAAAAAATGCCTAAAGATGAAGCTGAAAAAGTAAGTTTAGAAGCGCTTAAGCAGGTAGGACTTTTGGATAAGGCGAATAGCTATCCATCAAGGCTTTCCGGGGGGCAACAGCAGAGAATTGGTATAGCTAGAGCAATGGTATTGAAGCCTGAGATTATTTTATTTGACGAACCTACATCAGCTCTTGATCCAGAATGGGTAGGAGAGGTTTTAGATGTAATAAAGGGGATTGCAAGCAGGCATCTAACAATGATAATAGTTACTCATGAAATGAGTTTTGCAAGAGAGATAGCGGACAAAATTGTTTTCCTTGACGGAGGAAAGATAATTCAATATGGAACACCAGAAGAGGTGTTTGAGAAATCTAATAATGATAGGGTAAATCAATTTATAAAAAAGTTACACTAGGAGGAAATAAAAAATGAAGAAGAAGTTAATTACATTATCAATGGCATTATTAATGAGTGTAGGAATATTCACTGGATGTACACAAAGCGGCACATCAAATAGTGATAATAGCGATAAGAATGTTATAAAAGTAGGTACTTCTACTGACTATAGGCCGTTTGCGTTTATAAATCAAGGTGAGAGCCAGGATAAGGTAAAGGGCCTTGAGATTGATGTATGGAATGAAATTGGAAAGAGAAATAATTGGAAGGTTAAGTATGTAATAGCTAATTGGAATGGCTTAATAGGTATGCTTGATTCTGGAAAGGTCGATACAGTAGCTCATCAGGTTACAGTTACAGAAGAAAGAAAAGGAAAATATTATTTTTCAGATCCATATGTTTACTCAGGAGTTCAACTTGCAGTTAAAAAAGGAAATAATTCAGTACAATCTTTAAAAGATTTAAATGGAAAAACAGTTGCAGTTGAATCAGGAATGAATTTCTATAAAGCTATAGAAAAATATAATGCTAATGGTGGGAAAGTTAATATAAAACAGTACAGTGATTATAATTCAATCTTTTCTGAGGTTAACTTAGGAAGAGCAGATGCACTTGTAGAGGATAAACTTGCTATAATGGATACTATAAAGAACTCAAAATACGATCTTGAGCTTGCAGGAAAGCCTATAGAGAATATGGAAAATGCATATCCATTTATTAAAAACACTGCAAACAAGCAAAAAGTAGATAAAATAAATAAAACATTAGCAGCAATGAGAAAAGATGGAACCTTAAAGAAAATATCAGAAAAATGGTTCGGAGCAGACATAACTTCAAATACGGAAGAATAAAAAATAACTATGGTGCCAGTAAGGCATCATAGTTATTTTTTATTATCACTATCTTTAAAATAACAATCAATAATTTTTTCAGCCATTCTTTTTTGTATATTTGCACTTAAAATTAATTCTGATATTAATAAGAAGAGCTGTTCGTTTTTAGTCTTATCTTCAGTGTTAGTTTTGTCTAAAAAATTTAATTTATCATCTAAGCCTTTTATAAATGAAGCGGAAGAATTCTTTTGTGCTAATAAAAACTTATCATATAAATCGTCAATATTTATACCATCAGTTGAACTTACCATGAAATTTAGTAAATCTCCTATATCACCAATTGAAAGTGTCTGCTTTAGATGATATATAAATATTAACATCATCATATTTTCTTTGCTGTATTTTTTTTTAATAGGAGGAGCTATTAATTTATTTTTTGTATAATTATTTATCATAGTTTTAGTTAAGATAATATCATCATCACTTCTTTTAAAGGCTTTAAGCTTATTTTCCATAAAAGATGTGACTTGATCCATATACAAATCTATATCTGGAATTTCATGGTTTTTAATTGGAGTATAATCGAGTATTTGTTTAGCTAATTCTAAAATTTCATCATTCATATTATCACCTTTTTATATTATATAGCATTGCTTTGTAGGTAACAACATGAATTTATTTTAGTAATATTGTAAAGAATATAAATATATGAAGCTTCTTTAAAATTTATATTGCAATATAATTATACATGTTGTATTATATTGATATAGTGATAAGTAGTTTTAAAAACTACATGATAAAATTTTATTAGAAGGTGATAGTATGTTTTCGAAATTAAAGGATCCTGTAAGTGGAATTACTCACTTGGTGGGAGCTGTTTTATCTATAATTGCTTTGGTTTGTATGGTTCATCACTCTATAGTTGCGGACAGTAAGATTAGTATTGCTGCGTCTATAATTTTTGGAGTAAGTCTAATTTTTCTATATTCAGCCAGTGCATCATATCATTTGATAAATGTATCTAGGCGTTTAACAACAATTTTAAGGAAAATTGATCATATGATGATCTTTGTTTTAATTGCAGGAACATATACTCCTATATGTTTAATAACTCTTAATGGTAAGATTGGTAATATAATATTGTTTCTAATATGGGCAGTTGCCATATTAGGTATAGTATTAAAGCTTGTATGGTTTAATGCACCTAGATGGTTATATACTTTATTTTATATAGCTATGGGATGGATTGTTGTATTTGCTTTTGCACCCATAAGTAGAATTATGGCACTTCCTGGAATAATCTTCATGGTTTTAGGTGGAATTGTTTATAGTATGGGTGGAATTATATATGCTTTAAAGTGGCCAGTAAGAAATGCTAAGTACTTTGGATTTCATGAGATTTTTCATCTATTTGTTATGGCAGGAAGTTTATTTCATTTTATTATGATATACAACTATGTCATATAAATTATTGCTTAGAGTATAAAGTGTATTTTATACTCTAAGTTTATTTTTTGGTTAATTTGCAAGGGAGTTGATTTATTGATAAAAAGTATTTAGAATTTATAGATGTAAGCTAAATTATAAGAGACATGTAGGAAGGAGAAATACGATGAATGAACCTAATGAACTTGAAACGGAAGGAGTGTGGAAGCTTCTTTTAAAATTTTCAATACCATCTATAATAGGGATGGTAGTTAATGCTTTATATAGTATTGTTGACAGAATATTTGTTGGAAGGGGGGTAAATTCTACTGCGCTTTCTGGCGTAGCTATAACATATCCAATAAGTAATGTTATACTTGCATTTGGAATGCTTGCAGGTATAGGATGTTCTGCTCTAGTCTCTATAAAACTTGGTCAGAAAAAGGTAAAACAAGCTGAAAAAATAATTGGAAATACCTTTACGCTTTTAATTATATTTTCTTTAGTAGTAACTTTTTTTGGACTAATATTTCTTGAACCTATGCTGAAGCTTTTGGGGGCAAGTAAAAATACAATGCCTTATGCTAAGCAGTTTGCTGTTATAATTTTATCTGGAGTGATTCTTCAAAATATGGGATTTGGTCTTAATTCAACGATGAGAGCTGAAGGCGACCCTAAAATGGCTATGAAAACTATGCTTATAGGAGCAGTTTTGAATTTTATCATGAATCCGCTTTTTATTTTTGTTTTAAAGTTAGGAGTAAGAGGTTCAGCACTGGCAACAATAGTTTCTCAAGCAGTTTGCTCTGTATGGGTTCTTTATTATTTTATAAAAGGAAAAAGTTTCCTTAAGATAAAAAGAGAGAATATAAGACTTAGAAGAGAAGTAGTAAGAGAGGTAATATCAATAGGTATGTCACCTTTTGCTATGCAGCTTGCAGCAAGTCTTATTACCATTACATTTAATAAAAGCTTAGAAAAGTACGGTGGAGACACTTCAATTGCAGCTTTTTCACTTATAAGCAGCATTCAAATGTTGATATTGATGCCTATATTTGGAATAAATCAAGGTTCTCAACCTATAATAGGATATAATTATGGGGCAAAAAATATAAAACGTGTAAAGAAAGCTCTGTGGTATGCTGTTCTTTCAGCATTATGTATTTCTTTTTTGGGATTTATTATTGTACAGATATTCCCAACACAAATTATATCGCTATTTAATAAAAACGACATGAAGCTTATAGGGGTTGGAACAAGAGGAATATCAATTTTTCTTTTGATGCTTCCAGTAATAGGGCCTCAAGCGGTTTGTACTAATTACTTTCAGGCAGTTGGTAAGGCTAAAAAGTCAATGCTTTTAAGCCTTTTAAGGCAAGTAATATTCTTACTTCCTTCGCTTATAGTACTTCCAAGGTTTTTTGGATTAAACGGCATTTGGGCAGCAGGACCAACTTCTGATTTTCTTGCTTTTGCAGTCACAACAATCATTATAATGATCGAAATGAAGAAGATAGGTGAAATAAACTCATAAGTTATTATTCTGCAGCTTCTAAAATTTCTTTTAAAGAGTTAATATCTAATATTGTAATAGATGTTCTATCAAAGTCTATAATTCCTTCTTCACGTAGGTTTATGAATTCTCTAGATAATGATGGCCTTGGAATTCCAAGCATTTCAGACAACTGTTTTTTTGACTTATTCATTTTAAAAGTTAAGTTATTTTGAGCTTCGTACTGTTCAAGTATATAGTTTGATATTTTCTCTCTTATAGTATGATAAGACATATTTTTTAATTTTTTATTCAACATCAATATCTTATTAGATAGAAGAGACATAAAGCCATTAAGGAAAAGGGAATTGTCGCTGCATAATTTAGATATTGAGGCTTTGGGAATAAAAATTATAGTACTTTTAGTACATGCTATTATTGTAGAAGGATAGCTTGTTTTATTGGAGAATATTATTGCTTCACCAAATATCTTGCTTTCTTCTAGTGTTGTTATTGTAAGACTTTTACCAGATTCGTAAATTTTCTGTATTTCAACACAACCGCTTAATACTATTCCAATTTTATTGCACGTATCGCCTTCAATTGCGATAGTTTCATCTTTATAGTATTCTTTTATTGAGTAATTTATAGATGAAAATAAATGATCAATTTCCTGAGTTTCAATTTTTGAAAATAAGATACAATGTTTTAATACGGTTAAAATTTTTTTATCCATGTTTTTCTCCCAATACTTTTTTGTGTAACATATGTTACTGATATATTTATATAATTTTAATATAATTTAATCATAAAGACAAGTAATTTTATTTTGCGGAACTTTATATTTAGGAGGAAAAAAATGAAAAGAAAAATAGTAAACATAGATAAAGATAAATGTAATGGATGTGGACTTTGTAGTGAAGCATGTCATGAAAATGCAATTGAAATAATTAATGGAAAAGCAGAGCTTTTATCTGATGAATATTGTGATGGTTTAGGAGATTGTTTACCTCATTGTCCAGTTGATGCAATAACTATAATAGAGAGAGAAAGTAAGGAATATGATGAAGAGGCAGTTCAGAGAAGAATTGAAGAAAAGAAAAAATCAAAGTTAGCTAAACCCTGTGGATGTCCAGGAGCTATGGCTAAAAAAATAGAAAGAGTAGCTAAGCCTTTAGCTAAAGTAAAGGAAGATAGGTCTTCTGTTTCAGAGTTAATGCAGTGGCCAGTTCAGTTAAGGCTTGTAAGTCCAGGAGCTCCATATTTTAAAAATGCTAATCTTTTAGTAGCTGCAGATTGTACAGCCTATGCTTATGGTGACTTTCACAATGATTTTATAAAGAATCATATAACAGTAATAGGATGTCCAAAACTTGATGATGTTACATATTACAAAGATAAGTTGAAAGAAATTATAGAACTTAATGACCTTAAGAGTATAACAGTTGTTAGAATGGAGGTACCTTGCTGTTCAGGCATAGTTTCAGCAGTAAAGACTGCTATGCTTGAAGCAAAAGTTATAGTACCTTTTAGAGAAGTTATTATAGGAACTAATGGTGAAATTAGATAAAAATAAGAACCTATTAAAATAAATGGGCGCTGCTTTAATGCAGTGTCCATTTATTTTAAGTTTAAATAGAAACGTATATAGCAAAATTTAGTATAAAGGTAATAAAGTCTTGGTGAATTCTATATAATATATTCAAAATGGAATTAAGGTGGAAAGAATATGGATAATCCTTTTTTTGAAAATGGTTTTTTATGTCCGAATGCATCCATAAACAATTTAGTTATAGAAAAAATGCCAACTGATAAAGTTAATAAAAATTTGCAAGGTAAAACTGCAATAGAAGTATTTTCTACAGAATTATTCATAAAAGAAATTAAGAAAAATGCTAATGAATTAAACTTAGATGTTGATAAAATAGAGGAGAAGATTTTACCTCAGTACTTAAATGATTTTTTGGAATGTGATTATTGTTTATCTAAGAGGATAGCAAATAATATTGTTAAGTTATTTGGTGAGAGGTTAGGAGTTATTTTATTAATCTTAAAGAAAGGTGAAAAAGAGAACAGACTTAAGAGAAAGGATTGGGATCAAAGGCATTGGGATTATTGGAAGAGTATTAAAAATGTAATTTTGGCAGGTGGACTTTCAAGTTCAAAGCTTGGTGAAAATTTGAGGTATCATGCATATAAGGTATTTGAAAATTCAAATGAAGATGGGTATAACATTATATTAAGCCAAAATTCGTCAAACATAGGTATAAAAGGTTGTAGTAGATAT
Source organism: Clostridium acetobutylicum ATCC 824 (assembly GCF_000008765.1). Lineage (NCBI taxonomy): Bacteria > Bacillati > Bacillota > Clostridia > Eubacteriales > Clostridiaceae > Clostridium > Clostridium acetobutylicum. The sequence continues at coordinate 1,015,668 of NC_003030.1, forward strand.
ATAAAAGAAAATAATGGGGAAGAAGTATATTTGGTCTTTGATTGGGGACAAACTTTTATAAAGAGGGGTCTGGTGACAATTGGCAAGGATGGAGCTAAAGATATTATAAATTTAAATAAGGTTTTATCTAAGCATATATTATGCAGTTTTAAAGATGTTAGAGAAGAAAAAAAGGAAGCTATTAATTTGCATAAATATCTCTTAAGCATAATTGTAAGAACACTTGAAGAAATACAAGATAAAGTAAAAAAAGTCCAAGATAATATAGTAATTAGTGTGGCTAATTATGTTAGAAATGGAATTATGGCTAATAGGGGTGGGTACGGAAAACTGAGGCTTTTAACAAATAATTATGAAAAATATCTATCCTGTTCCTTATATAGAATAACCAAAAGAGAATTTAAAATTAAATTAATACATGATGGTACTGCTATGGCTGCTGAATTTTCAAACTATCCAAATTCAGTGTGTATATCTTTAGGAACAGTGTTTGGAGTAGGATTTCCTGTTTTAGAGAATGCTAACTAAAATTTTATTATAAGAGATTATTGTAAGTATGAGCTTTGTGATTTTTCTTGAAAAAAGATAGAAATTATAATATCCTTATATATAAAATAAATTATTAAAGGTGACTTATATGTATTGTATTGAGGAAAAAATAGAAAAAGCATTGGGAATAAAAGAAGCCTCACTTGTACTTAAAAATTGTAATATAGTAAATGTATTTTCAAGTGAGATAATACGTGGAGATCTTGCTATAGATGGGGACACTATAATAGGAATAGGGAAATATAAAGGAAAAACTGAAATAGATTTAAGTAATAAATATGTAGCTCCTGGATTTATAGATTCACATGTGCATATAGAATCATCTATGGTTTCGCCTAAGGAATTTGCAAGAGCAGTTATATCAAGGGGAACCACAACTATAATTGTTGACCCACATGAAATAGCTAATGTGTGTGGAATGGATGGGATAAAATACATGATGGAGGAAACAAAGAATATGCCACTTGATGTATTTTTTATGCTTTCATCATGTGTTCCGGCAACTAGTTTTGAAACTTCAGGTGCAGTTCTTAAGGCTGAGGACTTAAAGGAATTGATTGACAGTGATAGAGTGCTTGGCTTAGGTGAAATGATGAACTATCCTGGTGTATTAAGTAGAGAAGAGGAAGTACTAAATAAATTAAAGCTTGCAGGAAGTTATAATAAGATAGTTGATGGTCATGCACCTTCAGTTAGAGGAAATGAATTAAATGCATATAATTTGGCTGGAATAAAAACTGATCATGAGTGCAGCAGTATAGAAGAAATGAATGAGAAGATAAGAAACGGAATGTATATAGCAATTAGAGAAGGCTCTGCAGCAAAAAACTTAGATATACTTATAAAAGGAGTTAATGCTAAAAATGAAAGAAGAATTATGTTCTGTGCAGATGATAGACATCCAGATGATATTTTAAAATCAGGGCATATGGATAATTGTGTAAGAAGAGCTATATATAATGGAATTGAAAATACAGCGGCTATTAGGATGGCAAGTATTAATGCAGCTGAATGCTATAAGCTTGAAAGAGTTGGAGCAATTGCACCTTCATATAAAGCTGATTTAGTTGTTTTGGAGGATTTAAAGGATGTTAAAGTAAACATGGTAATAAAAAGTGGAGAAGTGGTATTTAAGGACAATAAGCATTTAAAGGATATGGGAAGTAAAAGCGATATTACGAAGGTCAGCAATACAGTTAATATAAAAAAAGTAAGTGAAGAAAATTTAGAACTAAAATTAGATACAGATGTTTGCAGCATTATTTCCGTAGCTTTAAACAGTATATCAACTAAAAACGTAAAGAGAAAAGTCAATCTTAGTAATGGTATATTTAAATGCGAGCTCAATTATGGAATAAATAAAGTTGCAGTAATTGAAAGGCATAAGAAGTCTGGAAGTATAGGAATAGGTCTTGTAGAAAACTTTGGACTTAAAAGGGGAGCAATAGCATCCACAGTAGCTCATGATTCACACAATATAATAGTTCTTGGAAATAACGATGAGGATATGGTGAAGGCTGTAAATGAAATAGAAAGAGTTGGAGGAGGGATAACAATAAGTTTAGATGGGAAAATAATTGAAACACTTGAATTAGAAATAGCAGGATTAATGTCCAATAAATCAATGGAGTTTGTGGCAGAAAGAGTTTCAAAAATGATAAATATATGCCATAATACTTTAGGTGTAAATAAGGATATTCAGCCATTTATGACTCTTGCGTTTTTAGCACTTCCAGTTATACCAGAGATACGAATTACAGATAAAGGTGTATTTGATGTTGTGAATTTTAAATTTCTATAAATAAAAAGGAAGTTGATTATTTTGGAATATTAACATATTTTTGGTAGATAAGCTAAAAAAAATTAGTAAAAATATATTCATATAAGTAAAAAAATGTGATATGCTATATTGAGACTGAATATTGGTTTATTAAATGCAGCTTTAAAAAGCTGCATTTAATATGTAATAATTTACTTAGAGAGGAAAAACATATGAATAAGTTTTTGGATAAGTTTAAAACAATAAAATTTGATGTATTATTTATTATAACTTTCTTTATTTTGATTTTGAAGTTTTCTATATTTATTGGATTTACAACAATTACAAACGCGAACTTACTAACGGTATTCAATGGTTTTTTCAATATAGCATCTTATTCTATTTTAATAATATTTACACTTGGATATCTGTCTATAGCACTTTTATTTAAAAATAGAGCAAGAGGTACGGCGCTTATAGTATTGAATTTAATTATGTCAATAATACTTTTGGGAGATCTTTGGTATTACAGAGGGTTTAATTCATTTTTATCATTTCATTTACTCAAGGAAACAACAAATTTGGACGACCTTCAGGGAAGTATAATAGCAATGATACATAAGGAAGATTTAATATTTGTAGTTGATTTAGTAATCATTGCTGCGGTATATTTATTTTCTAGGAACAGCTATAAAAAGTGTAAGAGAAATATAAAGCTTTTTGCTATATTTATTTTGGTAGCTATGTTGTATATTCCGGTTTCAATAAGAATATTTCACAACTACACATATAAATACTGGACAGCTTCTAGATGGAACCCTATATACACTATGGAAAGAATATCGCCTATAGGATATCATGTGTATGATGGTATTGACTTTTTTAGTGATTTAAAGCCTCTTGCTTTAAATAAGAAGGATAAAGGCAAAATAAAGGCATGGTACAAAGAAAATCAAGAAAATCTTCCTGATAATAAATATAAAGGAATGTTTAAGGGAAAAAATCTATTAGTAATTCAGACAGAGTCTCTTGAGAACTTTGTAATAAATCAGAAGATAGATGGACAAGAAGTAACACCAAATTTAAATAAAATGATTAAGAATAGCATATACTTTTCAAATTACCATGAAAATGTGAATTTGGGAGTTAGTTCTGATGCTGATTTAATGACGAATGCATCAATATATCCAGTTAGAAGGGGAAGTACATTTTTTAGATTCCCTGATAATAAGTATAATTCTCTTCCTTCTATAATGAAGAAATATGGGTATTATACTATGGCAATACATCCAGATAAGGCAATGTATTGGAATTGGATGCCTGCTTTAAGTGCAATGGGTGGATTTGATAGAACTATAGATTCATCACATTTTAATGAATATGAAAAGATAAATTTGGGAATATCTGATGGAGCTTATTTAAAGCAACTTGAACCTATGATAGTAAATGAACAAAAACCTTTTTATGATTTTGTTGTAACACTTACAAACCATACACCATTTGTTCTTCCTACGAAATACAGAGAACTAAAATTAGATAAGGCATTTGATAGTACTGAAATGGGAGGGTATATGCAGTGTATACACTATACCGACAAACAAATTGGTATATTCTTAGATAAACTTAGAAATGCAGGAGTACTCCAAAATACTGTAGTTGTGATTTATGGTGATCATACAGGTATACACAAGTATTTTCAAAGCGAGATTCCTAAAATGCCTGGCATAAAGAATTGGATGATAGATGATCAAATGAAAATACCTCTTATAGTGTATGATGGAAGCGGAAAAATGCAGCAAGAGGAGAAGAATGTGACAGGTGGAGAAATAGATTTAATGCCTACAATCTTATATACTATGGGAGTGGACAAAAAATACTACGAACAAACTGTCATGGGAAGAAATCTTTTAAATACTAATAAGGATTATGATCTTTTAACTAATGGAAAAATTTTAGGAAATCCATCAGCAGAGGATAAGAAACATCTTTCAAAAGCGTTTAATATAAGTGATGATATAATACAAGGACAATATTTTGGAACAAAAAATAAATAACAAAGAATCCTATTCATGTTTTACTTAAGCTGAATAGGATTTTTTGTTACCGTTATGGTTTAATCTTTTAGAAAACAGAAGTCTTGAAGTTATAAAAGAAGTAATTGGAATTATTAGGATTATACCTATACCACTGGAGAAGCTTTGAAATAGTTCAGAGCAAAATACCTTGGTGTTTAGTATGTCATAAAAGGAATAATGCACTTCACTGAAATATATTGAAAGTGTCATAAAGCTTCCTATATAAGCGAAAAGAAGAGTGTTTGTCATTGTACCAAGAATATCCTTGCCAATGTTAATACCAGATTTAAATAGCTCATATTTTGTATGAGAAGGATTGTTTAAATATAGTTCATGTAGCGAAGAAGATATAGATATGGATACATCTATTATGGCTCCAAGTAGCCCCAAAAGTATTTGACACGATACTATTTTTGAGAAATTTAGCTGTACGTAGGTAGATAGGTAACCTAACGATTCTGCTTGTTCTTTTCCAAAACCTTGTATTTGAGCTTTACTACTTAGGTTGTAGGTTATTATAAGAGTTAACGCAACTACTATGACAACAGAAAATAAAGAGGATAAAGTTTTTAAATTAAAGCTATTTATAAAAAATAAGGTAGTAATTGTTATTATAATACATCCTATTATTGTTACCTTTAAAGGGTCAAACTTAGCGCCTATTAAAATTAACAGAATTAGCATTATTACGAAATTAAGAATCAGTGTAAAAAATGATTTTACTCCTCTTTTTCCTCCAACTATTATCATCAAGATAAAAAGAATGATAAGTAATAAAAATGGAACATTCATGATTTTATAAATTCTCCTATTCTTTTATTATTTAAAAGTACTACAGCTACAAAGATAGAAATAGGTATACTAATTACTATTCCTATACTTCCGGTAAGGGCCCTCAGTATCTCAAGAGATAAATTTTCATTTAGTATGTTGTAGAGAGGAGTTTGATTTCTAAGAAGCAGTATTATAAAAGGAATACTTCCACTAAAATATGCAAAAAGCATAGTGTTTGACATAGTCCCCATAATATCCTTGCCTATTTCTAATCCTGATTTTATAAGTGATTTTGTTTCTATACTTGGATTTTTTAAATAAAGTTCATTTATAGCAGCTGAAATTGAAATTGCTATGTCCATAATAGCACCTAAGGTACCTACTAAAAGTTCTATATAAAACATTTTTTCAGGCGGATGAGTTAAAAATTCCATCTCCTCAAACCTAACTCCGTTTGAGTTATTTAATTTTATTGCAGCTATAGCTATTAAAATTGTTATTGTTGTTCCAAGCAAAGTAGAAACCACTGCAGAAATTGTTTTTTTGTTTAACCCTGACACCATAATAAGAGATAAAACTGTAAAAAGCAGCATAGCTGTTAAGAATATAAATGCGATACTAAAGTTATTCAAAAAAAGCTCTATTACTATAGAGAATATTACTATATTTATTACCACACTTACTAAGGAGCGTAGTCCTGTTTTACCTGATATTGCAATTATAAGTAATATAAAAATGAAAGCCACGTAAAATACATATTTATCACGTTTTAGTTCAAGTATCTTAATGGACTTAGCGTTTCCCTTTACATTTTGTGATAGTGATATAAATACCTTATCATTTACATGTAGATTTATATCATTTATTTGTGAATAAGAAACTATATTTTCTAGTTTTATTTCTTTACCGGAGTACTTTCCGTTGAGAATTACTGCAGTTATATGCTGTTTTTTCATAGCTTCATATCTTCCGTCTGAGGTTTCTGATTTGAAGTTATTTTCCGATATGGAAAGTACTTTTGCAATGGTCTTTTTATATGAATTTTCATTTGAATTTACTATGTATACGCCTAGTAATAATAAAGATAACAAGGCTATGAATACAAGAAAATATTGCTTGTATTTGTTTGAAGGTATTATTTTTAATTTCAAAGGAAGCATTTCATCTATCTCCTAATATATATGTATTTTATATATAATAATAGCATATTAGGCAACAATAAGCATATGTTATTTTAATATTTCTATTGACACATGTTGTAAAAATGATATATAATTACAACATCAAAATAAATTTGTTTATGGAGTGAATAATATGGATACTATTAGAAAGGAAAATACAACTAAAAATTATTATTGGTTCAGCCTAGGCTATTATTACTTTAGTAGCGTTGGTTTTTTTGCATATCAAAAAATAATAAATTTTCTTTCTAATGAGTTTTACAATTTAAATTGTGTTGAATGTTAAGGCAACACAAGATATTTAAGAATATCAATTATTGTTTAAATATAGGGCTCATATGAGCCCTATTTTTTTTATAAAAAAACAAGAACAGAAAACAGAAAGGGGCTATCAAAAGATGGTAATTATATTTAAACAAAATACTGAAAAATCAGAAATTGAAAAAATTAAGAGGGCAATAGAGGGTGATGGCTGTGAAACAACAGTATCACATGGTAAAGACTACATTGTTGTAGGAGTAATAGGAGATACGAGTAAAGTGAATATTGAGAGAATTCAGGCAAATGAAAATGTTGATAAAGTTGTGAGAGTTCAGGAACCTTATAAAAAGGCTGGAAGACACTTTCATCCACAGGATACTATAGTGGATGTAGATGGAAGCAAAATAGGAGGAAAAAGACTTGCTGTTATAGCAGGACCTTGCTCAGTAGAAAGTGAAGAGCAAATAGTTGAAATTGCGAAAAGAGTAAAACAAAGTGGGGCTAATTTTCTAAGAGGAGGAGCTTTTAAACCAAGAACTTCACCTTACAGTTTTCAAGGATTGGAATTAGAGGGTTTAGATCTTCTTAAACTTGCTAAAAAAGAAACAGGACTTCCAATAGTAACAGAAATCATGAGTGCAGATTTTATTGATAGATTTGTAGAGGATGTTGATGTTATACAGGTAGGAGCAAGAAATATGCAAAACTTCACACTTCTAAAGGAATTGGGAAAAACTAGAAAAACAATATTATTGAAAAGGGGATTAAGCGCAACAATTGAAGAATTTCTTATGGCAGCTGAGTATATTATGTCAGAAGGAAATGAAAATGTAGTATTGTGTGAAAGAGGAATAAGGACATTTGAAACTTACACAAGAAATACACTTGATTTAAGCGTTGTTCCTGCAATAAAGAAATTAAGTCACTTGCCAGTAATTATTGACCCTAGTCATGCTGCTGGAATGTGGTGGATGGTTGAACCTTTAGCTAAAGCGGCGGTTGCAGTTGGAGCTGATGGACTTATGATAGAAGTTCATAATGATCCTGCTAACGCTAAGAGTGATGGACAGCAATCAATAAAGCCAGATAAATTTGATGAAATCATGAAGAAAGTTAGAGCTATTGCAGAAATAGAAGGAAAACAAGTATAAAAGATATTTCAGCTGGGGGTGATTTTGTGGAGGATGGAGAATTTAATATTAATTTAACTATTGTAGGGCTTGGACTCATGGGCGGATCATATGCCATGGCGCTTAAAGAAAAAAATAAAGGTCATATATGGGGAGTTGACTTAGATAATAATACCCTTAAAAATGCAGCTGAAATGGATATAATTGATGAGGGATATAGCATAGAAAATGCATATATCCCCCTCAAAAAATCTGATATTGTTATAATTGCTATATATCCAGAAGCATTAGTACAATTTGTAAAAAACAATGTGAATAATTTTAAAAAAGGGGCTATAATAACAGATGTTCTTGGCATAAAGGAAGATAATATAAGTTACATACAGAGTATTTTAGGAGATAGTGCTGAATTTTTAGGTGGACACCCTATGGCTGGTAAAGAAGTAAGTGGATTTTCAAATGCATCTAAGAATATATTTAATAATGCAAACTATATTTTAACACCTACAGTAAAAAATAAAAAAGATACAATAGAATTTATGAAAAAATTTATAAGAAGTATTGGTTGCACATCTATTACAGAGGTTACACCTGAAAAACATGATGAAATAATTGCATTTACAAGTCAACTTCCACATGTTATTGCTGTTTCTCTTATGAATACAAAGTCTGCAGATGATATAAAACATTTTGTTGGAGGAAGTTTTAGAGATGCTACAAGAGTTGCTATGATCAATCCAGATTTGTGGTGCCAGCTTTTTATGAGAAATAAAAAGAATATAATTGATTCGATAGAAGAATTTCAAAAAAGCCTAAATCAGATAAAAGGTTTTATAAAAGAAGAAAATGTTAATGATATAAAACAGTTTTTAAAAGATGCAGCTTCTAAAAAGGAGGGAACGGTTTGAAAACTTTAGAGATGGAATTAGGACAAAATAGCTACAGTATATTCATTGAAAAGGGCATAATGAATGATATTGGTAAAAGAATTTCAAAGCTTTATTCTGGGGAGAAAATAGTTTTAATAACAGATGATAATGTAAATAAATTTTATGGCGAAAAGCTTGAGAAAAATATTAAAGATTTTGGATACGATGTGTTTAAAATAGTTATAAAAGCAGGGGAAAAGAGTAAAAATATAAAGACGCTGACAGATATATATTCACGTCTTGCAGAGTTTAGAATTACAAGAAGTGACCTTATAGTTACACTTGGAGGCGGAGTTGTTGGAGATATAGGAGGTTTTGCAGCTGCAACTTATTTAAGGGGGATATCCTACATTCAAATTCCAACATCTCTTTTAGCACAAATTGATAGCAGTATAGGTGGTAAAGTTGCTGTGGATTTAGAGCAGGGAAAAAATCTAGTAGGGAATTTTTATCAACCTAAGGCAGTTTTTATCGATCCACTTTTTTTAAAGACTTTAGATATAAGATTTCTTCATGATGGAATGGGAGAAGTTATAAAGTATGGGGCTATAAGGGATGGCGAATTATTTAAAAGGCTAGAAGAGTTTAAAGATGATAATGAACTTATGGACAATATAGAATATGTTATACATGCCTGCTGTAGAATAAAAAAACAGGTAGTTGAAAATGATGAAAAGGATAATGGAGAAAGAATGATATTGAATTTTGGTCATACTATAGGTCATGCAGTAGAAGAATTTTTTCATTATGAAAAATTTACTCATGGTGAATGTGTAGCATATGGAATGTATTCAATAACTAAGAATAGCGAAAGATTAGGAATTACTAAAGAAGGTACAACTGAGAAACTTAAAAATATCATAAAAAAATATAGTTTACCTTTTAATATAGACAATCTTAAAAATGAAAGGATTTATGAAATTGCAGCGCTGGATAAGAAAAGCAGAGGAAAATTTATAAATTTGGTTCTTTTAAAAGATATAGGAGATTGCTTTATAGAAAAGGTAGAAAGTAAAGAAACTTATAAGTATTTACGTGTAGTTTGAAGGGGGCATGAATTTTGAATTGTGTTAAAATAAATCCATGTTGTTTAAAAGGAGATATAAAAATACCTCCATCAAAAAGTTTAGGTCATAGAGCTATAATATGTGCAGCTCTCTCAGAAGAAGAAAGTACTATAGAAAATATAAGTTATTCTAAAGATATAAAGGCTACATGTATTGGAATGAGTAAATTGGGGGCATTAATAATAGAAGATGCTAAGGATAACTCAACACTGAAAATAAAAAAGCAAAAGCTAGTAAGTAAAGAAAAAGTATATATAGATTGCAGTGAATCGGGTTCTACAGTGAGATTTTTAATTCCAATATCACTTATAGAAGAAAGAAATGTTGTGTTTGACGGTCAGGGAAAATTATCCTACAGACCATTAGATTCTTATTTTAATATATTTGATGAGAAGGAAATTGCGTACTCACATCCAGAAGGAAAGGTACTCCCACTTCAAATAAAAGGTAGGCTTAAAGCTGGGATGTTTAACCTTCCTGGGAATATAAGCTCCCAATTCATAAGTGGACTTATGTTTTCTCTTCCTTTTTTGGAGGGGGACTCAATTATTAATATAACAACTAATTTGGAATCTGTGGGATATGTTGATATGACCATAGATATGTTAAAAAAATTTGGAATAGAGATAGAAAATAAAGCTTATAAGAGCTTCTTTATAAAGGGAAATCAAAAATGCAAGGGTACAAAATATAAGGTTGAAGGAGATTTTTCTCAAGCTGCTTTTTGGCTATCAGCTGGAATCTTAAATGGAAATATAAATTGTAAGGATTTAAATATTAGTTCTCTGCAAGGTGATAAGGTTATATTAGATATATTAAAGAAAATGGGTGGAGCTATAGATGAGAAAAGCTTTAGTTCTAAGAAATCTCATACCCATGGAATTGTAATAGATGCATCACAGTGTCCCGATTTGGTTCCTATATTATCAGTAGTTGCAGCATTAAGTGAAGGAACTACAAAGATAGTAAATGCAGCAAGGCTTAGGATAAAAGAATCAGATAGGCTTAAAGCAATGGCTACAGAATTAAATAAGCTTGGAGCAGAAGTAGTTGAATTAGAAGATGGGCTTCTAATTGAGGGAAAAGAAAAATTAAAAGGTGGAGAAGTGGAAAGCTGGAATGATCATAGAATTGCGATGGCACTTGGAATTGCAGCTTTAAGGTGTGAAGAGAGTGTTACTATAAATGGAAGTGAATGCGTTTCTAAGTCATATCCACAGTTTTGGAGTGATTTGAAACAATTAGGAGGCGATGTACATGAGTGGAGTTTGGGGGAATAAAATTAAATTATCAATTTTTGGAGAGTCCCATGGAAAGGCGATTGGAATTGTAATAAACGGACTTGAACCAGGAGTAGAGCTTGACCTTGAATTTATAAATTCTGAAATGGAGAGAAGAGCACCCGGAAGAACAAAATATTCAACTCAAAGAAATGAAAAGGATAACTTTGAAATTGTAAGTGGATTTTTTAATGGTAAAACTACGGGAACACCACTTTGCGCAATTATATGGAATGGAAACCAGCATTCAAAGGATTATTCTAATGTAAAGGATTTTGCAAGACCTGGTCATTCGGATTATACTGGATTTATCAAATATAAAGGCTTTAATGACTATAGAGGCGGTGGCCATTTTTCAGGAAGACTTACGGCACCATTGGTATTTGCAGGTGCCGTAGCAAAGCAAATACTTTTTAAGGATAACATTATAATAGGGAGTCATATTCTTAGTATAAAGGATACAAAAGAGAAGTATTTTGATAAGGTAAATATAGATAGTGAAACACTTATATCGTTGACAAAGAAGGCTTTTCCTGTTTTAGATGATAAAAAAGGTGAGGAAATGAAGGAGGTTATACTTAAAGCTAAAAATGATTTAGATTCTGTTGGAGGTATAATAGAATGCTGTGCTTTAAACCTTCCAGCAGGAAAGGGTGACCCGTTTTTTGATTCTTGCGAGAGTATATTAAGTCATATGCTATTTTCAATTCCAGCAGTAAAGGGTGTAGAATTTGGAGAAGGCTTTAATATAACCAAAATGAAGGGGTCAGAGGCTAATGACGATTTTTATACCAAAAATGGAATAGTAAAAACTTATTCGAATAACAATGGTGGTATATTAGGCGGTATAACAAGTGGAATGCCATTGGTGTTTAGAGCTGCTTTTAAGCCTACTGCTTCTATTTACAAACCTCAAAAAACTATAAACATGAAAACCATGGAAAATGAGGAGATAAGTATAAAGGGTAGGCATGATCCTTGCATTGTTTTAAGGGCAGTACCTGTTGTTGAGGCTGCATGTGCATTATCCATATTAGATATTATTTGAGGTGGTAATTTTAATGAAGGAACTTGAAGAAATAAGAAAAGAAATAGACGAGGTAGATAAAATTATAACAGAGCTTTTTGAAAAAAGAATGAATTTGGTTATGGAAGTTGCTGAGTATAAAGAAAAAAATAGTATTCCAGTTAGTGATAGCAAAAGAGAAAAAAAAGTTATAGATAAAAATATAGGTTACTTAAAGAATAAGGAATATTCTGAGGTTCTTAAGGAGTTTTATATTAATTTTATGAACCTAAGTAAAAAGTTGGAGAGAAAAAGAATTTATAATGAAGAAAAAACGAGTGTTAATACATCAATTTATGGTCTTATAGGAGAAAAGTTAGGACACAGCCATTCATCATATATTCATAAGCTTATTTTTGAAAAGGTAGGCATTAAGGGAATATATAATTTGTTTGAGGTTCCAAAAGAAAAGCTTAAAGAATCAGTAGATACCTTTAAAATTATAAAATGCGGTGGATTAAATGTAACAATACCTTATAAGGTGGAGGTTATGAAGGAGCTATATGAAATTTCAGAGAAAGCAAGAAAAATAGGGGCTGTAAATACTTTGAAGTTTTCACGAGAAGGCATAAGTGGGTTTAATACAGATTACATTGGATTTGGAAAAATGCTTAGTAAATTTAGGGTTGAAATAAAGAATAATATATGTGTTGTTTTAGGAAGTGGTGGAGCAGCAAGAGCTGTGCTTCAGTATTTAAAGGACAACTTTGCAAAAGACATATATGTGGTTACTAGAAACCCTGAAAAGACTTCTGAGATTTACGGAGAATTTAAAGTCATAAGTTATGATGAACTTTCAAATTTAAAGGGAGATGTTATAATTAACTGTACTCCAAAGGGTATGTATCCAAAAGAGGGGGAATCGCCTGTAGATAAAGAAGTTGTAGCTAAGTTTTCTTCAGCTGTAGATCTAATATATAATCCAGTAGAAACTTTATTTTTAAAGTATGCTAGAGAGAGTGGAGTAAAGGCTGTAAATGGTCTTTATATGTTAGTTAGCCAGGCTGCAGCGTCAGAAGAGATATGGAATGATATTTCTATAGATGAAATCATAGTTGATGAAATATTTGAAGTTTTGGAGGAAAAAATAAAATCATGAATTTAGTACTTATAGGTATGCCTGGATGCGGTAAGAGTACAATAGGTAAAATTTTATCAAAAGAGCTAAATATGAAATTTTATGATGCTGATAAATATCTAGAAGATAGAAATAATATGAAGATTTCCGATATGTTTAAAAGAGGAGAAGAATTTTTTAGAAATTTAGAAAGTGCAGCCCTAAAAGAACTTAGTTTTGAGGAGAACTCCGTTATAGCAACAGGAGGAGGCGCAGTAACAAGGGAAAAAAATATACTTTGTTTAAAGAAAAAAGGAAAGATAGTATTTATAAATAGGCCGCCAGAAAAGATAATGGAAGATGTTGATATTGAAAATAGACCTCTTTTAGAACATGGAAAGAGCAGAATTCTTAAGCTCTATGAAGAAAGATACAAATTATACATTAACTACTGTGATTATCAGGTTTTAAATGATGGATCTATAGATAGAGTTGTTTTAAGCATAAAAAAATACCTTGAAGGGGAGGGAATTTAATGAAGATTCTTGTTATAAATGGTCCTAATATAAATTTTTTGGGGATAAGGGAAAAAGAAATATATGGTGAAGGAACTTATGAGGATTTGTGCAAATTTATAAAGGATGAAGGAAGTAAAATAGGTATTGAAGTAGAAGTAATGCAAAGTAATATAGAAGGAGAAATAATAAATTTTCTTCAGGCAGCCTACAACAAGGTTGATGGAATAGTTATAAATCCAGGCGCATATACTCACTACAGCATAGCTATATATGATGCTATAAAATCAATAAATATACCAACGGTTGAAGTACATATAAGTAACATACACACAAGAGAAGAATATAGAAGAAAATCTGTAACAGCTCCTGCATGTATTGGACAAATTTGCGGATTTGGATTTTATGGATATGTTATGGGAATAACGGCTCTTAAAAATATGCTTTCAAAATGATTTTTTTAAGCAATTTTTGCAAAGAGCTGTAGTTCCTTTATTTGCCCAAATTATATTATCATTGGTGACTTTTTTTCCGCATATACTGCAAGTTATTGTACCATTTTGAGCTGATTTTTTGGGCTTTTGTGTTTTGGTAATAAGTCTTTTTTTATTTGAAGGTGGATCATAAAGTATGGGTTCATCTTCTTCCTCTTTTTTGAGGATAGAATACTTCATTTTGAATTTACTTTCAGCAAAAAGTTCAAGTTCGAATCTAGGATTAATCATATCATAATATTCTTCAATAATTATTCTTGTTATTTGAGCATCATTTACTATAATTCCGCTTTTTTCTATTCCGTCAAAAATACTTTTAGTTATATTATTTGTATCTGGATGCCTTTTTTTACTTTTATAAAATACCTTCAAAACTGCTATAATTGATTCAGAAATTACTGTATTTGGATTTTGAGAGCGAGCCTCATATGCTATTGTTTCTTCATAAATGGCATATCTATCATGATATTGTCCAGAGTTATAAGGTAGGATAGCTCTTCCGTTTATGTTAGATAACTTAAAATTTGATTTTGATATAGGTGAACCACCAACAATTACTTTAGCGTACAAATTTTTCATAATTACTCCCTCTCAAGATTATAGAATTACTAGTGCATGTAGTTTATATAATATATAAGTATAACACAAACATACGTTCAAAAGATATATTGATTTAAAAATGTATTGGTATGTGATAAAATAATATAGTAAAATGCCAGAAGAGTTGGAGGAATATTAAATGTGTAAAGACATTAAGATACTTGCAATAGAAAGTAGTTGTGATGAAACTGCCGCGGCTGTTGTTGTCAATGGCAGAAAGGTATTATCTAATATAATATCATCGCAAATAGATATACATAAAAAGTTCGGAGGAGTCGTTCCAGAGATAGCATCAAGAAAGCATATCGAAAATATATCATTGGTGGTTCAGGATGCTATAAAAGAAGCTGGTGTAGAGCTTAAAGATATTGATGCTGTTGGAGTTACATATGGACCGGGACTTGTAGGAGCGCTTCTTGTAGGACTTCAATATGCCAAAGGACTTGCGTACTCAATAAACAAACCTCTTATAGGAGTTAATCATATAGAAGGACATATAAGTGCAAATTTTATACAATACCCAGATTTAAAGCCTCCATTTGCATGTCTTGTAGTATCTGGAGGACATACTTTTATAGTATATATGAAAGATTACGGTGAGTTTGAAGTTTTAGGTCAGACGAGAGATGATGCTGCAGGAGAAGCTTTTGATAAGATTGCAAGAGCTATAGGTCTTGGTTATCCAGGTGGACCTAAGATTCAGGAAATGGCTAAAAGAGGAGATGAAAGTGCACTTCAATTTCCAAGAGCTAAGTTTCATGATAATTCTTTGGATTTCTCTTTTAGCGGAGTTAAATCTGCAGTACTCAACTATTTAAATACTATGAAGATGCAAGAAAAAGAAATAAATAGAGCAGATGTTGCAGCATCATTTCAAAAAAATGTTGTTGATTTCCTGGTTGATAATACTATTAAGGCTTGTAAAATAAAGAAGATAGATAGAATAGCAGTTGCAGGTGGTGTGGCCTCAAACAGCTTCTTAAGGGAGACAATGGTAAGTCGAGGAAGAGAGAATGGGATAGATGTATTGTTTCCAGCACCAATACTATGCACTGATAATGCAGCAATGATTGGAAGTGCAGCGTATTTTGAGTTTAAAAAAGGAAATATTGCACCTCTTGATTTAAATGCTATACCTAATTTGAAACTAGGGGAAAGATAAATTGTAAAAAAATGGTTGTATTTTTGGGAAGAATGTATTACAATAAAAATGTAATATATTTACAATTTTAGAAACCGCATAAGTTGATATGAAAGGTGTGGGTTTGCATGGTTTCGGGAGTGTATACGAGAAATGTAAGCAGAGAAGTGAAAAATCCCAAAAAAAGAAAGCATATTTTTTACAGGTATATATCTCAAAATATATTTTTGATTATATCCCTAGTGATTTTTGTTGTGTTGGTAATTGGAATAACTTTTTCTATAGTAGCTAACAATACTGGAACTAAAAAGGTTTTTGGAGAAATAGGTTTTGAATTTACTATATTAGGTATATTAATAGGATGTTTTATGTCTATTTTTGGATCCATATGGTATAAGAAGAAAATAAGAATGATACAAGATAATGAACATATAAGAAATTACTCTAGAATTATAAAAGCTGACATAGAAAGAACAAGTAGGTTATTTGAAAATAAGAGATTTACTTTTATAAAAATAAGTAGTGTCACTATATTAAAAAATTGGATTGAGGCTTTCAGTAGTATATCTTCTAAGCTTACGCGTGATGAACTCCAACAACTATTCGATTACTATTGTCAAATAGATAAGTTGCTTGATTATGAAGTTAGAATAAACAAGCATCTTGAGGTTATGCAGTGCAGTGCACTAAAGGATTACCCATACATGAAGGAGTATAATGAACTGATAAAATCTTTTACTATAGAAGTAAATATATTGTTTAAGATTGATACAACATCACTTAAAAAAAAGCTTAAGTTATTGTGCAGCTGATTTTAGCCCTATAGGCGAAGGGGAATTTTAATGTGTTTAATAGATTGAAGAGTAGAGTAAGAGATGTTAATTTTGTTGTAAATGGTTTTGTTGGTGCAGGTATAATAATTATAACTTGCAGTTTTGTTGGAAAAGTAGATTTTGTATTATTGTATTTTTTAATACAAATAATGGTGTCTATGCTGGCTATAAGTATATTTGCAAATTCTATAAGTAACTATAAATATACAAAAGATATCTTGATTTTAACTGCCGGAATAGTGTATTTTTGCATTGGTATTTTCTACTTTAATTCTAGTCTTAACATATTATATCAAAAGAATTATTTGCAGTATGTATACAAGCTATTTATGATTGGAATCTTTGTAGATGCTTTTTCAACACTATTCTTAAGTTTAGTTTTAAATAAAAAAGGAAAATTAAAATATGCAGTATGGTTGTATGCTTTATTTGCAATAGTTGTAATTATGATTACTTATGATTATAAACTATTACATACATATGTAAATAAGGTGGATATAATTGCAATTATATATGCAACAAAGATAATATCTGTAACTATTTTGTCTATATCAATGATTCTATTTATATGTAGAAAGAAGAAAATTGGCAATGATATAGTATATACATTTATCGTCTGCTCTATATTCAGAATTATATCAATTATATTTATTGATTATAATAGTAGCGGCAACCAAATTCTATTGTATATTAATATCATTTTTAGAATATCATCAATATATATAGTTCATAGAAAAATAATGATTAAATCTGTTATAGATCCATACCAAGATATATTTTTTAGAATAAATACGATCAATAAGGAGCTTAATGATAAAAATATTGAGCTTGAAAGAGTTAATAAAAAGCTTTTAAATGAAAATATGATAAAAGAATCCATAGGCAAGGTTCTTTCAATAAGTTCACAAAGATATATGCAGATACTTCAAATTATGCCGGAAGCCATATTTATTCACGACAATGGAAAGTGTAACTTCATAAATGACAAGGCTATAAAGCTTTTAGAGGTTAAGGATGTAAAGGATATTATAGGTAAAAATATAGTTGATTTTATACATGAAGATTATAAGGAACTTGCACAAGCAAGAATAGATAAAACGATGAAGACGGGTATGCCTTGTGATTTTATTGAAGAAAGGCTTGTAACTGCAATGGGGAAAAAAATAATTATAGAAGCAGCCACAACAACCTTTTCGCATAATAATGGGACGTTTATAACTATAATTAGAGATATGACAGAAAAGAAGAAAAATGAAGCAAATAGAAAGAAATTGGAGCAAACTCTCTATTATGATAAGGTAAGAAAGGAGTTTTTCTCAAATTTATCACATGAATTAAGAACTCCACTTAATATATTGGCTTCTGCAATGCAACTTGTCAGATTAAATATGGACAATGATAATAAAGATGGGTTTGAAAAATATCTTAAGATTATGAATCAAAATATTTATAGATTAACTAAGATTATAGATAACTTGATAGACATAACAAAGATAGATGCAGGGTATTTGAGTGTTGATCTTCATACAGTAGAAATTGTAAGTGTGATAGAAGATATCACAATGTCCGTAATAGAATTTGTTAAGAGTAAAGGGATAGACATTGTATTTGATACGGATGTAGAGGAAAAATTTATGCCTGTTGACTCAGATAAAATAGAAAGAGTAATGCTAAATTTATTATCCAATGCTGTAAAGTTTACACCGAAAGGCGGTAAAATAACAGTTAATGTTTATGATAAGAATGACAGTATTCAAATAAGAGTTAAAGATACCGGAATTGGAATTCCTAAAGATATGAAAGAAACGATATTTCAAAGATTTATACAGGTTAATAAAACTCTTATAAGGGAAAAAGAAGGTAGTGGAATTGGACTTTCTATTGTTAAGTCTCTAATAGAGATGCATGGAGGACAAATAAGGGTTGAAAGTGAATTAAATGTAGGAAGTGAATTTATAATAGATCTTCCTGTTAGGAATTTAGATGATGATAATGCAAAAGTTATAGAAAGTAATAAATTTAATAAGAAACAGAAAATAAACATAGAGTTTTCAGATCTATAGTAATAAAAAATCTCCGCATATCAGCGGAGATTTTTTTATTCAAATGCTATTTTTTCATCTTGTATATATATTCTTACTTTGCTTCCTTCTTTATATATTCCTTTTATATAGAATTCGGCTAGTTCATCTTCTATATACTTTTGTATTGTGCGCCTTAAAGGACGAGCACCATATTTTTTGTCATAGCCATTAGAGAAAATAAAGTCCTTTACATCCTCTGATATTTCTATAGCTATATCCTTGTCTTTACCTTCATTTATTATTTCTTTAAGCATTAAGTCTATGATTTTCATAAGTTCATCTTTATTTAATTCTGTGAATATAATTGTTTCATCTATTCTATTTAGGAATTCAGGTCTGAAGGTTTCACGCAGTACATCCTTAATTTTACCTGAAAGAGATGAATAATCATCACGTGAAAAACCTATTCCGCTTGATTTTAAATTTGTTCCAGCATTTGATGTCATAATTATTATTGTGTTTTCAAAGTTAACAGTTCTTCCTTGACTATCAGTAAGTCTTCCATCTTCAAGTATTTGAAGTAGTATATTAAATACATCTGGGTGGGCTTTTTCTATTTCGTCTAGTAGTATAACAGAATAAGGATTTCTTCTTACCTTTTCAGTTAACTGACCACCGTTGTCGTATCCAACATATCCAGGAGGAGCCCCTATTAACTTAGATACAGTATGTTTTTCCATGTATTCAGACATATCTACTCGTATTAAAGCTTTTTCGTTCTGAAAAAGTTCTGAGGCTAGAGTTTTTACAAGTTCTGTTTTTCCAACTCCAGTAGGTCCAACAAATATAAAGGAAGATGGTTTTTTTAGTTTTTTAAATCCAGATCTGTTTCTTCTAATAGTTCTAGCAACACTTGATACAGCTTCATTTTGACCTATTACTCTTTTATGAAGTCTTTCTTCAAGATTTAAAAGTTTTTCTGCCTCTATTTCTGTTATCTTTTGCACTGGAATTTTGGTCCAAGATTCAACAACTGAAGCAACATCGTCTAATGTTAATACTACATTACTGTATTCCTTACTGAAGTTATCTATTTTTGTTTGAACCTTACATTCTTCTACTTTATATTCAGCAGCCTTCTCAAAATCGTTTGATTCTGCACATTTAGTTATTTCATTTTGTATATTTGAGAGTTCTGTTTTTAATGCTTCCAATTCAACAAGACCTTTATTTTTAAGATTTGCTCTAGAACCAGCTTCATCAATTACATCAATAGCTTTATCTGGGAAAAATCTATCAGATATATATCTACCAGATAATCTTACTGCGCTCTCAATTACATCATCAGGTATTGTTATTTTGTGGTAAATTTCGTAATAGGATTTAATACCTTTTACAATTTCAATAGTTTGTTCAATGGTTGGTTCTTCTACCATGATAGGTTGAAAACGTCTTTCTAAAGCGGAATCTTTTTCTATATATTTTCTATACTCTTCTATTGTAGTTGCACCTATAAGCTGAAGTTCTCCTTTTGCAAGAGCAGGCTTTAAAATATTTGCAGCACTCAATGATCCACTTTCTGCATTACCAGCCCCTATTATGTTGTGAATTTCGTCAATAATTAAAATTACATTTTTAAATTGATTTATTTCATCAATAATTCCCTTCATACGTGCTTCAAACTGTCCTCTAAATTGTGTTCCAGCTACTATTGAATTAAGTTCTAGCATGTATACCTCGGTATCAAGAAATCTCGCAGGAACATTTTTTTCTGCTATTCTCACAGCAAAACCTTCGGCTATTGCTGTTTTACCAACACCAGCTTCACCTATCAATATAGGATTATTTTTAGTTCTTCGATTTAAAATTTGGATGAGTCTATCTACCTCGCGTTCTCTTCCAATAACAGTATCTATTTCACCATTTTTAGCCTTTAAGGTTAGGTTTATTCCATAAGAATCAAGATATTTCTTCTTTTTGTTTTTTTTATGGGTTTTATCATTTTTCGTATTATTATATTCAGAATTTTTATTTTCAGGCTGTTCAGAATTATTAAAGGCATTATTAAAAAAGTTTAATAGTCCACCACCGTTTCCGCTTTCATCTGAAACTTTATCTAAATCAATATTTTTAAGCATATCATTCATTTGACTGCTTAAATTTTGAAAATCATCTTCCTTCATATCCTTTGTATCGATTATTTGTGTCAAAGGCGAGATACCTAGTTTTTTTGCACAAGGTAGGCACAAGCCAACTAATTCCTGTTTACCGTCTATTACTTTATTTGTAAATATAACTGCAACATTTTTCTTACATACAGAACAAGTAACCATAAGTATTATCATCTCCAATGTTTCAAGTTTATAACAATCAAGTTTATGTTTAATTATATTATATCAGAGAAAAGAGAAATTCATATATTAAATTGATTAAAAAAATTTATAATATGGTTTATAATATAATATAGTATAGATTATTCCAATTGGAGGAGTTAATAATGGAGAATCATGATTTAGTGATTGTGGGTGGCGGTATATCTGGATTACAAGCAGCCATTTCTGCTAAAAAATCGGGAGTGCAAGATATAGTACTAATTGAAGCAGAGGATAGCCTAGGTGGCATATTGAATCAATGTATTTATACTGGTTTTGGAATGGAGGATTTTAAAGAGGAGCTTACGGGAACAGAATATGTTCAAAGATTTATAGATGAATTTTTAGAGTTAAATATAGAATATAAACTAAATACTACTGTAATTAAAATAAGTAAAAATAAGGTTATTACAGCTGTAAGTCCTAATGAAGGGATAATAGAAATAAAAGCTTGCAGTATAATTTTTGCAGCTGGTGCAGTAGAAAAACCTCAAAAATCTATAAGAGTATTAACTAAGGACTTAAGTGGAATTTATTCTGCGCTTACCGTAGGGAGATTTATAAATATACATGGATATATGCCAGGCAAAAGTATAGTTATACTAGGAGCAAATAAAATTGGTAATGCTCTTGCTAATAGAATATTTATTGAAGGTGGAAAAGTTAAAGCAGTGATAGATAGTGAGGTTGGATTTGATGAAAGAAATGAAATAATAGAATTTCTAGCAGAAATAAATATACCTTTTCTCTACAATTATAATATAGTGAAAATAAAAGGAAGCGAGAGGATAGAAGGGATTTATATTTCGGATGAAAATGGAGAAAAGTTTATTTCCTGTGATACATTGATTTTAGCATTAAAATTGAATCCAAATGATAAAATTTTAAGAGAGGCTAATATAAAAATATTAAACAAAGAGAGAAATGAAATCAATACAAATGTACCAGGAGTTTTTATAGTAGGAAATGCTTTATACATACATGAATCTAATGAAGGTAGTCCCTTGGAGAACAGAAAAGCTGGAGAAATGTCAGCAGAATATATAAGGGCTACATTGTGATTTATTTATTAATGAACTATACTTGTATTAATATGAAGGAGATGAATTTATGACACGTAAATTATTTTATGATGATCCATATATATGTGAGTCAGAGGGAAAAATAGTTGATGTATTGGAGAATGATGGGAAATACGAGATTGTTTTAGATGAAACTAGTTTTTATCCAGAAGGTGGAGGGCAGCCTTGTGATTTAGGAACAATAAATAATATACCTGTAGAGTATGTTTATGAAAAAGGTGACACAATATATCATGTAATGAAGGAGAGACCAGAAGGTAATACTGCTAAGTGTAAGGTGGATTTTTTAAGAAGACAGGATAATATTCAGCAGCATACTGGTGAACATTTGCTTTCAGCGGCTTTTTTCAAATTATATAATGGTGTAAACTATGGTTTCCACATGGGAGAAGATTATGTAACCATAGATATAGACATGGAAGAAGTAACTAATGACATGATAAAAAAGATAGAGGCTGAAGCAAATGCATACATATATGCAAATGTTGAAACTAAAACTTACTTCATGAGTAAACCTGAGGCTGAAAAGCTTCCTCTTAGAAAGGCAATAAAAGCTGAAGGAAAAATAAGAATAGTTCAGCTTGGTGATGTAGATTATAGTGCTTGTTGTGGCACCCATGTTGTGAGAACTGGAGAAGTTGGAATAATAAAGGTACTCAGAACTGAAAAATATAAAGGTATGACGAGAGTTTATTTTAAATGTGGTAGAAGAGCATTTGACGAATACAGTAAGGAGCATAACATAATAACTAAACTTCAAAAAAATCTTTCAATAGATGAAGATAATATTTTAAATAAGGTTCAAACAACCATGGAGGAAATCTCTAATTTAAAGAAAAAGCTTTTAGAATATAAGAAAAATGAGGCTAAACTTGAAGTTGAGAAAATTAAAGAAAAAAATAATAATGGTGTTATATTTGAGCATTATGAAGATGGAGATTTTAGCTTTTTAGAGGAAATATATGATGGAATTAAAGATGAAAAGGCCGTTATTATATTAACTTCGGGTGTTGATAATAGAATTTTATTTGCACAAAATGGAATTGATGATATAGAATGTGGAAAGATATTCAAGGAAAATATAAAGGAATACAATGGAAGAGGCGGCGGAAATGCAAAAAGAGCTCAGGCGGCTTTTTCAAATAAGGATGATCTTAATAAGTTTGCGAAATTCTTAAGAGAACTAAGCTAAAAATTGAGGTGGTTAAATGAAAGGTGTAATTGAATATTCATTAAAAACTTCTAATGATGATCAGTTTATTGATATAACAAACTTAGTTAAAAAAGCAGTAGATGAAAGTGGTGTTTCAGATGGTATGGCTGTAGTATTTTGTCCACATACTACAGCTGGTATTACTATAAATGAAAATGCAGACCCAGATGTTACTAGAGATATTTTAGTTAATTTAGATAAGGTCTTCCCTAAGGTTGGAGACTACAAGCATGTAGAGGGAAATTCACACGCACATATAAAAGCATCTTTAATGGGATCGAGTCAGCAGATCATTATTGAAAATGGTAAGCTAAAGCTAGGAACCTGGCAGGGTATATACTTTACTGAGTTTGATGGACCGAGAGATAGAAAAGTATTTGTTAAGATAATATGAAATAACTAAATTTAGCGGCTTTAATGCCGCTAAATTTTTAACTATCCATTATATCTTTTATGACTTCTCCTCCGATAATCATTCCAGCAACGGGAGGAACAAAGGATATACTTGCAGGTATTTGTCTTTTGGCGGTACATTTTCTTGAACCGTTTGCACACACACATCCTTCTTTACAGGTTATAACCTCATCTGATTTTGGTTTCATAGGCATTTCTTTAGAATAAAGAACCTTAAGAGATTTAACACCTCTTTTTCTAAGCTCATGTCGCATAACTTTTGCAAGAGGACAAATTGAGGTTTTATATATGTCTGTAATTTCAAACCTTGTTGGATCTAATTTATTTCCAGTGCCCATGCAACTTATTATATTTATATTATTTTTTTGACACCAAAGTATAAGTGATATCTTAGCTGAAACGGTGTCAATAGCATCTATAACATAATTTGTATCTGGTGCTATTAAATCGCTTATGTTATCTTCAGTAACAAAAATTCTGTGAGTTTCTACCTGACAATTGGGATTGATATCCAAAATTCTTTCTTTCATAACATCTACCTTAGGTTTTGCTATTGTTTTAAAAGTAGCTTGGATTTGTCTATTTATATTTGTAAGGCATACGGTATCGTCGTCTATTAATACAATTCGTCCAACTCCAGATCTTGTAAGTGCCTCTACAGCATAACTTCCAACACCGCCTATGCCGAAAACTATTACTTTACTATTCTTTAATTTTTCTAATCTTTCTTTTCCTATTAATAGTTCAGTTCTTGAGAGAAAATGTTGACGCATTCAGTTATCTGCGGTTTTAATTTAAAACAGCAGATTTTTCACCACCTTCTAAATAAAATTATAAGTTAATAAGCTCTCTGATATTTTATTTTAAATACCATAATAACATATTAATTTTAACATTTTTTTATTTTATATCAATATAATATTTCAATAATTATTGTTTAATATGTCTACTTATTTAGAAGAGAAATACTTATAAACTATAAAGAAAGCATAAAAAATTAGCAATTCAGTATCTGAAAACCATTAACAACCCAGATAGTATCAAATATTGAAGATATTTATTTTGTCAAATAAGCTCATGTTATGTTATATTATATATGTATTTTTTAGCAAATTATTGTAAAATTTATGGTTAAGGGGTGGAGAAAATTGAGTAAAAGTATAAGGAGTAAGCTAATTATAACCATTAGTTTGGTCTGTATGATTCCGATTATAATATTTGGTGCTATTTCATATGAGAATGTATACAATATTTTAATGGAAAAGTTAAATGGTGACTCTCAACAAAGTTTGACAGAAGTAAATAGGAGTATAAATAATTATTTTCAAACCATGGAGAATAATATAGGAATTCTTGCAGGAAATTATGATATACAAAATGTAAATGATCATCCTGATTTTGAAGCATATGTTTCATCATCTCTTCAAGAAATAAAAGAGAATAACAAGGATGCATTAAATGTGTATTTTGCAAGTAATTCTAAGAAGTTGTATTTGTATCCCAAGGTTAATCTTCCAGAAGGATATGATCCAACAACTAGAGACTGGTACAAGAATGCAGTTTCAGGTCAAGGAAAGGTGATTTTTAGTGAGGTATATGTAGATGCAGCTACTAAAAATAGCATAATTTCCATATCAAAAGCTGTGTATAATAATGAAAAGCTTGTAGGCGTGGTTTGCATGGACGTTGATTTAAGTAAATTAAGCAATGATATGAAAAGTATTAAAATTGGTAGAGAAGGATATATATATATAACTGATAAGGAAGGAACTATGATTGTTAATCCGACTAAATCAGAAATAGGAAAGAAAAATATAACTAAGTCTAGCATTTGGGATAATATTAATAGTAAAAAGTCAGGTTTTATTCAGTATAAAAATCAAGGTGAAAAGCAATTTGTAGTGTTTAAAGAAAATAGCGAATTAGGATGGAAGATAGTAGGTTCTATGAATGAGAGAGAACTTACAAGGAGCACGTCTTCAGTATTAGGTACAACTGTAGTTGTAATAATAATAATTTTAGCTTTGGCAGCTATTGTTTCTATATTAATAAGTAAGACCTTTACAAAGAACATAAACAAAATAGTTGAGGTTGCTAAGCTTGGAGCTGATGGTGATTTATCGCAAAAAGTTGATATTACTTCAAAGGACGAGTTTGGCAAGATGGCTGATTATTTCAATGATATGATACAAAAAATACATGATTTAATAAGCAGAATAAAGCAATCTTCGGATAACATAATGAGTTCATCAAAAACAATATTAACTATGTCGAGAGAAACTAGCAGTGCTGTAGATGAAGTTGCACAAACTATTGATCAAGTTGCGCAGGGGGCTTATTCACAAGCGGAGGATATAACAAATAGCGTTAATGAATTTAATAAATTAGGTGACAAAATTACATCAATTAAAAACATGACAGAAAATATAGATGAGTTATCTAAAAATACTAATAGTTTAAGTAAAAATGGACTTCAAATAATGGAGGTTCTTATTGATAAAACTATGGTTTCTAACGATTCGTCTAAGGAAGTATCAAGAACTGTAAAGGATATGGTTGAAACATCTAATGCTATTGGAAACATTACAGATACTATAAATGGTATTTCAGAGCAAACAAATTTGTTGGCTTTAAATGCAGCAATTGAAGCTGCTAGAGCGGGAGAAGCAGGAAAGGGATTTTCTGTGGTGGCTGAAGAAATTGGAAAGCTTGCAGAGGAATCAACATCAGCAACAAAAGAGGTTAAAAAACTTCTTGAAGATATAAAAAGTAAAAATAGTGTAGTATTTAAATCAATAGATGTTTCTCTAAAATTATCAGAGGAACAAACTGAATCAGTTAAAGAGACTAAAGAAATATTTAATAAGATATTAGAGTCTTTAAATAGTTTAGTAGGAGAAATAGAAAATATAAGGGGCTCTATAAATGACACTTATCAGAGTAAGAACTTTATATTTGGTAAGTTAGAAAGCATATCAGCAGCATCAGAACAATCAGCATCTAGTTCTGAGGAAGTATCTGCAACTACAGAAGAAGTATCAGCTAGTATGAGTGAATTTAATAAGATGTCTCAAAAATTAGAACAAGTTGTAGAGGAACTTGAGAGAGAAATACAAAACTTTACGCTGTAATTATAATGGAGTAAAAGATGATTGTTAACAAGATAATTGGTTAATGAGGTTCATATTGGAGAAATGACAACTGAATAAGTGAAGTTTTTAGCAGGTGGTAAAAAATGTGCAAACGTAAAGTTTTAACTGTACATTTAAACCATCTGCTTTTATTTTTTTGCGAAATTTACTTAAAATGCAATTAAAAAGAGGAATTGTACATAATTTTTAATAAGAAAAGAGAAAACTAAAGTAAAATAAAGAAATTACAAGCATGAATAATAATGAGATAAATGTTTATATGAATAAGTTTATTTCAATAAATGTCAATTTTATATTAAGTTTGAAGTTTGTAAAGTAATTAACTATAATTTAAAATGTAAACAAAATATAAATTATTGTAAAGAGTATAATTTACTAAAATTGCAATTCATTTTGAAGGGACGTAAAACCATTAATTTAATAAAAGGGGGATGAAAAAAGGGGTTTAAGGGTAATTAATTTTGTTTATATGTACTGACAAAATGTTTTTTGCTAACAGCTTATAATAAATGGAGGGTTAAAACAGTGAAAAAAAGAAATATTGCCATTCTAGGAATGTTTATGATGACAGCATCTTTAGGTATTTCTAAAAATCATGTCTTCGCTGATACAGTAAAAGCAAGCAATTCGGGTGTTCAAATACAATTTGCTGATACAAATACTAGTACAACCATGAATACTATTGCTCCTAAATTTAAAATCACAAATAATACTGGAGCACCTTTAGATTTAACAACTTTAAAATTAAGATACTATTTTACAGCTGATGGTACTCAGGATGAAAATTTTTGGTGCGACCATGCTGGTATGCTTAATGGTTATAACTACCAAACAATTACAAGTAATGTAGTGGGTACTTTTGTAGCTATGGATAATGCAACAGCTACTGCTGATCATTATCTTGAGATAAGCTTCTCAAATGGAGCAGGACAACTTGATGCAGGTTCTTCACTTGAAGTTCAATGCAGAGTTGCAAAGAATGACTGGAGTAATTATGATCAATCAAACGATTATTCATTTACTTCTAATGCAAGTGATTTTACTGACTGGGATAAGATAACAGGTTATGTTAATGGAGATCTTGTATTCGGAAATCCACCAGTAGTAGACCCAGTTATTACTCCAACTACTGCTACATTTGATACAGCTAATCCAACTGATGTAAATGTAGCTATGCAATTAAACGGATTTACATTATCAGGATTAACAGATGAGAACGGAACAGCTGTTGATGCTGCAAATTATACAATATCAGGAAGTAACTTGGTATTAAGCAAGGCTTATCTTGCAAAATTAGCATTAGGCAAACATAGCTTTAATTTTAATTTTGCTAAAGGCACTACAACTATAAGTAAACCATTAGCACTTACAGTTACAGATACAGCAGGTATAACAGTAGATCCTGCAAGTGTAGTATTTGATAAAGTAGCACCTCAAGATGAGAATGTTGCTCTTAAATTAAATGGACATACACTTGGTGATGTGGTAGGACCTAAAGGAAACCTTGTAAAAGGAACAGATTATACTGTAGCAGATGATGGAACTGTAACATTTAGTAAAGCATATCTTTCAACTCTTCCACTAGGTGATCAGACAATAACATTTAAAGCTAGTGATGATTCTACTAAAACAGCAGCAGTAACAGTTACAGTGAAGAATTCAAATGCTACAAATGTTACTGTTGGAGATGTTACAGGAGCAAAAAAAGGAGATACTATAAAGGTTCCTGTAAGTGTAAGTACAGTAAAAACACCAATAGGATTAATAGATATGGAAATAAACTATGATCCAACAGAGTTAACTGCAAAAGATGTAGTTCCTACAGATTTAGTAAAGGATACTGATAACTATAGCTTTATAGTAAATACATCAACTCCAGGTAAGATTAGTATTACATTTACAGATCCAACTCTTGGAACTTATCCAATAGGTACAGATGGAATATTTGCATATTTAGAATTCCTTGTAGCTGGTGAAAAAGCAGGAAAATATGATTTGAAAGTAAACCCAACTACATTAATACTTGCAGATGAAAATGATAATGATATAGATTGTAACCCACCAAAGGATGGAAGTGTAACTGTTATAGGTACTCCAGTTGTAACTCCATCTCAAATAAATGTTGAACAAGGTTCAGCAACTGATCAGCCAGTTAAAATAGATTTAAATGGTAACACACTTAAAGATGTTGTTGATCAAAGTGGTAAGACTCTTGTTCAAGGAACGGATTATACAGTAACAGATACTGGAATCACATTAAGTCAATCTTATCTTGCAGGTTTAGCCTTAGGTCAATACACTCTAACACTTGATTTTAATGGTGGAGGAGCATCACAGACAATAACTATTAATGTTGTAAAGAATGAAACTGTAAAATTGTCAGTTGGAACAGTATCAGGAAATCCAGGGGATACTGTAAAGGTGCCTGTAACTATAAGCCAGGTATCAACACCAGTAGGTTTAATATGTATGGATATAAGCTACGATGCAAGTAAGTTTACTGTTAAGGATGTACTTCCTAATACAGATCTTGTAAAGGATACTGATAACTACAGCTTTATAGTAAATACATCAACTCCAGGTAAGATTAGTATTACATTTACAGATCCAACACTTGCAAACTATCCAATAAGTGTAGACGGAATTCTTGCATACTTAGACTTTATTATAAATTCAAATGCAACAGCAGGAGATAGTGCTTTAACAGTAGATCCAGCTACATTAATAGTTGCAGATGAAAATGATAAAGATATAAAAGATGCAGCTTCTAATGGAAAAATAACAGTTACAGGTTCAGCACCAGTTGTTCAAAGCTCAGTAGTAAATACTTCAAGTGTAACTTATGATCAAAATGCACCACAGGATCAAGCTGTTAGTATTACTTTCAATGGCAATACAGTTAAGGATGTAAAGGACGCAAGTGGCAATACACTTAAGGCTGGAAGTGACTACACAGCAACAAGTGATGGAATTACACTTAGCCAAAGTTATCTTGCTACTTTAGCAGCAGGAACTTACACATATACAATTGATTTTAGTGCAGGAAATGCAGGGACATTTACTGTTGTTGTTAAAGGAAAAACAGTAGTAGGTAGTGCAACTACTTTAGCAGTAGGAACTGTATCAGGAAAAGCAGGAGATACTGTAAAGGTACCTGTAACTATCAGTAAAGTAACAACACCAGTAGGTTTAATATGTGCAGAAATAGACTATGATGCAAGCAAGTTTACTGTTAAGGATGTACTTCCTAATACAGATCTTGTAAAGGATACTGATAACTACAGCTTTATAGTAAATACATCAACTCCAGGTAAGATTAGTATTACATTTACAGATCCAACACTTGCAAACTATCCAATAAGTGCAGATGGAATTCTTGCATACTTAGACTTTATCATAAACTCAAATGCAACAGCAGGGGATAGTGCTTTAACAGTAAATCCATCAGGATTTATCATTGCAGATGAAAATGATAAAGATATACAGGATGCAGCTTCTAACGGAAAAATAACAGTTACAGGTTCAACACCAGTTGCTGAAAATTCAGTAGTAAATACTTCAAGTGTAACTTATGATCAAAATGCACCACAGGATCAAGCTGTTAGCATTACCTTAAATGGTAATACAATTACAGATGTAAAAGATGCAAGTGGTAATACACTTAAGGCTGGAAGTGATTACACAGTAACAAGTGATGGAATTACACTTAGCCAAAGCTACCTTGCTACTTTAGCAGCAGGAACTTACACATATACAGTTGATTTTAGTGCAGGAAATGCAGGAACATTTACTGTTGTTGTTAAAGCAAAAACAGTAGTAAGTAGTGCAACTACTTTAGCAGTAGGAACAGTATCAGGAAAAGCAGGAGATACTGTAAAGGTACCTGTAACTATAAGTAAAGTAACAACACCAGTAGGGTTAATATGTGCAGAAATAGATTATGATGCAAGCAAGTTTACTGTTAAGGATGTACTTCCTAATACAGATCTTGTAAAAGATACTGATAACTACAGCTTTATAGTAAATACTGCAACAGCAGGAAAAATCAGTATTACATTCACAGATCCAACACTTGAGAAATTCCCAATAAGTGCAGATGGAATTCTTGCATACTTAGACTTTATCATAAACTCAAATGCAACAGCAGGGGATAGTGCTTTAACAGTAAATCCATCAGGTTTCATTGTTGCAGATGAAAATGATAAGGATGTAGATCATGCATCAACAGATGGAAAAATAACAATCACAGGTTCAGCACCAGTTGTTGTAAATTCGTCTGTAAATACTTCTAGTGTAACTTATGATCCAGCAGCACCACAGGATCAAGCTGTCAGTGTTACACTTAATGGCAATACAATCACAGATGTAAAGGACGCAAACGCTAGTGTTCTTAAGGCTGGAAGTGATTACACAGTAACAAGTGATGGAATTACACTAAGCCAAAGCTATCTTGCTACTCTAGCAGCAGGAACTTACACATATACAGTTGATTTTAGTGCAGGAAATGCAGGTACATTTACTGTTGTTGTTAAGGGAAAAGCAGTAGTAAATAAAACTACTTTAGCAGTAGGAGCTGCATCAGGAAAAGCAGGAGATACTGTTAAGGTGCCTGTAACTATAAGTAAAGTAACAACACCAGTAGGTTTAATATGCATGGAAATAGATTATGATGCAAGTAAGTTTACTGTTAAGGATGTACTTCCTAATACAGATCTTGTAAAAGATACTGATAACTACAGCTTTATTGCTAATACGACATCAGCAGGAAAAATCAGTATTACATTTACAGATCCAACACTTGAGAAATTCCCAATAAGTGCAGATGGAGTTATAGCAAATATAGATTTTGTTGTAAATTCAGGTGCAGCAACTGGTGATAGCGATTTAACAGTAAATTCATCAGGTTTCATTGTTGCAGATGAAAGTGATACAGATATAGATCATGTATCAACAAATGGAAAAATAACTGTTGAATAATCAATGACATAATACTGCCGCCATTATAGGATAGCGGCAGTATACTATAAAATTTTAATTAATTATTTTTAAAGGAGATAGAAAAATATGTTAAAGATAAGTAAGAATTTTAAAAAAATAATGGCTGTAGCTCTTACATCTACAGTTATATTTGGTTCTCTATCTGGATTATTAACTAATAAAGTTGCAGCTGCTACAACTACAGATTCATCCTTAAAAGTAGATAATGCGTATACTCAAAGATTTGAAACAATGTACAATAAAATGCATGATGCTAATAATGGATATTTCAGTAAAGATGGTGTTCCATATCACTCAGTTGAAACCTTTATGGTTGAGGCACCTGATTATGGTCATGAAACTACAAGTGAAGCTTTCAGTTATTATATGTGGCTTGAAGCAATGCAGGGAAAAATCACAGGAAACTTTAGTGGAGTGAATACCGCATGGGATACAGCTGAAAAGTATATGATTCCATCACACCAAGATCAACCAGGTATGGATAGATATAACGCTAGTAGTCCAGCAACATATTCACCAGAATGGGAAGATCCAAGTAAGTATCCATCTAGAATGGATCAAGGAGCAGCAAAAGGACAAGATCCAATAAGTGATGAGCTTAAATCAGCATATGGAACTTCAGATATGTATGGAATGCATTGGTTAATGGATGTTGACAACTGGTATGGCTTTGGAAATCATGAAGATGGAACATCTAAAAATGTTTATATAAACACTTATCAAAGAGGAGAACAGGAATCTGTTTTTGAAACAGTACCTCAACCATGTTGGGATGCTTTCAAATATGGTGGAAAAAATGGATATCTTGACTTATTCACAGGAGATAATAGCTATGCAAAACAAGCTAAATACACAGATGCACCAGATGCTGATGCTCGTGCAATACAGGCAACTTATGAAGCAGCACAAGCAGCTAAAGAGGATGGAGTAGATTTAAGCTCAATCGTAGGTAAAGCTTCTAAAATGGGAGATTACTTAAGATATGCTATGTTTGATAAATATTTTAGAAAAATAGGAAATTCAACTCAAGCAGGAAATGGTAAAGATTCAATGCATTATTTACTTTCTTGGTATTATGCTTGGGGTGGATCTCAAAATAATGATTGGTCTTGGAAAATAGGCTGCAGTCACAGTCATTTTGGATATCAAAATCCTTTAACTGCATGGGTACTTTCAACTGATAGTCAATTCAAACCTAAATCAGCAACTGGTGCAACTGACTGGGCAAAGAGTTTAACAACTCAGGTAGATTTCTATCAATGGTTACAATCTTCAGAGGGAGCTATAGCAGGTGGTGCTAGTAACTCAAATCATGGTCGTTATGAAGCATGGCCAGAAGGTACAGCTACATTTGATGGAATGGGATATCAAGAAGAACCAGTTTACCATGATCCAGGTAGTAACACATGGTTTGGAATGCAGTCATGGTCAATGCAGCGTATGGCTCAATACTACTATCAATCAAAAGACCCAAAAGCAAAAGCTTTACTTGACAAATGGGTTAAATGGATTAAATCTGTAGTTAAAGTAAATCCAAATGGTGCAGGAACATTTGAAGTACCATCAAAATTAAGTTGGACTGGACAACCAGATACATGGACAGGATCTTATACAGGAAATCCTAACTTACATGTAAATGTTGATTCATATACTACTGATATAGGTACAAGCTCATCAACTGCAGATGCACTTGCATACTATGCAGCAGCTACAGGAGATAAGGATTCACAAGCACTTTCAAAAACTATACTTGATGATATCTGGAAAAACTATCAGGATGCAAAGGGTGTATCAGCACCAGAACAAATGGACTATAGCCGTGTATTCAATCAAGAAGTTTATATCCCACAAGGTTGGACAGGAACAATGCCTAATGGAGATGTAATTAAATCAGGAAATAAATTCATAGACATACGTTCACAATATAAGAATGATCCTGATTATGCTAGAGTTAAATCTGATGTTGAAGCAGGAAAGTCAAGTACATTTAACTATCATCGTTTCTGGGCAGAAAGTGAGTATGCTATAGCAAATGCAAATTATGGAACTTTATTCGCTAATACAGCTACACCAGGAGATGTAAATGGAGACGGCGTAGTTAATGGAAGAGATCTTATGGAGCTTAGACAGTATTTAGCAGGTAAGTTAGATGCTAGTAAAATAAATTTAGCTGCAGCAGATGTTAATAATGATGGTGTAGTTAATGGAAGAGATATTATGGAACTTACTAAATTAATTGCAAAATAGGTTAGTAGAATCTTAATTTATGGGAGAAGTGTTTGATATGAAAAAAAAAAGTTTTGCTTAAGTGCTATTTTTGCATCGTTCATGGCAGCATGTCTTGCATTTGGTAATGTAGCCTACGCAGATGATGTTAATGTAAGTAATTCTAACGATTATCTTCACAGTGATGGAAGTAAGCTTTTAGATGACTATGGTAATCAGGTTAGAATGACTGGTATAGCTTGGTTTGGACTTGAGACTCCAAATTACTGTTTTCATGGCTTGTGGGCTAATAGGCTTGACAATATTCTTAATATAGTTGCAGATAATGGATTTAACACTCTTAGAGTGCCATTATCTGTTGAACTTGTAAATCAGTGGCGTCAAGGAGTTTATCCTACTCCAGATTCAATAAACGATTATATAAGTCCTGAATTAAAGGGACAAAATAGCCTTCAAATACTTGATGATGTCATAGCTTATAGTAAAAAAGTTGGCGTCAAAGTTATGCTAGATATGCACAGAATTGAAAGTGGTGGACAGACAGCTACTTGGTATACAAGTAAATATACTACAGATGACTATGAAAAATGTTGGCAATATCTTGCTGATCGCTATAAGAACGATGATACGGTTATAGCAGCAGATATATTTAACGAGCCACATGGAAAAGCTTATAGAGCAGAAACTTCTGCTAAGTGGAATGATACAACAGATGAAGACAACTGGAGATACGAAGCAGAAAAGGTTGGTAAAAAGATTTTAGATATAAATCCTAAGATGCTCATAGTTGTTGAAGGAGTAGAGACTTACCCTAAAGAGGGAACAGCAGCTGGAAGTACAAATCCTGATGACTACTACGGTGGTTGGTGGGGAGGAAATCTAAGAGGTGTTAAAGATTATCCTGTAGATTTAGCCCCATATAAAAATCAAGTTGTATACTCGCCGCATGATTATGGACCTGGTGTATCAGACCAAACATGGTTTGATGGTGACTTTACAGAACAAAGTCTTTTGAATGATATATGGCGTCCAAGCTGGTTCTATATACAAGAAAAGAATATAGCTCCATTACTTATAGGTGAATGGGGAGGAAATATGGACGGAGGAAAGAATGAACAGTGGATGACAGACATGGCTAAACTTATTTCCGATAACAAAATGAACCATACTTTTTGGTGTCTAAATGCAAATTCAGGTGATACAGGT
Organism: Clostridium acetobutylicum ATCC 824; assembly: GCF_000008765.1. Classification (NCBI taxonomy): domain Bacteria; kingdom Bacillati; phylum Bacillota; class Clostridia; order Eubacteriales; family Clostridiaceae; genus Clostridium; species Clostridium acetobutylicum. The sequence goes on from NC_003030.1 coordinate 1,051,066, forward strand.
GGTATTCTTGAATATGATTTCAAAACAATAGATACTAAAAAATTAGCTTTAGTACAGCCTACATTATGGAAAGACGATGCTAGTGGTAAGTTTGAAGGGTTGGATCATGAAGTGAATTTGGGTAAAAATGGTACACATGTACAACCTACGACAATAATAAAGGTTCAAAAAGGTGATGTTAACGGCGATGGTGCAGTTAATGGAAGAGATGTAATGGAACTTAGAAAATATATATCAGGTCAAATAACAACTATAAATAAAGATGTAGCAGATATTAATGGTGACGGAGTAATTAATGGAAGAGACCTTGTAGAGCTCATAAAAATGATATCAAATAACCAATAATAAAATTAAATTAGGATGTACCACTTCAAAATTTTATAGGAATTTGAATTGAGAAGTGGTATATCTTTATTTACAAAATAATTTTAGTTACCATTTATAAAGATTTGGTGGTGAAAATATATGGTAAAAAAGAGATTAAAAAGTTTAATAGCAGTTTTTATTACGACAGCTATGATGGGCGGATTTATGAATTTAACAGATGGAAAAGTAATGGCCGATGAAACTAATACAAATTTTAATTATGGTGAAGCACTTCAAAAATCCTTGATGTTTTACGAGTTTGAGCGTTCAGGTAAATTACCACAAGATAAGAGAGATAACTGGAGAGGTGATTCGGGTTTAGATGATGGTAAGGACGTTGGATTAGATCTTACAGGAGGATGGTACGATGCTGGTGACCATGTTAAATTCAATCTTCCAGCGTCATATACACTTACAATGCTAGGTTGGTCTTTATATCAAAATAGAGATTCATATGAAAAAAGTGGACAACTAAAATATTTGACAAGTGATATGAAGTGGTGTAGTGATTTTTTGATGAAATGTCATCCAGCTCCTGATGTGTTTTATTATCAGGTTGGAGATTCAGGACTTGACCATAAATGGTGGGGACCAGCTGAAGTAATGCAAATGGATAGACCATCCTTTAAGGTAGATGACGATAATCCAGGTTCAGCAGTTACAGCAGAGGCATCAGCAGCTCTTGCAGCAACAGCTTTAAATTTTAAGAATGATGATGCAGATTATGCAAATAAATGTTTGAGCCATGCAAAGGATTTGTTCAATTTTGCAGATAAAACTAGAAGCGATAAAGGATATACAGCTGCAAATGGCTACTATAGTTCAACATCGTTCTATGATGATTTGTCTTGGGCAGCTTGCTGGCTTTATATGGCAACAAACGATAAAAGTTATTTAGATAAGGCAGAAGCGTATGTAGATAACTGGAGCAGAGAACAGCAAACAGATATTATATCCTATAAATGGGGTATGTGCTGGGATGATGTTCATTATGGAGCGCAAGTACTTTTAGCTGAGCTTACAAATAAGCAAATATACAAGGATTCAGTTGAGAGAAACTTAGATTACTGGACTGTTGGATATGATGGCAATAAAGTACAATATACTCCTAAGGGTTTAGCATGGATAAGTTCTTGGGGACCATTAAGATATTCGTTAGCGACTGCATTTTTAGCTGATACTTATTCAAAATGGTCTGGTTGTGATGCAAGTAAAGCTAAAGCTTACGAAGATTTTGCAAAGAGTCAGGTTGATTATGCACTTGGAAGCAGCGGGAGAAGTTATGTAGTAGGATTTGGTGTAAATCCTCCAGAGCATCCACATCATAGAACAGCTGAAAGCTCATGGTTTGATGATAAAACTGTACCAGGCTACAGCAGGCATACACTTTATGGTGCAATGGTTGGAGGACCAGATCAAAACGACAAATTTGATGATGATGTTGCTAATTTCAATCAAAATGAGCCAGCTTGTGACTATAATGCAGGTTTAGTAGCAACACTTTCAAGTATGTACGGTAAGTATGGTGGAAAGCCAATAGATAATTTTAATGCTATTGAGAAGCCTACTAACGATGAGTTTTATGTTGAAGCAGCAGTAAATGCAACAGGTAAAAATTTTGAAGAAATAAAATCAAAAATATACAACAAGACGGGATGGCCTGCAAGGGTTACGGATAAATTATCATTTAAATATTTCATTGATATAAGTGAATTTGTGAAACAAGGATATAAAGCAAGTGATATAAAGGTAACTACAAACTATAATGAAGGCGGAACTGCATCCCAGCTTATACCTTGGGATGAAAAGAACAACATATACTATGTAAATGTAGATTTTACAGGAACAAAGATATATCCTGGTGGTCAATCAGCATACAAAAAGGAAATTCAATTTAGAATGACAGCACCAGATAACGCTACTTGGGATAATTCAAATGATTTTTCATACACAGGAGTTGAAGAAACACCTGGAGATACTCCAACGCTAGATAAAAATATTCCAGTATATGATGCTGGCGTAAAGGTTTATGGTAATGAGCCTAAGGGAAATGTAGTAGTTGGTGATATAAATGGAGATGGAGAAGTAAATGGCCGTGACCTTATGGAGCTTAGAAAATATATAGCAGGAAAAACTACAGATATAAATAAGGATTCTGCAGATATAAATGGAGATGGGGTAATAAATGGTCGTGACCTTATGGAGTTAATCAGAAAGATTTCTAGTGTGAATCCTTAAATCTTATAAGAAAATAACGGAAGGAAGAGTATTCAATGAAGAAAAAAGGAATAATTACAGCAGTAATATTGAGTTTACTAGTTATTGGTACGGTAGGTTGTAAATCAAACGACACAAAGAGTACTGTATCCGCTAATCTTGTAAGCAGTGAAAAGTCTAATTTAAAGATAAGCAGTAGTAGCGGAAAAACAGGAAGTAATGTGGAGGTTAAAGTTAAGGCAAGTAATGTAGCTAAAAAGAATGTTATTTGCTGCGATTTTAAAATAAAATATGATGCTAGTAAATTAGACGTTTCTGGTATTTCACCAGGAGAAATTCTAAAAGATCCTAAAGATAACCTTGAGTACAATGTGGATAGCAAAAATGGTGTTATTACAATTTTATATTCGTACTCAGATAAAAATATAGGAAAAGAATTGATATCAAAAAATGGGGATTTTGTAACTTTAAACTTGAAAATAAAAGATGATGCTAAAAAGGGAAAAACTCAAATAAGCTTTAATGGCAATCCTGAATTCTATGATAAGAATCAAAAAGGTGTGTCAGTTACTACTAATAAAGGTGAAATAGAAATTAAATAGGGGGAGCTTAAAATGAAAAGAAATAAAATTTTAGTGTCTGCATTGGCAATAGCTTTTTCGTCAATGGTACTTACACCTGTGAGTGGGTTAAAAGTTTTTGCAGATACAGCGGATGTAAATGTAAATATTGATACAAATGCTGAAAAACAAGCTATAAGTCCATATATATATGGTACAAATCAGGATTTTAGCAATGCTAAGGTTACAGCAAGAAGAATTGGTGGAAATAGATCTACAGGATACAATTGGGAAAATAATGATTCGAATGCAGGAACAGATTGGAAGAATGAAAGCGATAATTATTGGCTTACACTTTATGATGTTCCTAAGGAAAAGTATAATGAGCCAGCTTCAGTTTATACAGCTTTCCATGATAAGTCACTTGCAATGGGAGTACCATACTCACTTGTAACACTTCAAGCAGGTGGATATGTTGCAGCTGATCAGAGTGGTCCTCTTGCAAATACAGATGTGGCACCATCATCAAAATGGAAAAAAGTTGAGTTTAATAAGAATGGCCCATTATCACTTACGCCAGATACAACAGATGGCTCTGTTTACATGGATGAGTTTGTTAACTATCTTGTAAATAAATATGGAAGTGCATCAGGTTCGAAAGGAATAAAGGGATATTCATTAGATAACGAGCCTTCACTTTGGCCAAGCACACATCCACTTATTCATCCAGATAAAACTAAATGTTCTGAAGTATTGGATAAGGATACGCAGCTTGCACAAGTTGTAAAGAAAATAGATCCAGCAGCTGAAACCTTTGGACCAGCATTGTTTGGTTTTAGTGCATTTAACGATTTCAATAGTTCACCTGACTGGAGCAGTGTTAAAGGAAATTATCAGTGGTTTATAGATTACTATCTTGATAATATGAAGAAAAACTCAGATGCTGCAGGAAAAAGACTTTTAGATGCATTGGATCTTCATTGGTATCCAGAGGCTAAAGGTGGCGGACAAAGAGTAACAACTAGTGATACTTCTAATGTAGATTGTAATAAAGCAAGAATGCAGGCTCCAAGAAGTTTATGGGATTCAACTTACACAGAGGACAGCTGGATAGGTCAGTGGTGCAAGTGGGGATTGCCACTAATACCTAAGGTTAAATCATCAATTGATAAATACTATCCAGGAACTAAACTATCATTTTCAGAGTACAACTACGGCGGAGAAGATCACATTTCAGGAGGAATAGCACAAGCTGATGCACTTGGTGTCTTCGGTAAATATGGAGTTTATTTTGCAACTTACTGGGAATGTAATAGTGACAAAAATAATTATGTACAATCTGCTTTTAATTTGTATAACAATTATGATGGCAATAACTCAAAGTACGGAGATACAGATGTAAAGTGTGATACTTCAGATATTAACAATAGTTCAACTTATGCTTCTGTAACAAGTAATGATGGCAATAAAATGGATATAATTGTAATGAATAAAAATTACACAGATTCAATTAATTTTAATTTCAATGTAAGTAGCAATAAAAACTATACATCAGGTCAAGTATGGGGCTTTGACAGTAATAGCTCTAATATTACTAAGAGAGATGATGTAAGTTCAATAAGTGGAAATAAGTTCACATATAAAATACCAGCTCTTACTGCAGTTCATATTGTTTTAACTACTGCTCAAAAAAGTAGTGTAAAAGGTGATGTGAATGGTGATGGTGTTGTAAATGGAAGAGATTTAATGGAGTTAAGAAAATATTTAGCAGGAAGTACATCTAACATAGACTTAAATGCAGCAGATTTGAATAATGATGGTGCAGTAAATGGAAGAGATCTTCTGGAGCTTATAAAGCTTGTTTTTGAAAAATAGTAAATTATTGCATGTAAAGGGGGAATATGCATGAAGAAGTTGTTAGCTACTTTGGTAACAGTTTTCATGATATGCATGCAGATAACGCCTGTTCAAGCAGCTAAGAGTACAGAGGATAAAAACTATAATTATGTAGATGCTTTTTCTAAGTCAATATTATTTTATGAGGCTAATTGGTGTGGACCAGATGCAGGAAATAATAGACTTAAATGGCGCGGTCCATGTCATGAAGATGATGGAAAAGATGTTGGACTTGATCTAACTGGAGGCTTTCATGATGCAGGGGACCATGTTAAGTTTGGTTTGCCACAAGCTTATGCGGCATCAACTTTGGGATGGGCTTATTATGAATTTAAAGATTCCTTTGTAAAAAAAGGACAAGATAAATACATGTTAAATATATTAAAGCATTTTACAGATTATTTTCTTAAATGCTATCCTAATAAAACTACTTTTTATTATCAATGTGGAGATGGAACAACGGACCACTCTTATTGGGGGCCACCTGAGCTCCAAACACTTGATATAACTACAAGACCTACTCTATACGCTGCAACACCAGATAAGCCAGCGTCAGATGTGTGTGGAAGTACAGCAGCAGCTCTTGCTCTTATGTATATTAATTATAAAGACGTGGATGCTGAGTATGCAAATAAATGTCTTACAGCAGCAAAGGATCTTTATGATTTTGGAAAAACTTATAAGGGCTTAAGTGAGAGTGGAGGCTTCTACGGTTCAACTGGATACTTAGATGATCTTTCTTGGGGAGCAGTATGGCTTTATGCAGCAACAAATGATAACAGCTATATGACAGATATAGATTCCTTTTTAACAGCAAAGGGAATTGGTGGAGATAACAGTTATTCAAATCACTGGACTCACTGTTGGGATGATGTTTTTGGAGGTGTTTTTGTAAAGTTAGCACAACTTACAAATAATCCCAAGTATAAGGCTATAGCTGAAGAAAACTTAAATTATTGGATTAAAGACGCTCCAACAACTCCTGGAGGATTAAAATACATTGCCTCTTGGGGAACCTTAAGATATACAGCTGCAGAGTGTATGCTTGCACTTGTGTACTACAAAACCTCAAAAAATGAAGAATATTTAAATTTTGCAAAGAGCCAAATTGATTACATGCTTGGAAGTAATCCTAGAAATAGTTCATATGAGGTAGGCTTTGGAAACAATTATCCTAAAAATCCTCATCACAGAGCTGCTAGTGGAAGAATGGAAGGAGCTCCAGGTTATGAAAAAAAGACAGATCCTGAAAAACACTTGCTTTATGGAGCTTTAGTTGGAGGTCCAGATGGCACTAGTGATGATTATTCTGATGATGTAAATCAGTATGTGAATTCAGAAGTTGCTATTGACTATAATGCTGGATTTGTAGGCGCACTTGCAGGTATGTCTAATTACTATGGAGGAGATAATCTTCCAGAAGATGTACCTGGTATTGAGGCAAACTCACCACAGTACTATGTTGATGCAAATATAATGAAGGAAAGCAATGAAGAATGTACAATACAAGCATTTATACACAATGCATCTCTTCTTCCACCACACTATGAAAAAGGTATGTCCTTTAGATATTATGTAGATTTAAGTGAATTATATAAGAAAGGATATACTGTAAATGATGTTGGGGTAAGAGCTAACTATGCAGCAGGAGGGGGAACCTTATCTGGTTTTATTCCTTATGATGAAGCTAAGCACATTTATTATGTTGAGGCTTCATGGCCAGGACAACTATATGGAAAAGCTGAAATGCAGTTTGCTATAACAGCTTATAATGCAAAATGTCTTGATGCATCAAATGATTTTTCAAGACAAAATCTTAAGAGTGACAGTACAAATATTTCGGAGAATATACCTGTATACAAAAATGGAGTAAAGATATTTGGAAATGAGCCAGGTTCAGTTGAGGTTAAGACCGGTGACGTTAATGGTGATAATACTGTTGATGGAAGAGACCTTATGGAGCTTAGAAAGTATCTTGCAGGAAATAATCCAAACATAAACTTAAAAGCAGCAGATTTAAATGGTGATGGTATAGTAAATGGAAGAGATTTAGTGATTTTAATTAAATTAATTTCAGGTAAACAGTAAGCTGCTTTGCTCGAATCAGATTGTATAAATTAAGTAGTTTTAAAGGGGGATTTTATATGAAAAAGCTCGTGGCTTGCTTAACTATGGTGTTACTTTTGGGAACGCAAATCAAGCCGTTAACGATAACAGCAGATACCAATGATCAAAAACATAATTATGTAGATGCTTTTTCTAAATCAATTATGTTTTATGAAGCTAATTGGTGTGGAGCTGATGCCGGAAATAATAGGTTAAAGTGGAGAAGCGGCTGTCATGAAAATGACGGTAAGGATGTTGGTCTTGATTTGACAGGAGGTTTTCACGATGCAGGAGACCATGTTAAATTTGGTCTGCCACAGGCGTATTCAGCATCAACCTTAGGATGGGCTTATTATGAGTTCAAGGATACCTTTGTAAAAAAGGGACAGGATAAGTATATGCTTAATATATTGAAGCATTTTACTGATTATTTCTTGAAATGCTACCCTGATAATAATACATTTTACTATCAATGTGGAGATGGAAATACTGACCATTCCTATTGGGGACCACCTGAACTTCAAACAACCTCTAGACCTACGCTTTATAAGGCAACACCTAGTACACCAGCTTCAGATGTATGTGGAAACACGGCAGCAGCTTTAGCTCTTATGTACATTAATTATAAAGATGTAGATTCTGCTTATGCTAATAAATGTCTTACAGCAGCAGAAAATCTATATAATTTAGGAAAGAACTACAAGGGGATGAGTCAAAGTGGTGGTTTTTACACATCATCGGGATACTTAGATGACCTTTCTTGGGGGGCTATATGGCTTTACGAGGCAACCAATAACAACAATTATCTAAGCGATGCACAATCTTTTCTTCAATCCGCTAACATAAATGAGTATTATCAATATAATTGGACACACTGCTGGGATGATGTACTTGGAGGAGTTTTTGTAAAAATGGCTCAAATAACAGGTGATGCTAAATACAAAAACATAGTTAAAGGAAACATTGATTATTGGACAAACTCTGTTACTACTACTCCTGGTGGTTTGAAGTTTAGAACAGGTTGGGGAACCTTAAGATATACGGCAGCAGAATGTATGCTAGCTCTTGTGTACTATAAGACGTCAAATGACAGCGAGGCTATGAATCTTGCTAAAAGTCAAATTGACTATATTTTAGGGACTAATCCACAGGGAATGTCTTATGAAGTTGGATTTGGTAGCAAGTACCCTAAATATCCACATCATAGAGCCGCTAGTGGAAGAAACGAAAGTGCTGGTGAAAAGAAAACTGAACCTGAAAAGCACATTCTTTATGGAGCCTTGGTAGGAGGACCAGACCAAAATGATAGTTATATAGAGAATATAGAAGAATATCAGCATTCAGAGGTAGCAATAGATTACAATGCAGGTTTTGTAGGGGCACTTGCTGGAATTTCAAACTATTTTGGTCAAAATCAAAGTGTAGAAAAGATAAATGATCCAGATGTAAAAGACAGCAATACTACTAATACCATTTTGGGAGATTTAAATGATGATGGAGTAGTAAATGGACGTGACATAGTTATGATGAGGCAATATTTAGCTGGTAAAACAGTTAGTGGTATTGATAAAAATGCTCTAGATATAAACGGTGACGGAGCAGTAAATGGGCGTGACTTAATGGAGCTCATAAAGAAAGTCAGTAACAATTAAAATGGAGATGAAATAGAATGAAAAAACTAAAAGTGATATCAACTGTTGTTGCGGGAGTGTTTTTAAGCACCTTAGTTAGTTTTTCAAGTATAACTAAGGTAAAGGCAGCAGACACTACAGATAATAAGCCAGGAATAAACTGGATGAATGGTTCTAAGTACTTTCCTTTAGGTGCAAACTATGCTTGGGATGAATGGGATAATGACTTTAATGATAATGGATGGACTACAAGATTTGCAAAAATAAAAGCAGATTTTGATAATATGTCAGCTCAAGGAATACACACAGTAAGATGGTGGGTGTTCTGCAATATGTACGCTTCTCCATTATTTTCTTCACAGGATGGAAAAGGAGTTTGTACTGGTCTTCCAGATAAGTGGACTGATCATATGAAAGAGGCTGCAGATTATGCTTATTCAAAAAATATGAAGATATATTTTACACTTACTAGCTTTGACGTAGCTAAAACAAATAATAGTTTTTATCATGGAAGTATAATAGATGATCCAACTATTCGTAAAAGCTATATAGATAATGCAGTTACACCTGTTGTTAAAGCACTTGGAGATAATCCAGGAGTAATGGGTTGGGATGTTATAAATGAACCAGAGTGGACAATTTCTAGTGCAGATGGAGGCAATCCTGGAGACTCAATTAAAGGATGGTCATTAAGTACACTTAGATCTTTTGTTAAAGATGTTGTTGATTGTATACATCAGTATGCTAAACAGCCAGTAAGCGTTGGTTCTGCAAGCTTGAAATGGCTTGGAGAGCAGTACGATTTTTGGTCGGGTCTTGGATTGGATTTTTATGATTTCCATTGGTATGACTGGGCAACACCATATTTCAATCCACTTAAAACTCCAGTATCTCAGTTAAAAGCAAAGTTTGACAAACCTGTAATAATAGGAGAAATGATGCCAGATACACAGAATTCTTCACTTAAAATGTCACATAAGCAGGTGCTTGATGGCTTAGTAAACAACGGATACAGCGGATATATGCTATGGGCATGGACTGATGCTTCAGTAAATTGTGTAGGTAAAACAGCTCCTGATTTTGATGAATTTAAAACAGAACATCCAGAGCTTCCTATAGATATGCCAACTATGCCTGGATTAAAAGGTGATGTTAATGGTGATGGGGTAATTAATGGACGTGATCTTATGGTATTAAGACAATACTTAGCTGGTCAAAGTGTAAATATAAATAAGGCTAATACAGATGTTAATGGAGATGGAGTAGTTAACGGACGTGATCTTATGGAAATAGTAAAGATTGTAATGTCAAAATAGAGTTATTTAAAATAAACTAATGAGATAACAGGTGATGTTTTAGACATCTCTGTTATATGTAAAATGAAATGGAGGAACTTAAAATGAATAAAAGGATTGTTAGCATGGTTGCAGGACTTAGCATAATTTTCACAACTGGTTTTGTAACACATATAAGTGCAGCAGCTAATAAGGCAGCAGCTTCAGTTCAAAGCCAAGGATATAAGTGGGATAATGCAAAGATAGGTGCTGGTGGATATGTTCCAGCAGTTATATTTAATAAAACAGAAAAAGATTTAATATATGCTCGTACAGATATGGGAGGAGCATATAGATGGGACAAGGCTAATAATAAGTGGATTCCAATTACTGATGGATTTTCTGATTGGACAATGCTTGGCTGCGAAAGTATAGCAACTGACCCAATAGACACTAATCGTGTTTATATAGCAGCAGGTTTGTACACAAATGATTGGCAAGATGAAAATGCATATATTCTTAGTTCACAGGATAAAGGTAACACATGGAAAAGATACCAACTTCCATTTAAGGTAGGAGGTAATATGCCGGGAAGAAATATGGGAGAAAGACTTCAAATAGATCCTAATGATGATAAAATACTTTATCTTGGAGCTAGAAGTGGTAATGGACTTTGGAAAAGTGAAGACTATGGACAAACATGGTCTAAGGTTGATAATTTCCCTGATACAGGCGACTATGTACAAGATCCTCAAAATGAATATACAGCAGATAAAGTTGGAGTAGTTTGGGAAACCTTTGATCCTTCAACAGGAACAAAAGGAAGCCCAACTCAAACTATGTATGTTGGTGCAGCAGATAAGACAGGAAACAATATTTACGTTACTAATGATGGAGGAAAGACATGGAGTGCAGTTAAAGGACAGCCAAAAGGATATCTTCCACATCATGGTATACTTGCTTCCGATGGTATGCTTTATATATCATATAGCAATACTTGCGGACCATATGACGGCTCAGATGGACAAGTTTGGAAGTATAATACCAAAACAGGAGAATGGACAAACATAACTCCACCTGCAGTAGGTGACACTAAATCTGGTTTTGGAGGAATATCAGTAGATGCACAAAATCCAAATAATGTTGTAGTTGCAACTTTAAATAGATGGTGGCCGGATGAAGAAATATACAGAAGTACAGATGCAGGTAAGACCTGGAAACCTATATGGGATTGGAATGGATATCCAAACCGTACTTTGGGATATAACTTAGATTACTCAGCACAACCTTGGCTTGATTGGGGTAAGACCGGGGTAACACCACCAGATCCATTAGTTAAATTAGGCTGGATGATGGGAGACTTAGAAATTGATCCATTTAACTCGGATAGAATGTTCTACGGTACAGGTGCAACTCTTTATGGAACTGATGATTTGACTAATTGGGATAAAGGTAAGAATGTAGACATCTCTGTAAAGGCAAATGGAATTGAAGAATGTGCAGTAAATGATGTTGTAGTACCAACAAAAGGCGCACAACTTTTAAGCGCTGTTGGAGATGACTGCGGATTTTATCATGATGACATAACTAAAGTTCCAAGTAAAATGATGACAACACCTAACTTTAGTGCTACAACAAGCATTGATTATGCAGAAAGTGTTCCTAACTTTGTTGTTCGTGTTGGAAATGTTGATACTAGTAAAAATCAACAAGATAAAGATTGTGGAATTTCCTACGATGGTGGTAAGAACTGGTTCTCAGCTGGAAGCAATATATCAGGAGTTTATAAAGCAGGAACTGTAGCAGCTGGTGCTGATGCTAAAACTATAGTATGGTCTCCAGAGGAAGGTGCTAATGCAGCATATAGCACAGATAATGGTAATAAATGGACACCGTGTTCTGGTCTTCCACAGGGAGCAAAGGTTAGATCAGACCGTGTAAATCCAAAGAAATTCTATGGTTTCTTAAATGGTAAATTCTATATTAGTACTGATGCAGGTGCAACATTTACTCAAAGTTCACAAACAGGTCTTCCTACAAAAGGCAAAGGAATCTTTAAGACTGTTATAGGTCATGAAGGTGATATTTGGATTGCTGGAGGAAAAGACGGATTATGGCATTCAACTGATTCTGGTGCAACATTCACAAAAGTATCTGGTGTTGATGCTTCTGATACAGTAGGTCTTGGAAAATCCAAAACAGATGATGGATATCCAGCTATATACATGGATGCTACAATTGATGGAACAGCGGGAATATTCCGTTCAGATGATGAAGGTGCAACTTGGGTAAGAATAAATGATGATGCTCACCAATATGGTTCCCCAGACTACTGCATAACTGGAGATCCTAACAAATATGGACGAGTTTTTGTTGGAACTAATGGAAGAGGTATTGTTTATGGAGACATAGATGGTTCTCAACCTACACCTACACCAAGTGTTACTTTAGGAGACGTTAATGATGATGGAATAATAAATGGAAGAGACGTTATGGTACTTACTCAATATATAGCAGGTAAGGATGTAACAATAGATAAAAAAGCAGCAGATGTAAATGGTGATGGAACTGTAAATGGAAGAGATCTTATGACTTTAAGACAATATATATCTGGAAAGATAACTTCATTTTCATCAACAAAATAAGAATTAAAGGCTGGGGTAAAAATTTACCTCAGTCTTTTTAATTAAAATAAAGAACCGTTCCAGGCCCAGTTTGAAACCTCATCAACAGTTATATATATACAATCCTTAGGTATTGAAAGCTCATTTTCCATCAAAGAAGATATTGCAGAAACCAATTTATTTTTTGAAGCCTTATCTGCTGAGCCAAATATTTTAACTTCAATAAAAGCAGCCTTATCTTTTTTCTCCCCTTTAAAGTAAAGTGGATAATTATCCTTAAATCCAACCATAAGCCAATCTTCACTTTTTCCAGGAAGCAGCTCTATTATTTTTCCAAGCTCTACCTTTAGTGTGCTTTCTTTTTCTTTGTCTAACTTAACAGTTACTGTAGAATTTATAAATGGCATATAAAATCACTCCTAACATAAAATATATTACTTTTAATTAGATTTTACATATTGTAATAATAAAGTCAAGTAAATAAAATAATAATTAAAGTTAGAGTTGTATTTTTGCTAAAGGAGATTAGAGAATGATCACTATAGAAAAACAAGAAGAGTTTTTAAAAAAGTTAATAGGTTATAGAAGAGAATTGCATAAACATCCTGAATTATCAATGAAAGAATATGAGACAACAAAGAGAATTAAAAGGTGGCTTTATGAGAATGACATAAAGGTATTAGATTTTCCTATTGAAGTTGGTGTTGTAGCAGAAATAGAAGGTGAACATGAGGGGAAAACAGTAGCAATTAGAGCAGATATTGATGCACTTCCAATAGAAGAAAAAACAGAACTTCCGTTTTCTTCTGTAAATAAGGGTATTATGCATGCCTGTGGACATGATTTTCATACAGCAGCAATACTTGGAACAGCCATAATTCTAAGTAAAAGAAAAGCTGAAATTTATGGGCGTGTTAGAATAATATTTCAGCCAGGAGAAGAAACAGGTAAGGGATCACAGTATATTATAGAGGAAGGCGTACTTAGAGATGTGGATTGTATATTTGGTATGCATAATAAGCCAGATTTGCCTGTTGGAACTATAGGAATAAGATCTGGAGAGCTTATGGCAAGTGTTGATAGATTTGAAATTAAGGTTATTGGGTCTGGAGGGCATGCAGGAATACCTAACAAATGCATTGACCCTATTGTAGTAGCCAGCCAAATAGTAGCTTCAATGCAAACAGTTGTAAGTAGAAGCATTAGTCCAATTGAAAGTGTGGTTATAAGTATAACAAGATTTAATTCGGGAACCACTTGGAATGTTATTTCTGATAGTGCAGAAATGGAGGGAACAGTTAGAACCTTTAACAATAACATACGTGAAGAAATAAGAAATTTGATGGAGAGGACAGCTAAAGGAATAGCAAGAGCTTTAGGAGGAAAAATAGAATTTAAATGGTTTTCCTATTCACCAGTATTAGAAAATGATGTTAGGTTTAAGGACTTATGTATTGAAGCAGCTGAGGATAATGGTTACAAGTATGTTGAAGCTAAGAGAAATTTAGGAGGAGAGGATTTTTCCTTTTATCAAACTGTAGTGCCATCTTTTTTTGTGTGGATGGGAGTTGATGGAACAGAAGAGTGGCATAAAGCAAATTACAATCTAAAAGAGGATGCGCTAATGGTTGCAGCCAACTATTTTAGTGATTTAGCTCTAAAGGTTCTTTCAAAAAAATAATAGTAATATAGTAATAAATATTTCAAGAGACAAATACTACAGTAATAAAATTTGTCTCTTTTTTAGTTAAAGTATATTAACGCTAAGTTTAATTTGAATAAAAAAATACAATAAAATTTATTAAAAAAAGGATATTAAGGATAGATATTAAAAAACAATGGTGTTATTATATATAGTTTTCATGAAAAACCTATATTTTGAAGTTTACATAGAAATAGTTATTGAAAGATTAGAAGTATATAAAGGTTTTAGTTATAAAGTACAGCTAAGACTTTAGTGGAGGAAGAATAATGGCAGATAAAATTAAAGTTGGTGTAAAATAACTAGTAAATGCTTCAGATATGTTTGATAAGGCGGCTTTAGAATGTGAAGATATAAAGAAAAGTATAGAAAAATCAACAACACAATTAATTGATTCATGGTATGGAGAAAGTTGTACGGCTTTTGAAAAAACATATCTTATTTTAGATAGAAAGCTTAATACATATACGGAAATATTACAAGAATACTCTAAAGCTTTATATGATATATCAGAAACTTATCAAAATACAGATGGTGATATAGCAAAAGCTATGTCAAAGGCTGTAAATGAAGCAAGTGAACAAAAATGAGTGGAGGATATGAAGGAAGCACAGCAAAAGTCGGATTACACTCAAAAGAGAGAGGATAATGCTGTTAATTCAAGTTATCCACAATATCCTCAAAATTAAATGAACGCTGGTTATTACTAAAACACTTAAAGAGGATGATTAAATATTAGTAAAATAAATAAAGTTAGTAAAATTGGAATTTCTACAGGGGAAATGCAAAGTTTAAAAGTAGATATGAGAAATGGACTTTTAAAAATAAATGAGGCAAAACAGGGGTTAAAATCAGCAGTAGATAAATTTTCATTAAAAAATAAATCAAGGTCTATAGAAATAGAGTTAAAAAATTTGAAGCGTGAGTTGAAAGCAGTAAATCAATTAGAAGGTGAAATAAGAAAAATAAATTCAAACATAGATTATATGGTAAAAAGATTCACTGATGTAGATAAGAAGTGTGCAAGTAAGCTAAAGACGAGTGGTTATACTTACAGAAAAAAAGTTGGACTTTTAAATTTCGGGGAAGAGGTAGAAAGGGTACCAGTTATAGGTGGAATTGGTGTACCAATTGATGCTGTGGAGTCGTGGGTTGATAGAAATAAATTTGTTCTTAAAAAGACAACTACTATAACATTGGAAACAGGAG
The DNA here is from genome assembly GCF_000008765.1 of Clostridium acetobutylicum ATCC 824. NCBI lineage: Bacteria > Bacillati > Bacillota > Clostridia > Eubacteriales > Clostridiaceae > Clostridium > Clostridium acetobutylicum. The sequence continues at coordinate 1,066,651 of NC_003030.1, forward strand.
CAATTGGGGTTTGTATTGTTACATTGCCGGAGGCAGGAATAACTTGGAAAGCTTGGGATGCATTGAGTGCTGCAGGAGGAGTTATGAGTCTAGATAACATAGGTACGGCAGCTTCAGCTATATATCAAAGAAAAGTAGAAAGAAAAAGTGAAGAGGACAGTTCTGGGTATGATCTTTTTCAAAGTATTTTTGGAGGAGCAGGATGGTATAGTGCTAAAATTTTAGGCGTTAAAAATCCTTCTTACTGGTGTAGCTCTGGAAAGACGTTGTATGATAGGACGTCTGCAACAGTAACAGTTTTAAATGTGGGACATAGTGTTACATCCTTGGGAAAGGATGTAGAAAAATTACCTGCTTTAAAAAAAGCAGAAGCATCAAGTGCTAATAAAACCTTAGAGGCAGCTAATAATGCTGAAAAAATACATATGGATGCGATGATGGCTACTAAAAATAAAATTAATGGAATCAATAATGCAAAAAAGGAGGTAGTGGATTTAAAAAAACTTAAAAAGAATGTAGGTAAGACAAATTTTGAACCTTATAAAAATCAATTTTATAAGGATAAAAATTTATTAAAGAAGGATGGAAATAAATTGCCTCAGCTTCAGCAGGACTTATTAATTCAGCAGGATCAGCTTGAAACTTTTGAAAAAAATACATTAAACGCAAAAAATAAATACAACAAAAGTATTAGGGATTTAAATAAAAATTATAGGGATATAAAAGCTAGTTTGTATAATATACCAGCAGGGGGAACTTTATATAACACAGAAGATGTACAAGGCAGTTTTCATTTTAATTATTTTCCAGGTGAAATCAAGCCAATTTTTGAGGAAATAAAGGTCGTACTAGGGGGAGAAAGATGATAAGATTTCAAAAGAGAATGGCAATATTTTTTTTGACAATAAGTATATTGATCATATGTGGAGATATTGAAAAGATTATAAGTTTTGGAATAGAATTTGATGATATTTTATGCAATCTGTTTTTTATAGGGTTGGGAATAATAGGGTTCCGTATCTATAGGTGGTATAAAAGACAAATAAAAAAATACACAGAACTGTTGAAAGAAGATAGATTAGATAAAATTGAATACATTATATATGATATTGAAAGAGTGAGAGGTGTAGTATATAATACGGCATTTTACATTGATGGTGTAAAATGTAAGTTAAGATTTCCGCAATATAAATGTAAGGATAATGACAATTATGAATATTATCTTGAGCCAATATATAAAAAAAATGGTGAGTTTAAAGATTTTATAGCTTATGCAGATAAAAAAAATGATTATAAAAAAAGTATAGAATCTACTAATGAAATTACAGAATGTGAAGAGAAAGCGGAAAAAAAGCGTAAAAGAAAAAGATTGAATGAATATGTAAATAGCAGAATGGAGCTAGCAAAGAAGTATGAAGAGGAAGCAAAAAATAAAATGTAGAGAATTAGTCTACATCCAGAATTAAATTAAACATACGTAATGAAGGAAAAGCTTAGTAACAAAGGAGAAAATACTATTTATGGAAAATGAAAATGTTTTAAGAGCACAGGAATTAAATAATAGAGGATTAATATTTATTGAAAGAAATGCTGGGGATGAAGCTTTAAAGTATTTTAATAAGGCTATAAAAGAGGATGAAAATTTTAAAGAAGCCTATTTAAATAAGGCAGCGCTTTGCTTGGCTATGAACAAAGTCGATGATGCTGTGAGTTGTTATGATAAGCTTATAATAAAGTATCCCAATGAAGGAAAAGCTTATTTTGGAAAAGGAAATGTAATGTTTTTTTATAAAGATAATATAAAGAAAGCTATAGAACTTTACAATAGATCTATTTATTTGGGAGAAATGAGTGAGGGAGTATATTATAATTTAGCACTTTGTATGGAGTCAATTGGAGAATTAGATGATGCCATAAAGTGGTTAAATAGGGCATTAATAATAAATGATCAAAATATAATAACTCTAAATAAGAAGGCTGCAGTGTTAATTAAAATTAAAAAATTCTACGAAGCCTTAGAGTGCTATAATAGAGTGCTTAAAATTGAAGTAGATAATGAAGAAGTATATCATTTTAAGGCGATGCTTTTGGGTGAGATGGGCAAAATAGAAAAAGCCTTTGAGACTATAAGTAGGGGAGAAGCTCTATTAGGTGAACAAATGACATTATGCTATGACAAGGCTGTATTGTTTGAAAAACAGAAAGAGTTTGAAAAAGCTTTGGAATGCACAGAAAAAGCATTATTATTTGATGAAGGTAATGTTCTATTAATACTAAAAAAAGGAGATTTGCTTACCTATCTAAAAAAGATTGATGAAGCGAAATCAACATATGATAAAATTTTAGAATTTCATGAGAATAATATGGAAGGTGTTTTTGCAAAGGCAAACCTGTGCATGTTATTAGGAGAACATGAAGATGCAGAAGAATTTTTCAAAGAAATAATAGAAAGATTAAGTGGAGAGGAATCTGTTTTAATTAATTCGTACTATTATAGAGCTTTGAATTTGAAAAAATGGGCAAAAACGAGGAAGCAAAAGAGGCTTATAAGGAAGCAATAAAAAAGTATAACTTCTTAATCATCAAATATCCATATGATGTTAAGTTGAATTTTTTTAAAGCAAATTGTTTGAGGGATATAGAAGATTATGAAAAAGCAGAAGAATTGTATGAGTATATAATTGACTTAGATAATGATGCTTTGGAAGTATATTTGATGAGAGCGAGAAATAGAATAAGTCTAAATAAATATGAAGCTGCTAAAGAAGATTTGAACACAGTTATAAAATTAAATCCAGCATATAGGAAAGTTATAGAATTAGATGAACAATTAAAGGAATTCTTAAGTGGTAAAAGTGAAAGTTGTTATAGATAAAAGATTTGTAGGAGGTTAAGGATGAATTCTGATGAAATAAGAATAGACGAGAAGGCTTGTGATGATGTAATAAAGGATTTAAAAGCAGTTGGGGAAAAAGTTAAAGAGACATATAATTTGATTCACTTATCCAATAGGCATATAGAAGATGGAATAAAAGGAAGTGCAGTGGATTCTATTACCACTGAGTATAATAAGATAGTTAAAATGGTAAAAGAAATGCAGGATAATATGGGTAATGATGTAGCGGCTGTAAATAATATAGTGTCAAGCTTTGATGCAGAGGATAAGATGATTAAAACAAAGTTTTATAGATAGTAATAAATGATACATATGTAGAAAAAGATGGAGTTTAATGGTAGATAGATGTGATATTGAAATTGATGCAAGTATTTTTGAAGAAACCATAAAAGTTTATAGCGATAGTAAAGTTAGATTGCATGATATTTTATGTGATTTAGAAAATGAATTACGTAAAATGGAAGATACATGGGAAGGCGATGCTAAAAAAGAATTTGATTCAACGTTTCCTGGATTTTATAGTGCAATGAAAAAGGACTGTGATATGTTAGAGGAACTGATAAAAGAATTAAAGTTAGTGAAAACAAGCTTTGAAAGTTTAGATACTGAGATGAAAAATTTAGATAAAAAATAAAAAAATATAAATACTTAGGAGATAAAATGATTAAGAACTGAAAAAAAATTGACAAAAATTTTAAGGATAGTTATATGTTGAGGTTAAAGATGGGAGTTATAAATTTAGCCATATCTATATAAATAGAAAATATATTCTAAAAGATACTATATGCCTCAGCATAAAATTTGTTGACATATATATTTACATTTGCTAGTATAAGTAATGTAAACATATGGTTATCAACAAAAACCTACTTATCAGATATGAAAAATAAGAAAAAATCTGTTTACAAAAAGGTTGTAACTATAATATAATATCTTAAAGAAAAAAATAAGTTAATTAAATACTGTGATAAGAAATAGTAGCATAAATAAAACTTAACAGAGAGATCTCCCTGGCTGAAAGAGATTAAGATTAAGTTTATGCGAATGCATCTTGGAGTACTGCCTCGAAATGTGAAATTAATATATACTAAAATTTTTATAGTAGACGGCAGCGGGTACGCCCGATTAAAGCGTTATGGTATGTTAGTACCTAAGTTATGAGTTGTCATATTAGTTTTTATGTGATAATTAGAGTGGAACCGCGGAGTAAACTTCTGCCTCTATATTTTAGGGGGGGAAGTTTTTTTATTTAAAAATTAAGTACTCTTAGTATGCAATTTCTATAAAGTATATTAAAACTTGTTTTTTATAAATTTTAAGGGGAGTGTATATTATGGGTTCTATGCAGTATTTTGATAACATTGCCGCTAGTTGGAATGTAATAAGAAGTGAATATTTTGAGGAAAGGTTAAAGTATAAGGTCTTATCTAAGGTTAGTATTAAGGATAAGATAACGGCTGATTTTGGGTGTGGTACAGGTTTTATAAGTCTTGCTCTTGCAAGTGACGCAAATATGGTATTTGGATTAGACAATTCCAATAATATGCTTAGAGAACTAAAAAAGTCAGCGCATGACAAAAAGCTTAATAATATATATTTACTAAAATCTTCACTTACAAGTGTAACTCTGTTTGATGAGTCCATTGATGCAGTATTTATAAATATGGCGCTTCACCATATCAAGGATGCTGAAAAAGCAATAAAGGAAATGTACAGAGTTCTAAAAAAAGATGGTACAGTAGTTATATCAGATGTTTCAGAGCATAATGGCAAGTGGGCAAGAGAAGAAATGTTTGACGAGTGGCTTGGTTTTTCTAATGAACAAATTGATATGTGGTTAAAAAATGTTGGCTTTAAAAATATAGATATTGAAAATACAGATTTAAAATGCAAAGGAACCTCAAGTAGGGGAGAGCACACTGAAACTTCAATATTTATAGCAAAAGCTGCAAAATAAATTTTAGGAGGAGAAAAATGAAAATAGAATCATTGGTAATTCATGGAGGAAAAGATGGAGACGAATATACAGGTGCAGTAAATGTCCCTATATATCAAACTTCAACCTTTAAACAAGAAAAGTTAGGTGTAAACAAAGGATATGAATATTCAAGAACAGGAAATCCAACAAGAGAAGCTGTTGAAAAGCTTATTTCAGATTTAGAGGAAGGTCAATCTGGTTTTGCATTTGCTTCTGGAATGGCAGCTATTACAGCAGTTTTATCTTTATTTAAAACAGGAGATAAAATAATTATATCAAACAATGTTTATGGTGGAACTTTTAGAGTTTTAGATAAGGTATTTAATCATTTTAATATAGGTTATAAAATAGTTGATACTTCAAAGGTTCAAGAGATAAGGGATAATATAGATAAGGATGTAAAGGCTATATACATTGAAAGTCCTACTAATCCACTTATGGATATTACGGATATTAAGCTTGTTTCAAGTATAGCAAAAGAAAACAATCTTCTTACTATAGTTGATAATACCTTTATGACACCATATCTTCAAAAACCACTAACACTTGGTGCAGATATAGTACTTCATAGCGCTACAAAGTATTTAGGTGGACACAGTGATTTGGTGGCGGGTCTTGTAGTGGTTAACAATAAAGATTTAGCTGAAAAGCTTCATTTTATACAGAATTCAACTGGAGGAGTACTTGGACCTTTTGATTCATTTCTTCTTATAAGGGGTATAAAAACTCTTGCAGTAAGAATGGATAGGCATACTGATAATGCAAAGAAGATAGCTTCTCTGTTAAATCATAGAAAAGAAATAGAAAAAGTATACTATCCTGGACTTGAGGAGCATATAGGGCATGAGGTCCAAAAAAAGCAGGCTTCTGGTTATGGCGCAATAATATCATTTGTTATAAATGAAAAATACGACTATAAAAAGTTTATTGAGAATTTAAAACTTATTACCTTTGGAGAAAGTTTAGGTGGAGTTGAATCACTTATATGCCATCCAGCTAGTATGACACATGCAGCAATTCCATATGAAATAAGACAGAAAGTTGGTATTGTAGATAACTTAATAAGACTTTCTGTAGGAATTGAAAATGGTGATGATTTAATAGAAGACTTGTTGAAAGCTCTTGAGGGGAGTGAAAAATAGTGAACTATATAGACGACATTAGACAAATTATAGGAAACACTCCTATAATAAAAATCAATAACTTTGGATTAAATAGTGGAGTGAATATTTTTGCTAAGCTTGAATTATTGAATCCAGGAGGCAGTGTAAAAGATAGAGTAGGCGTTTATATGATAGAGGATGCAGAAAAGAAGGGAAAACTAAAAAAAGGTTATACCATAGTTGAAGGCACAGCGGGTAATACAGGTATAGGAATAGCACTTGCAGCTATAAACAAAGGGTATAATGTAATCTTTGTTGTACCTGAGAAGTTTTCTATAGAAAAGCAGACGCTTATGAAAGCATTTGGTGCAAAAATTATAAATACGCCTAGAGAGGAAGGAATGCAGGGAGCAGTTAAGAAGGCAAATGAGCTTTTGAGTACCATACCTAATTCTATAAGTCTTGGTCAATTCGTAAACCAAGCAAATCCATTGGCACACTATGAAACTACAGGACCTGAGATTTATAGAGATCTTGAAGGCAACATTGATTATGTAGTTGCAGGTGCTGGTAGTGGAGGAACCTATGCTGGTGTATTAAAGTTTTTAAAAGAGAAAAAACCAAATATAAAGGGTGTACTTGCTGATCCTGAAGGTTCTACCATGGGTGGAGGAGAGGAAGCTAGCTATGATATCGAAGGTATAGGAAATGATTTTATTCCAGATACCATGGATATGAATCTTGTAGATGAAGTTATTAAGGTTAATGATGCTGAGGCTTTTCATATGGTAAGGCAACTTGCCCTTAAAGAAGGACTGATAGTTGGAAGTTCATCTGGTGCAGCTATGGCAGCAGCAATTAAATTAAGTAAAAAGATTAAAAGTGGTAATATAGTTACTATCTTTCCAGATAGAGGTGACAGGTATTTTAGTAAAAATATTTTAGGATAGATTGGGTAAAATCTATAAGCTTATGGAATTGAAGGGAGAAATATTGGAGGTATTTCTCTCTTCTTTTAATAAAATATGTCCTATACCACCACTTTTAATAGAATAAAACCAAATAATAATAAGTTGGTTCTATTATTAACAAAATAAAATCCTCTTCTTTTAAAAGAAGAGGATCTATTAACAAAATAAAAATGTTTAAATAGTCGCTCCTCATCTTTCAGAAAATATCCTGCTGGAATTAGCACCATAAGTATAAAACCTTGGTTGCTGAAACATCATTGGGCCAGTCCCTCCGTTTCTCTTGATAAGGAAATATTAAGTTTTCGAAACAAAACACTTATTAATTTAATTATACATAATAAAAATCCTTTGTCAACAACTTTATGAATATTTTTCATAATAATGATATTTTTGTAAAAAATCTATTGACAATAAAAAGGAATAGTTATAAAATTGCATTAATCATATTAATTAAATTGGTTTAGTAAGATAACGAAAAATTTATTTGGCAAGGTTGTAATTAAAAACATAGTATATAGATATAAATAGTATGATAAATTAGTTTGTTGGTTTACGGGGGGACTTTTATGAATGATTTAGATTATAAAATTAATAAGTCTAAAACTATTAAAGGGGAAAGGTATGAGGAAAAAATCTCAAAACTTTTAAAGGAAATAAAATATGGTTCTATAACATTAATTATTCAAGATGGTGTTGTTATACAAATAGAGGCAAGTCAAAAGATAAGACTAAGATAGAAAGTTTAAATAAGGGGAGAAAAGTAAAATTTAAATTGACAACTAATTTTTAAGGTGTTAACACAAAGCTATGGTAGTTACATAAGAATAATATGTTTTGACTGACTAGAAATACTAGAGGTCAAGCTTTATTAAATAAAGCTTGACCTCTTTGTTTTTTATATGGAAATGCGAAGAAGAAGAGTTTTTTCGATTTTTAAAAAATTTGATAATTTGAATAGTTACAATTGAAAATTAGTTTCAAAATAAAATACTATTTTAGCATATACGATTTTGTATTGAAAAAGGTATAGGTGGTTATGGGAATGTCAATAGAATTAGATGATAGAAGTAAAAGAATATTTGATTTACTTCAGAAGAAAGGTGCTATGACAAAAAAAGAAATACTAAAAAATATAGATATGAAGTTGACTACATTAAATCGTTTGATGAGGCCTCTTGAGGATGAAAGACTAATTGTCGAATATGGAATAGAGGACTCAGCAGGGGGAAGAAAGCCTATAATGTATAACGTAAATTTATGTGGCTTTTATATTATAGGAATAGATATATCAAGGGAATTTATAAATATAGTATTTACAAACATCAAATTAGAGTTGTTTTATGAGGACAGAATTAATTTAAAAGGTATACTAAGTGAGAAAAAAATTGCAGATAAAATAATTAACTGCATAAATAAAGTTGTAGGCGAACTTAGATTAGACGTTTTAACTTTATTTGGTGTTGGAGTTTCAGTTTTAAATGTTGCAAGCTTTAAATGTAGTGGGTATACAAAATTAAAAAGTGAACTTGAGAGGGAACTTTCAAGTAGGGTGATTATTGAAAATGGTGCAAATTCTGCAGCGTTAGCAGAATATTTATATGGATTTAATAGGAGAATTTCAAATATGGCGTATTTTAACTGCACAGAGATCATCAGAAGTGGAGTGGTGCTATCAGGACAAGTTCTAAGAACGATAAATAATAAAGAAGATGCTTTCTCGAATATGTTAATTATAAATAACAAAAATAAGTTTGATTTCCTGGGAAATTATGTGTCAGAAAGTAGTATAATTAATAATTTTTGCTCAAAAGTAAAAAGTGGAAGGAAGACCATAATTAAGAAAAATTTAAGAGAGATTAAGCTTTTGGATTTAGAAAATGCCATTAATAAGGGAGATAGCTTATCCAAGGAGGTAATTTTAAATTCAGCTGTGATTTTTGGAATAGCTTTAGCTAATTACATACAAGTTTTAGGTTTAAAGGCAATAGTATTAGGTGGAAGCTTAATTGCTAATTCAAAAACTTTCTACGATGTTTTAACTAAAATAGTATTTGATAGAATTAAAAATCATAAAATTAAGCTTATACGCGAAGGACATTTTAAAGGAAATATTTTTTCTACAGGGGCAGCAGCGGTAGTTGTGGAGGAATATTTAAAAGTATCTGTTTGAATTTGTTTAAGCTATAATATAAGTGGAAACCTACTTTGGTTTCCACTTATATTATTATTTAAGAGAATTAAGAGTATCTCTTCTATTTTCCTGTTTCTTTTCCATATTTTCAAGAGCAGATTTATTCATATTATCAGCATTATGGTCTATATATCCTTCTGCATATCTGTATCTTTTTTCAGTATTCTCTATCTCATCATTTTTGCTGTTGGTATCGTTTAATATTTTTTGTTTTAAGTCATTTATTTCTTCACATCTTCTTTCTTGCTTTCCTTTAGCCATGCTTAGAGCTTGAGGTGAAGATATATCACTGTGTTGTTCTAGGTGTCTTTCAGTTCTTGTATTTTTTTCAACTAAGTTTGTAAGCTCATCTAATCTATTTTCAGTTTCTCGTGAATTTTTATTACTCATAGTGCACCTCCATTAAAATTTTCTTTATAAAAGGATTTCTTTATCTTAAGCTAAAAAATCCTATAATAATTTTTTGTATAAGTAGAACAATATATACTAGCGAATTGTAGGAAAAGTGAGAAAAGAATTGACATAGGGACAATAAATTGATAGTATATATTTAATGAATTAATACGTTAGCGTGTTAAAGCGGTAAAGAACAAAGTTCAAAATGGGAAGTGAAGTTATGATAAATTTAAAAAAATATATACCAGAAGGCTCTAGGGATATATTATTTGAGGAATGCACAATAAAAAATAACATTGAAAATATATTAAGAAATAGCTATATAAATGTTGGTTATGAAGAAGTTAGATCACCAACTTTGGAATTTTACGATGTATATAATCTTGAAAATCAACCCATAAGTCAGGAAAAGATGTATAAACTATTTGATAATACAGGAAGAATTCTAGTTCTTAGACCTGACATGACAACACCCATTGCAAGAATATGTGCTACAAAACTTAAAAATAGGGTATATCCTTTAAAATTAAGTTATACAGGTAATATATATAGGATGAACAAGGCTCTTAATGGGAAAATAAGTGAAATCACTCAATCGGGAATAGAGATACTTGGTTTTTCAAGCCTTAAGGCAGACGCAGAAGTTATAATTACAGCTATAAAAGCTATTTTAAAGACAGGGCTTAAAAATTTTAAAATTGAAATAGGACAGGTTGAATTTTTTAAGAGTATAATTTCAGACACAGCATTAAAAGAACAGGATACAGAAAAGTTAAGAAATTTTATTGAAAATAAGAATTTCAGTAAGGTTGAGGAGTTTATTTTAAGGAATAGCGATCTAATTGGTGAAACAAGTTCTAAAGTACTTATGAATCTACCTAATTTATTTGGAGGAAAGGAAGTTATAGAAAAAGCTGAGCAATTAACGTCTAATAAGCAAGCTATTGAGGCATTAAAAAAGGTTAGAGACTTATATGATATTGTTAAAAGAGCTGGTTTTGGAGAATATATTTTAATAGATTTAGGAATGGTTCAGCATATAAATTACTACACGGGTCTCATTTTTAGAGGATATGCCCATGGAATTGGAGATGACCTTTTAAGTGGTGGAAGATATGATAAGCTATTAGGACAATTTGGGTATGATATTCCTGCAACTGGGCTTGCTATAAATGTTGATAATTTAGTTGCAGCGCTTGATGATTGTGTAAGAGAAAATTTATATTCAAGAGATAGGTATGTTGTTTTTGCTTCTAGCTGTAATATAGAAAAGGCATATGAGGCAGTTTCTAAATTGAATTCGGAAGGGAAAAGGGCAGAGGTAAGCCTTTTTGACAATATAGAGGAAACAAAAAAATATTGTATTGAAAATAAAATTAGTAAAATCTTTAATGCAGATACAGGCAAAACAATTGTGGAGGAAAACTATTATGGACAAAAATAAAACAATTAGGATTGCACTTACAAAGGGAAGGCTTGAGAAGGCCGCTGTGGAGATTTTTGAAAATATAGGACTTGATTGTAGTGAACTTAAGGATAAAGGCAGAAAACTTATATTCCATGATTTTAAGAATAGTATAGATTTTGTTCTTGTAAAGGCACCTGATGTGTTAACTTATGTTGAGCATGGAGCAGCTGACATAGGAATAGTTGGAAAAGACACTCTTCTTGAAATGAAAAAGGATTTTTATGAGGTTTTGGATTTAAAGGTTGGAAAGTGTAAATTTTCTTTGGCGTCTATTTCAAGTTTTAAATTAAATGAGGGATTTAACAGAATGAAGATAGCAACAAAGTATCCCAATGTGACAAGAGAATATTTCAGAGAAAAGGGAATAGATGTTGAAATAATAAAGATAGAAGGTTCTGTTGAACTTGCACCAATACTTAATCTAGCGGATGCAATTGTAGATATAGTTGAGACAGGAACAACACTTAAAGAAAATGGTCTTGTAATTTTTGATGATATATGCGATATAAGTGCAAGAATGATAGTAAATAGGGCAAGTATGAAGCTTAATAAGGATAGGATAACGGATATAATACAAAAAGTAAAAAATTATGTTGAGAGGGAGAGTTAGAGTTGGAAGATATTATAAGAATAATACAAGATGGCAGTTTGGATGGGGAAAAGTACTTTCAGTCATTAAAGGAGAGACAGGGAAAAGAAAATGCTGAGATAATTAAAACAGTGAAATTCATAATAGATAATGTAAAGGAAAATGGAGATAAAGCACTTATTGAATACACTAGCAAATTTGATAAAGTAGAGCTTCAAAGTATAGAGGTTACAAAAGAAGAAATAAAAGCTGCTTACAGTAAAGTAGAGAATGACTTTATTTGTGCCCTTAAAACTGCAAAGGAAAACATTGAGGAGTATCACTCAAAACAAGTTCAAAATTCATATGTTATAACTAAGGAAAATGGTATTGTAATGGGAAGAACAGTAAGGGGACTTGATAAAGTTGGTATATATGTACCAGGAGGAACAGCGGCATATCCTTCATCAGTTATTATGAACGCAGTACCTGCTAAGGTTGCAGGAGTAAATAAAATTATAATGACTACTCCACCTATGAAAGACGGCTTTGTAAATCCGAGCATTCTAGTTGCAGCAGATTTAGCTGGAGTTGATAAGATATATAAGGTAGGAGGAGCTCAAGCAATTGCAGCGCTTGCATTTGGAACTGAGACAATAGATAAAGTAGATAAGATTGTAGGACCTGGAAATATATTTGTTGCAATGGCAAAGAAAAGTGTATATGGATTTGTAGATATAGATATGATAGCAGGTCCAAGTGAGATACTTGTTATTTCAGATGAAACAGGAAATCCTAAATTTATAGCTGCAGATTTAATGTCACAAGCAGAACACGACACACTTGCCTCATCTATTTTAGTTACAACTTCAAAAGAACTTATAGGTAAGGTTATAGAAGAGATAAAACTTCAAGTAGAGGGATTAAGTAGAAAGGAAATAATACTTGAAGCTTTAAGGAATTTTGGTGCCATAATATTGGTAGATAGTATAAGTAGAGCCATAGAAATAGGAAATGTTGTAGCTCCAGAACATCTTGAAATCATAACGCCTAATCCCTTTGAATATTTGAATGATATAAAAAATGCAGGCTCAATATTTTTAGGAAGCTATTCTCCAGAACCCTTAGGGGATTATATGGCAGGACCTAATCATGTGCTTCCTACAAGTGGAACAGCTAGATTCTCTTCTCCACTTTCGGTAGATGATTTTGTTAAGAAGTCAAGTTATTTATATTATTCAGAAAAGGCTCTTAGAAATGTGAATGATAAGGTAGTTAAGATTGCTGAAACAGAAGGACTTACAGCACACGCTAATTCAATTAAAGTAAGATTTAAATAAGAGGTGAAAGTAGTGGAAGAAAAAAGAACAGCCTTTATAGAGAGAAAAACCACCGAGACCAGCATAGAGGTTGATATAAATTTAGATGGTGAAGGAAAATATGATATAGATACAGGGATAGGTTTTTTTGACCATATGCTAGAGCTTATGAGTAAACATGGACTTATAGATTTAAAAGTAAAGGTTATAGGGGATTTAAAAGTTGATAGTCACCATACTGTTGAGGACACAGGGATAGTAATAGGTGAGTGTATCAATAAAGCACTAGGAAATAAGAAATCCATAAATAGGTATGGAACTTCATTTGTCCCTATGGATGAAAGCTTGTGTCAGGTATCTATGGATATAAGTGGAAGAGCGTTTTTAGTTTTTGATGGAGAATTTACCTGCGAAAAGCTTGGAGATTTTCAAACTGAAATGGTAGAAGAATTTTTTAGAGCACTAGCATTTAATGCTGGAATAACCCTTCATGCTAGAGTAATTTACGGGAAGAATAATCATCATATGATAGAGGGATTATTTAAAGCCTTTGGAAGAGCTTTAAGTGAGGCTGTTAGCAAAAATACAAGAATAAAAGGAGTTATGTCAACAAAAGGAAGTATATAAAGGGGGCGTTAAGTATGAATAAAAAAATAGCTATAATAGATTATGATATGGGAAATCTCCTTAGTGTTAAGAAAGCTTTCGATTATATTGGGGCAAATTCGTTTATAACCTCTGATTCAAAGGAAATAGAAAAAAGTGATGCTATAATACTTCCAGGCGTGGGAGCTTTTCCTGATGCTATGAGTAGTTTAAAAGAAAATGGGATAGATAAAACAATTATAAATGAAGCTAAAAATGGAAAACCTTTTGCGGGAATATGCCTTGGAATGCAGCTTCTATTTGATGAGAGTGAAGAGGTTACAAACACAAAAGGGCTTGGACTTATAGGCGGAAAAATAAGAAAAATGAAAACAGAGTTTAAAATTCCACATATGGGATGGAATAGTTTAAATATACCTAGAGAGTGCAATATATTAAAGGGAGTTTCAAAAGGAAGCTATGTGTACTTTGTTCATTCTTACTATGCAGAATTGGCGGATAAAAATAATCTAAATGCATATTGTGATTATGGGACTAAGTTGCCAGCGGTTGTAAGCTATAAAAATATATTTGGAATTCAGTTTCATCCAGAAAAAAGCGGAGAGATAGGACTTACAATACTTAAAAACTTTTGGGAGTTGATATAATATGATAATTTTACCGGCAATAGATATAAAGCAGGGAAAATGTGTAAGACTTTATCAAGGAAGATTTGAAAAATCAAGTGTCGTTGCGGAAAGTCCAGCATTAACGGCAAAGTCTTTTGAAAATGATGGAGCAAAATATATACATGTGGTTGATTTAGATGGTGCTTTAGAAGGGGAAATTATAAACTTAGATGCTGTTAAAAGTATAGTTCAGGTTACCAGTGTTCCCATAGAATTAGGTGGAGGAATAAGAAATATAAAGGTTGTTGAAAAACTTATAAATATAGGTGTTAAAAGAATAATATTAGGAACGGCTGCTCTTAAGGATAAAGAATTTACAAGAGAAGCTATAAAGGAATATGGTAAGAGTATAGCAGTTGGAATAGATGCAAAAGATGGATATGTTGCAGTAAATGGATGGCTTAATGTGAGCAAAATAAACTACATAGAGTTTGCAAAAATAATGGAGGATATGGGCACAGAAGATATAATTCTAACAGATATAAGTAAGGATGGAACGTTAAAGGGACCTAATTTTGATATGCTTAAAAAACTACAGGAAAATGTAAACTGTAATATAACAGCTTCAGGTGGAATAAAGGATTTAGATGATCTTATTAAATTGAAAGAAATGAATATATACGGAGCTATTGTTGGAAAAGCAATATATAGCGAAAAAATTAATCTTAAGGAAGCCATAGCTGTAATAGAAAAGAGGTGAAAGGTATGCTTACAAAGAGAATAATACCATGTCTTGATGTTGATATGGGAAGAGTTGTTAAGGGTGTCAATTTTGTTAACTTAAAGGATGTTGGTGACCCGGTTGAGATAGCGGATTTTTACAATAGAGAAGGCGCAGATGAAATAGTATTTTTGGACATAAGTGCCACAAATGAAGGCAGAAATACCATGATAGATGTGGTAAGAAGAACGGCAGAGAAGGTATTTATACCACTTACAGTAGGTGGTGGAATAAGAGATGTAGATGATTTTAAAAATATATTGAGGGCAGGAGCAGATAAGATATCTATAAATTCAGCAGCAATAAGAAATCCAGAGCTTATAAATGAAGCTGCAAAAAAATTTGGAAGTCAATGTGTCGTAGTTGCAGTGGATGCAAGAAGAAATATAGAAACAGGAGGCTTTAATGTTTTTATAAATGGAGGAAGAGTAGATACAAGTTTAGATGCCATAGAATGGGTTAAAAAATGTGAAAGTCTTGGTGCAGGAGAAATACTTCTTACAAGTATGGATGCAGATGGTACTAAAAATGGATATGATGTTGAGCTCACAGGTGCAGTATGTGATGCAGTTAGGATACCGGTTATAGCTTCAGGAGGATGTGGAAGGCTTGAAGATTTTGATGAAATATTTAAAAAGACTTCAGCTGATGCAGCACTTGTGGCATCACTTTTTCATTATAAAGAGTATACAGTTGGAGAAGTTAAAAACTATTTAAGAGAAAATAGTATTCAAGTTAGATTATAAAGCTTGGTGGTGATTTGTTTGGAATATAAAAAAATATTAGAAATGATGGATTTTTCAAAGGGGCTTATCCCTGCAATAGTTCAGGATGATGAAAACGGCGAGGTTTTAATGTTGGCTTATATGAATGAGGAAGCTCTAAAAAGGACGGTAGATACGAAAAGAACCTGGTTTTGGAGTAGATCAAGAAAAAGTTATTGGAATAAGGGGGAGACCTCAGGACATTTTCAATACGTAAAAAGTATAGGCATTGATTGTGATGGAGATACTATTTTGATAAAAGTAAAACAGGTGGGAGCTGCATGCCATACTGGAAATAGAAGTTGTTTTTATAGGAGCTTTGAGTTTGAAGATGGAGGGGCAAAGTAATGGATAAAAATGAAATACTAAGTAAATTGTATAATGTTATTGAGGATAGAAAGAATAATCCAATTGAAGGGTCATATACAAATTATCTATTTGAAAAGGGAATAGATAAGATACTGAAAAAAGTCGGAGAGGAAACAACTGAAGTTATAATAGCCTCAAAGGATGATAACAAAGAGGATTTAATAAATGAAATATGTGATGTTATATATCACACATTAGTGCTTTTAAATTATAAAAATATAAAACTTGAAGATATAGAAAAAGAGCTTCAGAAGAGAAATGAGAAAATTCTTAACAAAAAACAAGAGAGAAGACCTATTGAAAATATATAGTTTATTGTGTATTATTAGTGTAGGTTAAAGGATACTAATAAAATATTTAAACAACGGGAAGCGAGGATAATAAAAATATGAACATTGATGAATTATCAATAAATACCATAAGGATTTTATCAGCTGAAGCAATTCAAAAGGCCAATTCAGGGCATCCAGGTACCCCACTAGGAGCAGCACCTGTAGCGTATACACTTTGGTCAAAGTATTTAAAACACAATCCTTCAAATCCTAAATGGGTCAATAGAGATAGATTTATTTTATCTGCTGGTCATGCATCTATGCTTTTGTATTCACTTCTTCACTTATTTGGCTATAAGATTTCCATAGATGATTTAAAGAATTTTAGACAATGGGAGAGTATAACACCAGGACATCCTGAATATGGAGTTACCCCAGGTGTTGAGATAAGCACAGGACCTTTAGGTCAAGGTATAGCTAATGGTGTAGGTATGGCTATTGCAGAAGCACATCTTGCATCAAAATTCAATAAACAGGGTTTTGATATAGTTGATCACTATACATATGTTTTAAGCGGAGACGGCTGTATGATGGAAGGAATAGCTAGCGAAGCTGCTTCTTTTGCTGGAACTTTAGGATTATCAAAACTAATAGTAATATATGATGATAATGATATTTCAATAGAAGGAAATACTGATATAGCATTTAAGGAAAATGTTGGAGAAAGATTTAAAGCATATGATTGGAATGTAATAAACGTTGAAGATGGAACTGACGTAAGTAGTTTAAGTAAAGCAATTGAAAAGGCAAAACAGCAAAACGATAAACCATCAATCATTATAGCTAAAACAGTAATAGGCTTTGGCTCACCAAATCAAGGAACAGCTGGAGTTCATGGCTCTCCACTAGGAGAAACTGGAGTAAGTGGATTAAAGAAAAATTTAAATTGGAATTATGAAGAAGAATTTTATGTTCCAGAAGAAGTTAAAGAGCATATAAAAAAGCTTCAAAAAACATTTGAAGAAAATGAAAGTAACTGGAATGAACTTTTAAATAAATATAAAGAAAAATATCCTGATTTATTTGATGAATTTAATGCTTGGATGAATGGTGAAGTAAAAGTAAAGCTAGATGAAATTGATGCATTTAAAGAGTTAGAAAAACCTATGGCAACAAGAGATTCATCAGGAAAAGCATTAAATATAATAGCAAATGTAGTGCCAAATTTAATAGGTGGATCTGCTGACTTAGCACCATCAAATAAAACATACATGAATGATAAGGGTGATTTTTCTTCTGATGATAGAAGTGGATCAAATCTTCACTTTGGAGTAAGAGAGCATGCTATGGCTGCTATTGCAAATGGAGTATCTGCACATGGCGGACTAAAAATATTCGTATCAACTTTCTTTGTATTCAGTGATTATATGAAGGGTGCAATGAGAATGTCTGCTCTTATGAATCTCCCTGTTGTGTATGTGCTTACTCATGATAGTATAGGAGTAGGAGAAGACGGACCAACTCATGAACCAATAGAACAGTTAGCAGCACTTAGAAGTATACCTAATTTAACAGTATTGAGACCTTGTGATTCAAAGGAAACTGTAGAGGCATGGAAATACGCATTAGAAAGAGAAGATGGACCTACAGCACTTGTACTTACAAGGCAAAAGCTTCCTTTGTATAA
This sequence comes from Clostridium acetobutylicum ATCC 824, assembly GCF_000008765.1. Classification (NCBI taxonomy): domain Bacteria; kingdom Bacillati; phylum Bacillota; class Clostridia; order Eubacteriales; family Clostridiaceae; genus Clostridium; species Clostridium acetobutylicum. Next base: position 1,084,628 of record NC_003030.1, read on the forward strand.
TGAAACTGGAAAAGGTTTATTAAAAGGTGCGTATACACTAAAAGATTCTAAAAAGGATGTTCCAGATATGCTTCTTATGGCTTCAGGCTCAGAAGTTGAATTGGTGTATGAGGCACAAGAAGAACTTTTAAATAAAGGAATAGATTCAAGAGTTATCAGTGTTCCATCCTTTGAACTTTTCGATAAGCAGGATAAGGCTTATAAAGAAAGTGTTATGCCAAGCAGCGTTAGAGCTCGTGTTGCAGTAGAGGCAGCATCTTCATTTGGTTGGCATAAATATACTGGAATTGATGGGGAAATCATTTCAATAGATCATTTTGGAGCTTCAGCACCAGCTGAAACACTTTTCGAAGTGTTTGGATTCACTAAGGAAAATGTTATTAAGACAAGTGAAGAAGTGCTAAAAAATAATAAATAAGAATAAAAAAGCAAGTTAGGTTAAGATATTATGCCTAGCTTGTTTTTTTATAGAAATATTTTATAATAATATTACATAAATGTTTATTAGTTTAAAACTTGGAAACAATAATAATAAATTAATATTATTAAATGAGGAGAAAATATATGAATAAAATACTTTTGATAGGAAGAATGACTAAGAATCCAAGTATTAAGCAAATAGAAACTACTGGAAACAATAGATGTAATTTTACTATTGCAGTTAATAGAAGAGTAAGAAATACAAATGGAGAAAATGAAGCTGATTTTATTCCAGTTACAGTTTGGGGTAAAACTGCTGAAAATGTTGCAAGATACATGAAAAAAGGTTATCTTGTTGGTGTATCTGGAAGACTTCAAGTTAGAACTTATCAAGATGTTGATGGCAATAGAAAGTATATCACTGAAGTTGTTGGTGAAGAGGTTCAATTTTTAGAAACTAAAAAAGAAGCGGTTTAAGAAGACACCCCAAAATAATATGATTTTGGGGTGATTTTTAATAATTAATATTAAAAAGTTAAAAAATTTGCATTTAAAGTTAAGGTTATGTAAAAAAATAGAAAATTCATTGAAAGTGTATGGGATATATTGATACAATTACATTAAAAATACATAAAGGGGAGGAAATAAAATGCGTAATAATATAAAAAAACTAAGTTTGATTTTTTGTTTTATTTTTACAATTATGTTTTTATCAGCATGGTCTAAGGTTGGCAATGTTAATGTTATGGCGGCAAATTTTAATAATCTAAAAGTTCATTATATAGACGTTGGACAAGGCGATAGTGAACTAATACAATGTGGTGGAAAGAATATGCTTATAGATACAGGAACCAATGAATCAACTAGTAATTTAATGTCATACTTAAAGAATCAAAATGTGCAGAAAATTGACTATTTAGTTCTTACTCATCCGCATGAAGATCATATAGGTGGAGCAGATGAAGTAATCAATAATTTCAATATTGGAACTATATATATGCCAAATGTAGCTACTAATACTCAGACATATAAAGATGTAATACAAGCAATGAGAAATAAGGGGCTTACAGCAACAAATCCTGTGGTAGGAAGTACATTTAAAGTTGGTAGTGCAAATTGTATAGTGTATGGTCCAATAAATACGAATAGTGAAAATTTAAATACGTACTCAATAGTCATAAAATTAACCTATGGAAATAATAAATTTATGTTTACGGGAGATGCACAAAGTTCCAATGAGCCGGATATGATTAATGCAGGATTTGATTTAAGCGCAGATGTTCTTAAAGTTGGACATCATGGAAGTCATACCTCAAGTTCACAAGATTTTTTAAATGCAGTTAATCCTAAATATGCTGTTATAAGCTGCGGATTAGGTAATGATTATGGGCATCCACATAAGGTTACAATGGATAAGTTAGAAGCAATGAATATACCTGTGTACAGAACTGATGAAAATGGAACTATAGTTTGTACAAGCGATGGTAACAATATAAGCTTTAATTGTGAACCGGGTGATTATAAAGATGGTTCGGAATTGGCAGGAGGAGAAAGTTATTCATATATGAAAATTGATATGAGGAAACTATTGTCTTTTAGTATAAATAAATAATAAAAAAGCAAAATCATTTATTAATTATATAGATGATTTTGTTTTTTTTATTTACATATTTAACCCGTAGAATATATAATAAAGTTTGTAATGGTTAAAATTAAATAATATGATAACCAAATAATCGCAAATGTAATTAATGGAGGTGCTAAAATGGAGGAAGATAGTTTTTACACAAAGGGTGAAGAAATTGCAAATGCTATAACGCATTTAGTTGGTGCAGCTTTAGCAATTGCAGCAATTGTTATTCTAGTAGTTTTTGCAGCGAGGAATGGGAATGCATGGTATGTTGTAAGTTATTCTGTTTATGGTGCGTGCCTTTTCATACTATACTTATTTTCTACTCTATATCACAGCATCTTTAACAAAAGAGCAAAGAAAGTTTTTAGGATATTTGATCATGCTTCAATATATATACTAATTGCAGGAACATATACTCCATTTTCATTAACGGTTCTTAGACATCATGGAGGTTGGATAATATTTTCTGTTGTCTGGATAGCAGCAATTATTGGAATCACACTAAAGGTTTTTTTCTGTGGTAAATTTGAAAAATTATCTACATTACTCTATGTAATAATGGGGTGGATGATTGTAATATACTTTAAAACCTTATTAGCATCTATGCCTTTTACAGGAATAGTATTTTTAGTTGCTGGAGGAATAGTATATACCCTAGGAGCTCTATTATTTCTATTCGATAAAATTCCATACAATCATGCCATATGGCATCTATTTGTAATGGGTGGCAGCGTATGTCACTTCTTCGCAGTCTTGTATTTGTTATAATAAACCTTATGAAACTTAATATATAGCCCGTACCAAAATCACAATCAACAAGTGATTATGGTGCGGGCTATATATTTTAGTTTCAATAGGTTTATTAACTTTTTCAAAGTAAGAATAAGACCAAAAGAAAAAATCACAATCAACAAGTGATTATGGTGCGGGCTATATATTTTAGTTTCAATAGGTTTATTAACTTTTTCAAAGTAAGAATAAGACCAAAAGAAAAAATCACAATCAACAAGTGATTATGGTGCGGGCTATATATTTTAGTTTCAATAGGTTTATTAACTTTTTCAAAGTAAGAATAAGACCAAAAGAAAAAATCACAATCAACAAGTGATTATGGTGCGGGCTATATATTTTAGTTTCAATAGGTTTATTAACTTTTTCAAAGTAAGAATAAGACCAAAAGAAAAAATCACAATCAACAAGTGATTATGGTGCGGGCTGTATATTTTAGTTTCAATAGGTTTATTAACGACTATAGATATAATAAAGAAGAGGTTTTAAGACTATACCATTATCACTATTGATATATCAATAGTGATAATGGTATAATTAAATAAAGTTTTGAATAACCTCTAAAACTTGGGAAATAAAATATAGTATTATATAAAAAATATTAATTGACTTTATGTAAATGATTATTTAAAGTTGTGTGCTAAATTAAGAAGGAGAATAATATATATGGAAAAGATAGCGATTATAACGGATACTACGGCTGATTTGACTGAGGAGTTTATAAAAGAGAATGATATAAATGTATTATCATTCAGAATCATATATAAAGATAAAGAATATAAAGACAAAGTAGATATAACTTCTGAAGAGGTATATAGGAATTTTGAGATTGAAGTACCTAAATCTTCCATGCCATCACTTCAGGATATGGAGGATTTATACAAAAAGCTAGAGGAAGAAGGATATACTCATGCGATAGGTATAACCCTTTCAAGTGGTCTCTCAGGAATATTTAATGGACTAAAAATGATTGCTGATGAACATAGTAAAATTAAATCTTTTATATATGATTCAAAGCTAATATCTTTAGGTGAAGGTGCATTAGTTGAAGAATGTTCTAAGATGATTCATAACAATAAAAGCTTTGATGAAATTGTAAAGGCTATACCAGAGATAAGGAAAAAAATACATCTGTTTTTTGTTGTAGGCACTCTTGACTATTTAAAAAAAGGTGGTAGAATAGGAAAAATAGCAGGAACAATAGGAAAGCTTTTAAATATTAAACCTATAGTTTCAGTGGATGATAATGGTGTCTATTATGCGTACGATAAGGTTCGTGGTAGAAAGCAATCTCTAAATAGAGTAATGGAAATAGCAAAAGATATTACTAAAAATAGTAAATGTCGAGCATATGTAATGCATGGTGATGCTGAAAAAGAATCAAAAGAATTTTTTAAGAAAGTAAAAGAGCTTCCAAATATTAACAATGCTTTTTATAATGGATGTATAAGTCCGGTTTCAGGAGTTCATAGTGGGCCAGGTCTTGTTGGACTTGTACTATTAGAGGAATAATATGCATAGAAATGAATTAGATATTAAAGAAGAGGAAAAGAAACTCTACGAGGAATATAAGCAGAAACTTGCAGAAATAAGGAAAATAAAAAAAGAAGGTGAAGCAGTTGGCCAAGTATTTACAAAAGGACTGCTCCCCCTTTATGTTCTCTTTATATTGAGTTTAGCGCCTACAAATGGAAATGATATTGCAAACCAAATTGGAAAGAGAACTGATGGCTTATGGATTCCAAGCACTGGTGGTATATACCCTATATTAAAAAAAATGGAAAAGAAAAGTTTTATATCTGGAAAATGGAATGATGAAAGTAAAAAGAAACAGAAAATATACAACATAACAGATATAGGATTGAAGGAACTTGAGAATAAGAAATATCTTTTAAAAGATAGAATAAGTGATGCACTTCATGTTTTTGAAATTGTATATAAAGATTTATATGAAAAATAGTATTAAAAGAGCTTTAATTTAGTGAATAAACTTTAATTAAAGATTATATTATGTGAAAAGCATAAATATTTAAGGGAAGTAATCGCTATGAGTAAGTTGGCAGGAGGAATTTATGAATATATACTCTTTATTTGTGGTTGCAATTGCATTATCGCTGGATGCTTTTGGAGTTGCTCTTAGTATTGGACTTGATAGTTGTGTAAAAAGAAAGAATAAGCTATTATTCGCTATTTCATTTGGCTTTTTTCAATTTTTGTGTACCTTTATAGGGGCATATTCGGGATTTCTTTTTAATACATACATAACATATGTACCTCAGATTATTGGTGGAATGATAATTGCATTTGTAGGTGCATTTATGATAAAGGAAGGGTTTGATAATAAGGAAGAAAAGCTGTTATTAAACTTTAAAATGTATTTTGTTTTAGGAATTTCAGTAAGTATAGATGCGGCTGTAGTTGGATTCACTATGTTTAATAAAATTTCAAGTAATTATGTTATATTAGGAGATTCCGTTTTTATAGGAATAGTAACCTTAATTCTTTCAATAATTGCATTTATTATATCAAGGTATTTGAAGAGAATACAATTAGTGTGTAAATATGCTGACTATATAGGAGGAATTATATTAGTTATATTTGGATTAAAGATGATGTTTTTTTAATATAAGATTAAGATATGCCTCTCATTTTATAGGGGGCATATTTTTTTGCTTGAAATTGTAAAAAGGCATTATTTAAGTTTTACATTGTTTTCCGTATGGTAAAGAATTGTGATATAATTAGTATGAAGAATACAATATATTTTTGTATATTTTTAATAAGATACCAAGGTGAGATTATGGATTTGAAAACGTACCTGAAGAGTCATAACATTAAAATTACTAAATGCAGGCTTAAAATATTAAAAATATTGAATAATGCTAATGATGCCCTTACGGTAGAGACAATATACAAAATTTGCAATGATAATGGAAAGTTTGCAGACTTATCTACTGTTTATAGGAGTTTAGATTTATTTGAAGAAAAAAATGTTGTGAGTAAAGTCGATTTAGGAAATGGTAAGTATAGTTACAAAATAAAAGGAGATACACATAAGCATGTACTAAAATGCAATATGTGTAATAAAGAAATAGAAATAGAATGTCCAATGGACCAAGTAGAGGAAATTATAAAGAATAAAACTGGGTTTGTTTTAATAGATCATGAACTAAAAATGAAAGCGCTGTGCAAAGATTGTATGGATAAATCAAACAATGAAAAGAATTCTTAAGTTAGTTTAAAGGATTAGCTTGTTCTATATGTTTTAATTTCCATATTCCTGATGAATTTCTTAGCATGGTAAGTTTATAGGTTATAGTTTTGTGGGGAGATTTCGATTCAATTCCACTTACGAATAATATAGATTCATCATTAGAAGAAAATTTTAGGTTATAAGAATCAACCTTGTAAAGTTTATGGGTATTAAAAACTCCAGAAGTCATATAATAATCAGCAGCATAGGTTATATCATGTAGCTTGTTCAAATTAATTCTATGATCTATATAAAATATAATTAAAATGACTAAGAAAGCCGCAATGAGTGGTTTCTTATTTTTGAAAATAAAATTTTTAAGCATAGATGCACCTCTAATAATTGTAAAATATTTACAAAAATAATTATATTGCTAAAATATATAAAAAACAATACTTATATATAAAAATATTTAAGGAAGGATTAATTGATATGGATTTTACATCATTAGTTTTATTTGAGAAGAAAGAAAATGACAATAATTTTTTGAAAGAGATTGGAAGTTACGAGGTAAATGATGGAGCAGAATACATAATGAAAATGTATTACGATGGTGATAAGATAAAGGCATGGTTTAATACAAAAAATGATGTTGAAGATTGGGAATATTCAGCTTGTTATGATCTTTTTAACGAGGAACTGTTTACAGAAAAAGGTTTTGATATAAGTGAAGTGGATGATGAATACAATCCTACATGGCTTGTTAAATTTGATTTTATAGAGGAACATACTGAGATGCAAAATAGAATATATGAATTATGTAGTTTGATAAAACAAGAAATGGATAGAATATTTAAGAGTATGCAAGGAAAAAAGGATGAGTATATTTAAGCTTTTGGAGGATGTATGGAAAAGTCTGAAAAATATATAATTGAGAGCTTATCAACAAGAGGGCACTGTCTTCTTGAGGAATTTAAATATCAGGATAAAAATACACAATTTTGGGGTGTTTCTTTTGTTAATAATGAGATTAAGAAGTATGTGATTTTTTCAGCTGAAGATAAATTTGAATATATAGATTATTCAAATTCAGAGCATGAAAATATTCAAGATATTAGTAGTGAAAATATTATTAAGGTGCTATTAGTAGAAAATGATAGCTCATTTCAAAAATATGTACAAAATCATGGAAAAGGTAATATTATAGTTATAGACTGTTTAAAAAACAAAATACTTTATGCAGAGGAGACAGGAACCAATATTGCTGAGATAATCACACTATTCTTAAATGAACTTCAAAGCAGAGAGCAAGAACAAAAAAAAGATATGAGAGTAACTTGGATATTAATTGTTATAAATTTTATAGTTTATGGGATTTCAGCCTGGCTTTCTGGTAATCCAGTTGCTATAAGTAATCAAGTTCTTAACTTTATGGGAGCAAAAAATAGTGTGCTAATAGACAATGGACAATATTATAGACTTATAACATGTATGTTCTTACATGCCGGCATAACTCATATTGGTGCTAATATGTATTCATTATATTCTATGGGGTATATGCTTGAAAATATTTATGGCAAACTTAGATATACTGCTATATATTTCATATCAGGAATTACAGCTTCATTTTTTAGTTACATCTTTAGCAGAGAAAGCCTGTCAGTTGGTGCATCGGGTGCCATTTTTGGTCTTCTAGGTGCAGCTATAGTATTTGGATTTAAATTAAGAAAAAGAATTGGAAAAGCATTTTTTGCAAATATGGTAGGAGTTTTTGCATTAAACATATTTATAAGTTTTACTATACCTAATATAGATATTTTTGCCCACTTTGGAGGCTTTTTAGGCGGAGTTGTAGTATCGGTTATTTTAGGAAGAACAATATGGGAGAAATAATAAGAATGGTTTTTTAATTATAAAAACCATTCTTATTATTTTGCTATGATATTTTATTGAATATTTAATCCTTGTATGTCCTCATAATTAAGAGTTTCTACATCTAAAAGCTTATTAGACATATTCTCAAGTATATGTTTGTTATTAAGTAAAATATTTTTTGTGTCTTCATATAATGTTTCTACTAAATCTTTACATTCATCAATTACTGAAGTTGAAACAGAATAGTTGATTTCTGATAATGCATCTGCGTTTAAAAGTCCTAAACTTGATCCCATACCATATTGTGTTACAAGCTTTGTTACGGCGCTAGTTACCTTTTGCAGGTCGTTATAAGCACCAGTAGTTATAGAAGACTTTCCAAAGATTATTTCCTCAGCAGCTCTACCACCAAGCAAAACTCTAATTCTATTTTGTATATATTCTTTGTTTTGATACATTTTATCTTCTGGTATACTTAAGGTGTAACCGCCAGAACCATTGGTGCTTGGTATTATAGTTATCTTTGATACTTTTTCTTCAGGAAGTACCTTTAATGATACTAGAGCATGTCCGGATTCATGGTAAGCAGTTATTTTTTTATCGGTCAGGCTTATATGTGATCTATCAACCTTTTCATAACCTGCAATTACAATTGAAAAGGCTTTATCCATATGTTGATTTTCAATAAAAGAACTATTTTCTTTACAGGCAAGTATTGCAGCTTCATTAACTAAATTTTCTAGTTTGGCGCCAGAAAAATATGCTGTTTTTTGTGCTAAATCGTTTAAATCAATATCTTTAACAGGTTTGTTTTTTACTAAAAGGCTTAAGATTTTTTTTCTTGCAGAAATATCTGGAAGATTTATCTCAATATGCCTATCAAATCTACCTGGACGAAGAAGAGCACTATCAAGTACATCAATTCTATTGGTTGCGGCAATAACAACTATACCTTCTTTTTCCTTAAAACCAGACATTTCAGTTAAAAGTGCATTTAAGGTTTGATCTCTTTCTTCAGAGCCACCGGATTTTCCACCATCACGTTTTTTACCAATAGCGTCTATTTCGTCTATAAAAATAACAGCTTTTCCATTTGAACGTGCTTTTTTGAAGAGCTGTCGTATTCTACTAGCTCCCACGCCTACATAAACTTGTATAAAGTCTGAACCTGACATTGCATAAAATGGAACATTAGCTTCGCCGGCAATAGCCTTCGCCAGCATTGTTTTTCCTGTACCAGGTTCACCATATAAAATAACTCCTTTTGGCATTCTTGCACCATATAAGTTGTATTTTTCTGGATTTTTAAGGAAATCAATTATATCCTGAACGCTTTCTTTTGCCTCTTCGTTACCTGCAACATCGTTAAATTTAACACCTACATTTTCTATGCTGTCTGTTTCTAGTTTATCAACTGCAAAGGCTTTTTTTGTTGGAATCGATATCTTAAAGACCTTAATCAATGAAGTAATGAAATACAGTGTAGAGATTGCAAGAATTAATAGGTAAACTGTACTTTTTGACTGTTTAAAATCATCTTCGGATACCTTTATACTATTCTTTAACAGATTTTCCTTAAAATTATCTGTCCTTGGATTATCTGTAGTATATACTGACCCGCTTTTTAATTGTACAGTTATTTTAGGGGAGGATGTTAGGTATACAGTTTCAACTTTATTTGCTTTGATATCTTTTTCGAAATTTATATACATTTTATATTGTGTCTTATTAATACTAACTAAGGAAGAGGCAAATAAGGTTAAAGAGCACAAAAATATAAACGCAGGAACGATAAAATGTTTATTTTTTAGATATTTCATTCTATATCCTCCTAGATACTAATCTGGTTTACATAATACATTATACAGAATATTTGTCCCATGTCTATTGGTAAATAAAACAAGTAAATCAAATGTTTAAAAATATTAAAAATGCATAACATATTAGCGAATAAATCATGTAATATAATTTCATAAATAAAAACTGTTCTAAAAGGTGAAGGTTTTTTATTAAAGAAATTGATTTACTATTTTTATCTAAATTTGTAGGTGAGAGGAGTGTACTTATGAAATCTTTAAAAGGTGTAACAACAGGAGCAGTTATAGGAGCAGTTACGGGGATGATTATTGCACCACAGCTTAGTAAGAGTGCTAGAAAAAAATTTAGAAAATCAAGTAGAATGATAAGGGATACTGCAGAAGATATAATAGATTCAATGAAAATGTGGAGTAAATAAAAAAATCGGATAGAAATATCCGATTTTTTATTTAAAAAGACTTAAAAAAAGTGCTTGACTCTTGGAATTTTAAGAAAAAATATGGTATAATCATATTACGTAATAAAAATACATTTATATAGTAATACCATATAAATGCCAATAATTGATAAAAAAATTAAATTCAATTAAATCACATGAGCGAGTAAAGGAAGATACGTATGGAAATATTGTCTTTGGGAGAAAAAATTAAAGCGAGAAGAAAAGAATTAAATATGACACTTAAGGATTTGGCTGGAGACAGGATTACACCGGGGCAAATAAGTCTGGTTGAATCCGGTAAATCAAACCCAAGTATGGATTTACTTGAATATCTTGCCGGTGCGCTTAATACATCAGTTGAATATTTAATGGAATCAGAAGAAACACAAGCTGAAAAAATATGTGTATATTATGAAAATACAGCAGAAGCATATATGCTTAATGATGAACTTATGGAAGCTGAACAGTATCTTGAAAAGGCAATGTATTATGCAGAAAATTATAAGATTTCTTATAGAAAAGCGAGAACGCTATATTTATATGGATGCATAAATATGAATAAGAACGAGTTAGGGGTAGCACAGCAATTTTTTCTTTCATCAAATGTTCTTTTTATAAAATTAAATCACTATGAGGATATAATCAATACGTTTATAAACCTTGGTAAAATAACACTTAATTTAAAGGCATATAATTCATCTTGTAGTTATTTCGAACAAGCTGAAAGAGTTTCAAGAGATAACGACATAGGAAATGATTTTCTAATAGGTGAAATTTATTATTATATGTCCCTAGTTTATTTTAAGATGAATAATAGCAATAAAACAATTAAATACTGTTTAATGGCTAAAGAAAAATTTGCAGAGCTTGAAAACAAAAAGGAATATGCAAGAACACTACTTATACTATCTAAGGAATATAGTAAAAGTGGAGATGTTGATAATGCAATAAAGTATTCTAAGAAGGCACTTAAAGCTTTTAAAGAAAATGATAATATGTTTGCGGTAGCAGATATAGAAAATGAGTTAGGAAAATTATTCTATGAATTTGAAAACATAGAGGAATCATTCATACATTTAAATAAAGCAAAAGAAATAAGAAAGAAAACAAAAGGACATGAATTTATAGAAACATTATGTAATATTTGTGAAAATTATATAAAACTCAAAGATACTGAAAATTCTCAAAAGGTTTTAAATGAAATAAAAGAAAACATAGATGGGAATAATGTATTTGATATACTTAAATACTATATGCTTAAGTATAGAATAAGTATTCTAAATAGGAGCTTAAAAGAAGCTGAAAATATTTTACTAAGAGCGCTTCAGTATGCTGAAAATATGGAACTTGAAAAAGAAGCTGCTGAGTTTTCGGTAATAATTGGAAAGTACTATATTGATAATGGCGATGATGTAGAAGCTGCCAAATATCTAAATAGTGGTATAGAAAAATTCAAAAAGATAGGTGTATTGAAGGATTTGTAATCGGATAGGTGTGAGAAGGATGGAAATATTATCTGTTGGTGAAAAAATTAAAAGAGCAAGAATTTATAAGAGGCTTACACTAAAAGATATATGTGATGATAAAGTATCCGTATCTAAGATGAGCTGCATCGAAAATGGAAAGATAACTCCAGATAATGAAATTTTAGAATTTGTGGCTAAAAAGCTTAATGTTGCTCTTGACTACTTAAAGTATGATGTTAAAGATCAATTTCAGAGTAATCTTGATAATTTGAAAGATATTGAAGAAGGAAAAAAGGACGAGTATCTAAGATACAATGTATACTATGCAGAGCAATATGAATATTATGATATTGCGTTTCAATTTATGCATGAATTATTTAATTTGTATGTTAATAAAAATAAGCTTGATATAGTTCAAAGTTTAACTTCAGAGTATTATGACATATGTCGAAAGGTGACAGATTGTGATAATAGATCTATGTATAACCTTGATATAGGAAAATATCTTCTTGCTAGTAGAGAATACCGTCAAGCTATAAATTATTATAGTAGAGTTAGAAAAGAATTAAAAACTGGATTCTCAGAAAACAAAAAGAGAATCAAAATGTTGATAGAAAGTTATTACTACGAAACATTAAGCTATATTTTATGCGAGGATTACGATAATGCATATGAATTGGAGAAAGAATTGTTAGAACTTATTGAATATGTTGATACTGATAATCAACATGCAAAAATATATAGTGTAATGATGTTTCTGTGTTTAAAAAAGAATATTGATCAATTTGATTACTATAAGGAAAAGATTGAGAATTACTGTGATATTAATAGTGAAATTAAGGCAAGGGTTATGTATGTTTGTGCACTGAAGATGATTAATGATGAAAAAGTGGAAGAAGCAAAAGGATACATTGCTAAAGCTTTAGAACAATTTCAAGGAAAAATTGAAAATAAATACATTCCTTTTATAGTGGAATTGGTTAATGAGGTTTCAAGACGCAATAATTTAGAAAGATACAGAGGAATATGTGATCTTATATTAGATTATTCTATAGGAATAGAAAACAGTGTTCTTATGGAGAGATGTTATTATTTAAAATCAAGAATATTTAAGGCATCAAATGATCTTGAATCTTATGAAATGTATATGAATTTGGCTTTGGATCTCCTTATAAAGAGTGGAAATGAGGATGATATCTATACAAGATATATGGAAATGGGAAATATGTACTCTACATTGGGCAATGTAAAAGATGCTCTTAGATATTTTAATTTAGCAATTAACATGAGCAATAAAATGTAAATTTTATTGCTCATGTAATTTTATATAAAATTATGAATTATGTTAAAAGGGAAGTGAAAGTATGGATGTTGATAAATTAACATTAAAAGTTCAGCAAGCTATAAATGATTGTCAAACTATAGCTGTAAGGTATAATCATCAACAAATTGATACAATCCACCTTTTTATGGCAATTATATCCCAAGAAGATGGACTTATACCAAACATATTAGGCAAAATGGGTGCTGATGTGGAGACTGTTAAAAGAGATACAGAAGCTGAACTTGATAGAATGCCTAAAGTACTTGGAGAAGGTGCACAAAATGCTTCTATTTATGCTACAAGAAGATTTGAAGAGGTATTTGTAAGGGGAGAAAAAATATCAAGAGATTTTAAAGATTTATATATAAGTGTAGAGCATGTTATGCTTGCATTAATGGACATAGATAGTGGAGCAATAAAGAGCATTTTAGATAAAAACAATATTTCTAAAAAAGAATTTTTAAAAGCACTCAGGGAAGTAAGGGGAAACCAAAGAGTTGATACTTCAGATCCTGAGGGTACTTATGATGCGCTAAATAAATATGGAAGAGATCTTGTTAAAGATGCAAAAAAACACAAATTAGATCCAGTTATAGGTAGAGACGAAGAAATAAGAAGAGTTATAAGAATACTATCACGAAGAACCAAAAATAACCCAGTGCTAATTGGTGAACCAGGAGTTGGTAAAACTGCTATAGTAGAGGGACTTGCAGAGAGAATTGTAAGAGGAGATGTCCCAGAGGGGTTAAAAAACAAAATAATATTTTCTCTTGATATGGGATCATTGGTTGCTGGTGCAAAATACAGAGGTGAATTTGAGGAGAGACTTAAAGCTGTATTGAAGGAAGTTGAGAGAAGTGAAGGGAAGATAATTCTCTTTATAGATGAAATTCATACTATAGTTGGGGCTGGAAAAACAGAAGGCGCAATGGATGCTGGAAATATAATAAAACCAATGCTTGCTAGGGGAGAACTTCACTGTATAGGGGCTACAACCTTTGATGAGTACAGAAAGTATATAGAAAAAGACAAGGCTCTTGAAAGAAGATTCCAAAAGGTTCAGATAGATGAACCTACAGTTGATGATGCTATATCAATACTTAGAGGACTGAAAGAAAGATTTGAAATACACCATGGAGTTAGAATACATGATAATGCAATAGTTGCAGCTGCAAAGTTGTCTGATAGATATATAACAGGAAGGTTTTTGCCAGATAAAGCAATAGACTTAATTGATGAAGCTGGGGCAATGGTAAGAATGGAAATAGATAGTATGCCAACTGAATTGGATATGCTGAAAAGAAAAATATTTCAAATGGAGATAGAAAAAGAGGCTTTAAGTAAGGAAAGTGATAAATTTTCTCGTGAAAGGCTTGAATCCATACAAAAAGAACTTAGTGATTTAAAAGATAAAGATAAAGCAATGACAGCTAAATACGACAAAGAAAAAGCTCAAATACAAGGTATAAAGGAACTTAAAACAAAATTAGATGAAATAAGAGGTCAGATTGAAAAAGCGGAAAGAGAATATGACTTGAATAAGGCAGCAGAACTTAAATATGGTGAGGTGCCAAAGCTTGAACATGAAATTGAAGAAAAAGAAAATCTGATAAAACAAAATGGGCAAAATGCAATGCTTAAAGAAGAAGTAACAGAAGAACAAGTTTCTAATATAGTTTCAAAATGGACTGGAATACCTGTTTCAAAATTGGTTGAAGGTGAAAGAAATAAGTTAATGAGACTTTCAGATGAGCTTGAAAAAAGAGTAGTAGGTCAAACTGAAGCTGTTAAATCAGTTGCGGATGCTGTTATTAGAGCAAGAGCAGGGCTTAAAGATATGAGTAAACCTATAGGCTCATTTATATTCTTGGGTCCAACAGGAGTTGGAAAAACAGAACTCGCCAAAACCTTAGCAAGAGTTATGTTTGATAGTGAAGATAATATAATAAGAATTGATATGTCAGAGTACATGGAAAAGTATTCCGTGTCAAGGCTTATAGGATCACCTCCAGGATATGTAGGATATGAAGAAGGAGGACAGCTTACAGAAGCTGTTAGAAGAAAACCATATAGTGTAATACTATTTGATGAAATAGAAAAGGCACATAGTGATGTATTCAATATATTCCTTCAAATATTTGATGATGGAAGACTTACAGATAATAAGGGCAATACAATTGATTTTAAAAATTCCATAATTATAATGACCTCCAATATAGGCAGTGAGCACCTTCTTAATAATAAGGGGGTATCAAATGTTGATGAGGAAACTAAAGATAAAGTCATGAATGAATTAAAGGGTAGATTTAAGCCTGAATTTTTAAATAGACTTGATGATATAATTATGTTTAAGCCACTATCCATTAATGAAATAGGAAAAATAATTGATATATTCCTTGAAAATATAAAATCAAAGCTTAAAGAAAAAAATATAAAGATTGATATTGCTGAGGAAGCTAAAAAAATCATAGCAGAAGAAGGATATGATCCTGTTTATGGTGCAAGACCATTGAAGAGATATATAGAGAATACTATTGAAACTCATATAGCTAAAATGTTTATATCAGGAGAGATTTCAGAGGGTGACATCTTGAAAATAGAGGGCTCTGATTCGAAGCTTACAATAGTAAAAAAATAAATTTATTTTAAGAAATGACAAATAGAAGGTAAGGATTATATTACCTTCTATTTTTTTTTTCTAAAAAGCAATACTAAAAAGGAAAACAATATATATGGAGATGTTAATAAATGAAAAAGGCAAAAGAAAAATATTTGATTTTTATATTAATCTTTTTATTACTTCCCATTAATGCGAAAGCAGAAAGTAAGGGGATTTTAGGCAAGAAAGAAGAGAAAATTGCTTTTTTGACTTTTGATGATGGCCCAACACCTAATAATACAGTTAAAATAATTAATGAACTAAATAAAAATAAGATAAAGGCAACCTTTTTTATAGTAGGTGAAAAGGGAGAAGAGCATACAAAGGCTATGGAGGAACTTGTTAAAAATAAAATGTGCATAATGCCACACAGTTATACGCATAAATTATCTATATATAAAAGTTTAGATAATTATAATGACGATTTAGATAAGTGTATAGGATTCATAAATAAGGTTAAGAAAAATAAAAAAGAATTGAAATATGTAAGAATGCCAGGTGGATCATATAGTAGATATAATAAATATGTTGTTAGCAGTATAAGAAAAGGCATACTAAAAAGGAATATGAATTATGTAGACTGGAATGTATGTTCGGGTGATGCAGAGGCTCATTATGTTTCGAGAGAAAAAATAATTAGTAATGTAAAAAAACAATGTAAGGATCAGAAAATTATTGTTATATTGATGCATGACTCATATTATAAAAAAACTACAGTTGAGTCTATTAGTGAAATTGCAAAGTATTTAAAGGAAAAAGACTATAAATTCAAAACTTTTGACAATATAAGTGAAAAGGAAAGAAAGGAATTAATACGTATGGGTGTTATGAATAAAAAACAAAAAATAGATAAATAAAATTGGGTGACTTTTATATAGTTGATACTTTATAAAAGTCACCTCATTTAAAAATTATTTAGTATTTGTTTCTCTGTTAATCACAAATTCTTTTGCCTTAAATTCAAGAGAATCATCTATTGGGTCTAATATAATTTCTTTTTTGTATTTTAATTCTAGGGCTGTTTTTATAAATCTATCAGCAAGCTCGGGATTTTTGGAGAGTAGTGAACCATGGAAATATGTACAATAAGTATTTTTATAGATGCAACCTTCATATCCATCGCTTCCGTTATTTCCATATCCAACAATGGTTTTTCCAAAAGGTTTTAAATCATTTATGTATGTTCTTCCAGAATGATTTTCAAAACCAACATAAGTTTCGTTAAAAAGCTCATTTTTTATAACAGTATTTCCTATAAATCTTTTATCTCCAGGCTCTGTGTATATATTTAATATATCTAACCCAGAAAGCTTTTCTCCTTCAGGTGTAGTGTAATACTTTCCTAAAAGTTGGTAGCCTCCGCAAATAGCGATAAATACTTTTTCACTGTTTATATAGTCCCTTATTGATTCTTTTTTTGTATTTGTAAGGTCCTCAGAAACTATTGATTGTTCATAGTCCTGTCCCCCACCAAAGAAGGCGATATCATAAGCATCTTTATCAAAGTTATCTTTTAATGATACATTTGATATATTTACTTTAATGCCTCTTTTTTCAGCCCTATATTTTAATATTCTTATATTGCCAATATCACCATACACATTTAATAAATCGGGATATAAATGACATATATTTAGTTCCAATACTTTCACCACCAATTACCAAAGTTTTTTTATAAAGCCTTTAGAATAAAGGAATTTCCTAAGGTCTATCATTGCAGTATATGTAGCAAGTACATAAATTATTTCACCATCACAATTCTTCATACTATTAAGTAATTCTTCAAAGTTATTTTCAAGTTCAAAGTTATCATTATTAAGACCGGCAACTTTTAGGCGTATAGCCATATCGTAGAGTCTAATACCCGAAACCATAACCTTATTTATATTTAAATTGCTTAGTTTTTCAAAATCTACATCCCATATCCAAGATACATCTCTTCCGTCAGCATAATTGTCATTTAATAAAACGGCTAAGCTTAATTCTCTTTTATCAAGAGATATAGTTTTGATAGCTTCATCGTATCCGGCAGGATTTTTTACTAAAATTATTTTAACATTTTTTCCGGCTATATCTATGGTTTCTTGTCTTCCAAAACTACTTTTTGAATTCTTTAGAGAATCAAATATAGTATCGTCCTCTATACCTAAAAATTTTGCTACAGAGTAAGCGCATAGTGCATTATATATATTATATACACCAGGTTGATTTAAATAAAAGTCTGTACCATTTATAGATATTGAGGAACCAGAAGGATCAAGAGCTTTTACACTATCAATATAATAATCTAAATTAGGTCTTTTGTATCCACAGTTACTGCAGAAGAACTTTCCTAAATGATTATAAGTTATAAATTCATATTCATAAGGATGTTTGCATTTGTTACAGAACTTAGCATCTGCATTTATACTTATTTTGTTTTCTTCGTTAATAGGACAGTCAAAGCCGTAGTACATAATTTTATTAGGTACATCTAAGTTTCCGAGAAGGGATTCGTCACCGTTTAATATTAATGTTGCTTCGGGAGCCTTATTAACTCCTTCCATTATTTTTAATAGAGTAGTGTAAACTTCTCCATATCTATCAAGTTGATCTCTAAAAAGGTTAGTTATAATTATAGCCTTTGGTTTTGTATATTCTGTTAAAAATTTCAAATTAGCCTCATCAATTTCTATTACTGCATATTTTTCTTTTGAATCACTAAATTTAAAGTTTTTTATGAAACACGAAGTTATTCCTGGCTTTAGATTTGCGCCTGTATTGTTTGTTATTACCTCTTTGCCACTTGATTTTAGTATGCTGTAGATTAAATTAGTGGTAGTAGTTTTTCCGTTGGTTCCCGTTATAAATACTATATTGTAATTTTTGGTTACCGTAGAAAGAATATTCTTATCTATCTTTAAGGCTACTCTGCCGGGAAAATTTGTTCCACCTTTAAAAAGTCTACTGGATATTCCTATTATCATTTTAGAAATAATTATGCTGAAAAAACTTCTTATATTAATTTTGAACACCTCCAATGTCTAATATTATAATACATAATTTTAATATTTACATCAATATACGCATAATTTTAAGGAAGTTAACTATAATAATTTGTTAAAAATATAAAATCCTATTTTAATAAGATAATTTAAATAGTATAATTAGTCTGTGTACTTTTGCAAATTGGTTGCTGAAAGGAGACGTATAATGTATACAAATTTAATATTTATATTTAAAATTATCTTAGAGGGAATAATCGAGGGAGTAACTGAATTTTTACCTGTATCCTCAACAGGACATATGATAATCTTAGGAAGTATAATAGGATTTAAAGAAGGGGCGAAGCCGGTATCTTTATATGGTGCAGAATACATACATATGTTCGAAATAATAATACAGCTTGGTGCTATACTTGCAATAGTGGTTTTGTATTGGGATAAAATATTTTCTGCACTTAAGCCATCAAACTTATTTCCATCTATGAAAGAACACGAAAAATCAGGTATTGGGGTAGTAGGAGAATTTTTTGTAAAAGGTTATAATACAATGCCTGGATTTAAATTTTGGACTAATATAGTTGTGGCATGTATACCGGCTATAGTAATAGGTTTGCCTTTTCAAAAGAAGATAGATAAGCTACTGTTTTTCCCCGCACCAGTTGCTGCTGCTCTTATGGTAGGTGCGGTATGGATGATTTTTGCCGAAAATAAATATCGAAAAAGAGCAAAAATAAAAAGTGTAGATGAAATAACTATTAAGCAGGCAATTGTAATAGGATGTTTTCAATGTCTAGCTTTATGGCCTGGAATGTCAAGATCAGCATCAACAATAATAGGAGCTTGGATAGTTGGTGTAGCGACAGTTGCAGGAGCCGAGTTTTCTTTTTTTCTTGCAATTCCAATGATGTTAGGAGCATCTCTATTGTTTTTAATTAAAAATAGCGTAGTACTCTCAAGTGTTCAAATATTAGGACTGGCTGTAGGATTTATAGTAGCTTTTATAGTAGCATTAGTCGTAGTTGACAGATTTATAAGTTTCTTAAAAAAGAAACCAATGAGAATATTTGCTGTATATAGGTTAGCTATTGGTATAATTGTTTTAGTGTTAGGATTTACTAAAGTGATAAGTTGATTTTAATATAGTAGTGGTTAAGGAGAAGCTTTAATTAGCTTCTCCATTATTATTTAATAACAAAATTCTATTTAGTATTGTACTGTATAGATATTAAATAAAGGATAATAATAATTTTATAATTAAAGAAAAGGGGAGTTTTAATAAATGAACTATTCAGAGATTATAGAAGATATTATTAAAGAGAATAAATGGATAAAAAATATTATAGGAATGGATAGAATACGATGTGTAAAGTTAGTTAAGGAAAAGGGAAAACTTATGGTAATAGTGGTATCAGATAAGTTAAAATTTCCTATATGCAGTTTTGTAAGAAAAATTATGGTTTCAGAAGGAGAGGTGATTTTATTTTATGATGGAGAATACTTTGAAAGAGTAGAAAAAGGTGAGTATAACCGCTATAAAGATTATCTTGACATGGATGAATGGAATATTATTATGAGAGATAATCCTACAGATAGATTAGTTGAAGAAAATAAAGTAAGTGATAGAGAAAAATTTTATGTGGAACTTCATGAGACTGCAAAAGATTATATAAATGGTAAGTATGATAAGAAATGCACAGATGAATTAAATCATATATATAATCTTTAGAATTATTGTTTTATGCATGAATTCTTATTGCGTTAAAAATGCATTATAATTCATGCATAAATTTTTATTGACAATATGAATAAATGTGGTATGATATTATTCGTTGATTGAAGTTTGTAATTTTTAAAAATAAAAAAGTTTTTAGAAATGTGTTGACAAAGTTTCTTCAAAATGATAATATATATAAGCTGTCTAGTGCAGCAAACAATTGAACTTTGAAAATTAAACAGAGAATTAAAGAACCAGCAATTCTTTTGAATAGAATTTATTCTATTTAAATAAATTTAGCGATGAGCTAAAGGAATACAGATTAGCATCTGTATAAAGGATTCAGAAGAACCTCATATTGATAATGATGAGGGGTTTTGTGTAAGACGAAGAAATGAAGAAAACTAATAGTAATCTATAGTGAGCTTCATTGATGAAGTATTACACGAAATTGACCATCATAGTCTATAGAGATTTGGACGTATCTAATCAAACTTTTAAATTGAGAGTTTGATCCTGGCTCAGGACGAACGCTGGCGGCGTGCTTAACACATGCAAGTCGAGCGGGGAACTTCGGTTCCCAGCGGCGGACGGGTGAGTAACACGTGGGTAACCTACCTCATAGTGGGGAATAGCCTTTCGAAAGGAAGATTAATACCGCATAATACTCGAGAATCGCATGATTCTTGAGCCAAAGGATTTATTCGCTATGAGATGGACCCGCGGCGCATTAGCTTGTTGGTGAGGTAACGGCTCACCAAGGCTTCGATGCGTAGCCGACCTGAGAGGGTGATCGGCCACATTGGAACTGAGACACGGTCCAGACTCCTACGGGAGGCAGCAGTGGGGAATATTGCACAATGGGGGAAACCCTGATGCAGCAACGCCGCGTGAGTGATGAAGGTCTTCGGATCGTAAAACTCTGTCTTATGGGACGATAATGACGGTACCATAGGAGGAAGCCACGGCTAACTACGTGCCAGCAGCCGCGGTAATACGTAGGTGGCAAGCGTTGTCCGGATTTACTGGGCGTAAAGGATGTGTAGGCGGATATTTAAGTGAGATGTGAAATCCCCGGGCTTAACTTGGGGGCTGCATTTCAAACTGGATGTCTGGAGTGCAGGAGAGGAAGGCAGAATTCCTAGTGTAGCGGTGAAATGCGTAGAGATTAGGAAGAATACCAGTGGCGAAGGCGGCCTTCTGGACTGTAACTGACGCTGAGGCATGAAAGCGTGGGGAGCAAACAGGATTAGATACCCTGGTAGTCCACGCCGTAAACGATGAATACTAGGTGTAGGAGGTATCGACTCCTTCTGTGCCGCAGTTAACACAATAAGTATTCCGCCTGGGAAGTACGGTCGCAAGATTAAAACTCAAAGGAATTGACGGGGACCCGCACAAGCAGCGGAGCATGTGGTTTAATTCGAAGCAACGCGAAGAACCTTACCTAGACTTGACATCTCCTGAATTAGTCCGTAATGGATGAAGTCCCTTCGGGGACAGGATGACAGGTGGTGCATGGTTGTCGTCAGCTCGTGTCGTGAGATGTTGGGTTAAGTCCCGCAACGAGCGCAACCCTTATCATTAGTTGCTAACATTTAGTTGAGCACTCTAGTGAGACTGCCCGGGTTAACCGGGAGGAAGGTGGGGATGACGTCAAATCATCATGCCCCTTATGTCTAGGGCTACACACGTGCTACAATGGTGGGGACAAAAAGATGCAATACCGCAAGGTGGAGCAAAACTCAAAACCCCATCCCAGTTCGGATTGTAGGCTGAAACTCGCCTACATGAAGCCGGAGTTGCTAGTAATCGCGAATCAGAATGTCGCGGTGAATACGTTCCCGGGTCTTGTACACACCGCCCGTCACACCATGAGAGTCGGCAACACCCGAAGCCCGTGAGGTAACCTTTTGGAACCAGCGGTCGAAGGTGGGGTTGATAATTGGGGTGAAGTCGTAACAAGGTAGCCGTAGGAGAACCTGCGGCTGGATCACCTCCTTTCTAAGGAGTCGACATGGAAATGTAATTTCCATGAAGGTTCTTTGTTCTCTGTTTAATTTTGAGAGTTTAATTCTCTCTAAATTTGTACTTTGAAAATTGCATAGTAATCAATATAGAGTAATACTCTAAAGCAAGGCAAAGTTAATTCTTTGTTGTTTGAATTTAAATATATTTACTTAAGGTCAAGCTACAAAGGGCGCATGGTGAATGCCTTGGCACTAGGAGCCGATGAAGGACGTGATAAGCTGCGATAAGCTTCGGGTAGGCGCAAATAGCCTGTGAACCGAAGATTTCCGAATGAGGAAACTCTCATGGGTAACCCCATGAACTGTATACTGAATTCATAGGTATATAGAGGTAAACCCGGGGAACTGAAACATCTAAGTACCTGGAGGAAGAGAAAGAAAAATCGATTTCCTTAGTAGCGGCGAGCGAAACGGAAAGAGCCCAAACCGGAAACTTGTTTCCGGGGTTGCGGTCAGATCATTAAAGCTTTATATCTTAACCGAAGATTTCTGGAAAGTTAAACCATAGAAGGTAATAGTCCTGTAGGTAAAAAGAGAAAAAAGCCCGATCTGTACCAGAGTACCACGAGACACGTGAAACCTTGTGGGAAGCTGGGAGGACCACCTCCCAAGGCTAAATACTACCTAGTGACCGATAGTGAAGAAGTACCGTGAGGGAAAGGTGAAAAGAACCCCAGGAGGGGAGTGAAATAGAACCTGAAACCGTGTGTCCACAACCGATCAAAACACGTTAATGTGTGATGATGTGCTTTTTGTAGAACGAGCCAGCGAGTTACGGTATGCAGCAAGGTTAAGCACTTAAGGTGCGCAGCCGAAGGGAAACCAAGTCTGAATAGGGCGTATAGTTGCATGCTGTAGACCCGAAACCGGGTGACCTATCCATGGCCAGGGTGAAGCGGAAGTAAAATTCCGTGGAGGCCCGAACCACAATGGTGTTGAAAAACCATGGGATGAGCTGTGGATAGGGGAGAAATTCCAATCGAACTCGGATATAGCTGGTTCTCCTCGAAATAGCTTTAGGGCTAGCGCCATGAATGAGTACCGGAGGTAGAGCACTGAATGAGGTAGGGGCTGACAACAGTTACCGAACTTTATCAAACTCCGAATGCTGGATACTTGAATCATGGTAGTCAGACTGCGAATGATAAGATCCGTAGTCAAAAGGGAAACAGCCCAGATCACCAGCTAAGGTCCCAAAGTATAGATTAAGTGGTAAAGGATGTGGGATTTCTAAGACAACTAGGATGTTGGCTCAGAAGCAGCCATACATTAAAAGAGTGCGTAATAGCTCACTAGTCAAGAGATCCTGCGCCGAAAATGTCCGGGGCTAAAATCTAACACCGAAGCTGTGAACTTGTACTTCGTACAAGTGGTAGAGGAGCATCCTGTATGGGCTGAAGTCGTACCGAAAGGAGCGGTGGACTGTACAGGAGAGAGTATGCTGGCATAAGTAGCGAGAACTAAGTGAGAATCTTAGTGGTCGAAAACCTAAGGTTTCCTGGGGAAGGTTCGTCCGCCCAGGGTAAGTCGGGACCTAAGCCGAGGCCGAAAGGCGTAGGTGATGGACAATCGGTTGATATTCCGATACCGCAGAGTAACGTTATGAGAAATGGGATGACGCAGGAGGATAGGATATGCGTACGTTATTGGAAGTACGTCTAAGCACTGAGGATGAAAGATAGGAAAATCCGTCTTTCGTTAAGTCTGGGGTGTAATGGTGAGGTAGTTTACTACCGAAATATCTGATTTCATGCTGCCAAGAAAAGTCTCTATCCAGGAGCTCTGTGCCCGTACCGCAAACCGACACAGGTAGGTGAGGAGAGAATCCTAAGACCATCGGAAGAATTGCTGTTAAGGAACTCG
Organism: Clostridium acetobutylicum ATCC 824; assembly: GCF_000008765.1. Classification (NCBI taxonomy): domain Bacteria; kingdom Bacillati; phylum Bacillota; class Clostridia; order Eubacteriales; family Clostridiaceae; genus Clostridium; species Clostridium acetobutylicum. The sequence continues at coordinate 1,108,835 of NC_003030.1, forward strand.
GCAAATTGACCCCGTAACTTCGGGAGAAGGGGTGCCTACGAGAGTAGGTCGCAGAGAATAGGCCCAAGCAACTGTTTATCAAAAACACAGGTTTCTGCTAAAGCGAAAGCTGAAGTATAGGAGCTGACGCCTGCCCGGTGCTGGAAGGTTAAGGGGAATGCTTAGCGCAAGCGAAGGCATGAACTTAAGCCCCAGTAAACGGCGGCCGTAACTATAACGGTCCTAAGGTAGCGAAATTCCTTGTCGGGTAAGTTCCGACCCGCACGAATGGCGTAATGATTTGGGCACTGTCTCAACAGCAAATCCGGCGAAATTGTAGTGCAAGTGAAGATGCTTGCTACCCGCGATTGGACGGAAAGACCCCGTAGAGCTTTACTGTATCTTAGCATTGAATCTCGGTATTGTCTGTACAGAATAGGTGGGAGACTTGGAAGCAGTTCCGTCAGGGATTGTGGAGTCGTCTTTGGGATACCACCCTGACAGTACTGGGGTTCTAACCGGAGGCCATGAAACTGGTCACGGGACATAGCTAGGAGGGCAGTTTGACTGGGGCGGTCGCCTCCTAAAAAGTAACGGAGGCGCCCAAAGGTTCCCTCAGCGCGGTTGGAAACCGCGCGTAGAGTGCAAAGGCAGAAGGGAGCCTGACTGCGACACAAACAAGTGGAGCAGAGACGAAAGTCGGGCTTAGTGATCCGGTGACACCTCGTGGGAGGGTCATCGCTCAACGGATAAAAGCTACCTCGGGGATAACAGGCTGATCTCCCCCAAGAGTCCACATCGACGGGGAGGTTTGGCACCTCGATGTCGGCTCGTCGCATCCTGGGGCTGAAGTAGGTCCCAAGGGTTGGGCTGTTCGCCCATTAAAGCGGCACGCGAGCTGGGTTCAGAACGTCGTGAGACAGTTCGGTCCCTATCCGTCGCGGGCGAAGGAAATTTGAGAGGAGCTGTCCTTAGTACGAGAGGACCGGGATGGACTGACCTCTGGTGTACCAGTTGTCTTACCAAAGGCACGGCTGGGTAGCTATGTCGGGAAGGGATAAACGCTGAAGGCATCTAAGCGTGAAGCCCACCTCAAGATTAGATTTCCCATAACATAAGTTAGTAAGACCCCTGTAAGAACAACAGGTGATAGGTCAGAGGTGTAAGAATGGTAACATTTTAAGCTGACTGATACTAATAGGTCGAGGGCTTGACCAATATAAAGGTAAATATATTAAGATTACTATGCAATTTTGAAAGTACAAAGTGCTTTCAAAAACTAAATAAATTAATCCGGTGACCATAGCTTGGTTGTAACACCCGTTCCCATACCGAACACGAAGGTTAAGAACCAAAGCGCCGATGGTACTGCAGGGGCAGCCCTGTGGGAGAGTAGGTCATTGCCGGGTAAAATGTTATTCCGCGATAGCTCAACGGTGGAGCACTCGGCTGTTAACCGATAGGTTGAAGGTTCGAATCCTTTTCGCGGAGCCATTTTATTTTTTGACAATTATTTTGTGGCTATAAAATTTTAAAAGAGGTAATATTTATGCGATGGATTTTTTTATACATATATTTTGTTTTTTATATGATTAGAACTACGTTTTTCAAGATAAAACTTAGTTATATAAGAAGAAATGCCCCAGAACAAGAGTATGAAGCAGCAGTTCATAAAGTGATTTTTAATTGGGCAAAAACAATGCTTAGGGTTATTGGTGTTAAAGTGAATGTAAAGGGCATGGAAAATATACCAAAGGATACATGTGTATTTATTTCTAATCATCAGAGTAATGTAGATTTTTTGGCTATAATGGGCACAATCGATAAACAAATAGGATTTATAGCTAAAAAAGAAATTTTGAAAATAAAAATTGTAAGTAGCTGGATGAAAATGATGCATTGCGTGTTTATTGATAGAAATGATATACGTAAATCGCTTATGGCTATAAATGAAGGAGTAGATAATTTAAAGAAGGGATATTCTATGGCAATATTTCCTGAAGGAACAAGAAGTAAAAGTAGTAATATGGGAGAATTTAAAAAAGGTAGTTTAAAGCTTGCAACAAAAGCTAATGCAGTAGTTGTTCCTATCGCAATCGATGGTGGATATAGACTTTTTGAAGATGTTAAGGGAAAGTTAAGACCAGGAGTGGTTAATATGTCTATATTAGAACCGTTAAATATTGCAGATTTGGATAAAGAGCAGAAGATGAACTTATCTGATATTCTTCACAAAAAAATAAGTGAAGAGTTGAAGTTAATAAAGCAGGATTAAATTACATATTTTATATCAATTTTATTTTAGATAAAATTAAGGGTACTTTAAGAAGGATTTAAAGTACTCCTTTGTTATATAATGAATATAGTTTAATAGTGAAATTAGAGGATATAGGGGGGATAATATTAGTTTATAATTTTAATATTTTAGTATGGATGAGTTAACTCAATTAAATGGAATTATATGGTAAATGAAATGCGAATTTTTGAAAGGAATTATAATATGAAGATAAAGATAAATAATCTAAAAAAAAAGGGCCTTGTTGTATATATTTTATTAATTCTATTATTTAGATTAATCTTAGCTACAGGACTTAGAGTTTGGGCGTTTGGTGATAATCAATATGATGATGGAATGATGATAAAAAATGCTGCTAATTTGATAGGAGGAAATTGGTTAGGTAAATATGATCAATACATATTTGCAAAGGGAATAACTTTTCCCCTTTATTTAGATATTATACATATGATAGGACTTCCGTTTATTTTTGCTAATGTACTAATGTGCTTTGTGGCATCTTTGACTTTTATAATAGTTATTAAAAAAATAATACCAAATATTAATGCACTAGCTATAATTTACACAGTACTTATGTTTAATCCAATAGCATCTGATTCATGGACACTTCAAAGAGTGTATAGGGATTCAATATACAGTTATCTTGTAGTTATATTATTTTCTTTAATTATAGCTATATATTTAAATCGAAGGACATCTTCTAGTAAATTGCTATGTTTTAGTTTGGGAGCAGGATTTTTTCTATCAGCTGTTTGGCTTGCAAGAGAAGACTCGCCTTGGGTATCTCCATTTGTCGCTGTGGCTCTTATTGTAACTGCAGTACTAATATTTTTGGACAAGAATTTAGAAATTAAAATCAGATTAAAGAAAATTCTTTCACTTACAGTGATTCCTATATTTCTTATCATAAGTATACTAACTGTTTCAACAATAAATTATACCCATTATGGAGTATTTATGACAAATGAATATACAGGTGGGTATTTGCCTGAACTGTTTAAAGAGCTTACAATAATAAAACCAGACAAGTGGATGCCACAGGTACCTATACCAAGATCTACAAGGGAAAAGGCTTATAAAGTTTCACCTACTTTTGCAAAGTTGAAAAATACTTTGGAAAATCATGCATTTGTAGCTACTACACCAGGTGGAAATGCTTCATGCTCTATGTTGGCCTGGGCAGTTATAGATAGTACACAATGGTATGGATTGAAAGACGCAAGATCGAGTCAGGAATTTTATAAAAAATCTTCAGAGGAAATAAAGGCTGCAATAAAGTCAGGAAAGCTAAAAACAAGAGGTGGGTACATTTTTATGTTTGAATCTCCTTGGAATAACAGCTACATAAAACCCCTTATTAGATCTTTAGGAGAAACATTAAGAATGACTATACATATGAGTAAATATGAAAACAAGCCTTTATCTAATTTAAATATTTCTTCGTTTGGTACAGATAGTCAGACTAGACAACTTGAATATATAACAAATAATCTTGCATATTACAAAGGTGAAAAAATTCCAAAGCGTCAGACAAAGTTGAATATAATGAATTCAATTAGTAATATATATTATAAGGTTAATCCATTTTTCTTCTTTGTTGGAGTTTTAGGATATGTGTATATTTTAGTAAACTTTATTTTAAATGCAAGAAAGAAAAAATATGTTCTTGGTGATGAATTACTTATTTTGACAGGATTATTTTTAAGTTATTTCTTAAGACTACTTTTAATATCATATACAGATGTGTGTTCTATATTTATGAAATTTCCAATGTATTTAGCTCCTAGCTATTGGCTTGTACTTATGTTTACATTTACCAGCATATTTGTATCAGCAAGATCAATAGTTAAGTATTGCTTTCATTAAAAAAAAAAGGTATGATTATTTATAAGAAACTCTAATTAAATTTAGAGTTTTCTTTTCTAGTTAGAAAGCTTTATTGAAAGGAACTTAATAATGAATACAAAAATGCATAATAAGAAAAAAAGGATTTTCTCTATATATATTCTACTGATTTTATTAATAAGGTTATTCTTATCAACAGGGGTAAGAATTTGGGCATTTGGAAATAATCAATATGATGATGGAATGATGATAAAAAATGCTACTAATCTAATTGCAGGAAATTGGCTTGGAAGTTATGATCAATACATATTTGCAAAAGGTGTAACATTCCCTATTTATTTAGAATTATTACATAAGATAGGTATTCCATTTATTATTTCAAATGTTTTAATGTGTTTCGCGGCTTCGTTAACATTTATAATTGTTATAAAAAAGGTAATACCAAATTTAAATGCGCTTGCTATAATTTATACTATTTTAATGTTCAATCCGATAGCTACTGCTTCTTGGACTTTTCAAAGGGTATACAGAGATTCTTTATACAGTTATTTAATTGTAATTTTATTTTCTTTGATTATAGGAATATATTTGAATAGGAAAGAGTCTTTTAATAAGTTATTAAGCTACAGTATAGTTGCAGGATTTTTCTTATCATCCGTTTGGCTTGCGAGAGAGGATTCGCCATGGGTCTTACCGTTTGTTGGTATGGCATTAATTGTAACACTAGTACTTATATTTTTGGATAAAAATTCAGAAATGAAGGTTAGAATGAAAAAAGCTTTGGCGTTAACAGTCATTCCTATTTTTCTTATAGTAAGTATATTAGTAGTTTCCACAATAAATTATACACGTTATGGTGTAGCTATAACTAATGAGTATACAGGGGGCTATTTGCCTAGGCTATTTAAAGATTTAACTATAATACAACCAGATGAATGGATGGCTCAGGTTCCTATACCAAAGTCAACGAGAGAAAAAGCTTATAAAGTATCGCCTACTTTTTCCAAGCTAAAAAATACATTAGAAAATCATGCATTTGTAGCTACTACACCAGGAGGAAATGCATCTTGCTCAATGTTGGCTTGGGCTGTCATTGACAGTGTTCAGTGGTACGGAATTAAAGATGCAAAATCAAGCCAAGAGTTTTACAAGAAATCTTCAGAAGAAATAGAAGCTGCAATAAAGTCGGGAAAATTAAAAACAAGGGGCGGATATATTTTTATGTTTGAATCTCCTTGGGATAATAGATATGTTAAGCCGCTGCTTAAATCATTTATTCAGACCATTAAAACTACTGTTCATATGGGACAATATTATAATATGGAGGAAGAAAGTCTTGTTAAGACACTTCAATTAAGTAGGAAATATAACAATACAATTGTACCTTTGTTTGAAAAAAACATAGCGAGTATTGGAACAAAAGAACAAGTAAGAAAGTTAGAATATATAACAAATAATATTGCTTATAATAAAGAGGATGTTATACCTAAAAGACAAACAAAGGTAGCTATAAGCAATAAAATTAGTTTAATTTATTATGAATTGAATCCGTATTTGTTTTTAATTGGTCTAAATAGGTTATGTGTATATTACACTGCGCTTTTTACTAAGTATAAGAAAGAAAAAATACTTTTTAGCTGATGAGTGGCTAATTACAACTGGGATATTTTTAAGCTATTTGCTTCGATTGCTCTTAATATCTTATACTGATGTTTGTTCTATATTTATGCAGTACTCCATGTACTTAGCTCCTAGTTATTGGTTGATACTTATGTTTACTTTTACTAGTATATTTATTTCCATGAGAGATTTTGTTAAGAACTACTATTATAATAAAAAAGCAAGCCATAAAAATTAATTTTTATGGCTTATTTTTTTATTATGTAGAAATATAATAGCTGTTTTTAGTATAATTAATCTATAGAATTTATGTTTTCGATTAAAAGGAATTCTATTGAATAAACTTTTTGTTTTAGGGAATTATTATTTTCTACTAACTTATCTAAACTTTTTTTATAGTCTATATTAAAAGTTTCTAGTTGTTTAAGTTTTTTCTCTAATTCGATTATTTTCTCCTGCTTTTCGGTTATTAGGTGGGAGTACATTTCATTAATTAAAGTTGTTTTTTCTGAATTGAATTTTATTTCTTTTATTACCTTATTAGCTTTAGTATTTGTATCTTTCAAAATTTTCTGAATTGGATTATCCATAATACTATCCCCCCTTTTGCATGGTATATAAATCTATTATATGTTAATAATTAAGATTAATAAAGGAGAAATCTATGGATAAAAATAAACTTGTAAATAAATTTCTGCAAATGAAGGAAACTGAAAATAAAAGATTGGATGAAAACATTACTAATCTCGAGCAATCATTAGAAAAATTAGATAAGGAGAATAAAGAGCTTTACAAAAAGCTTAAGGAAGAAAGGTTAAGAAATGCTATACTTAGCAATCGATACGGAATGCTCTTAGATGATATAAAAGAAGAGGGAATTATATTTAAAATTAAAAATACAAATTTGGGTGTAGTTGAGTGGCAAAACTTATATTTTAGGGATAGTGGCAAAAATATTTATATCGAAAGTTTGGATAGGCATTTGATACATGAGTTTGATAACAATATGAGCAGCTTAATAAGAATACTAATAAAAGAAAATGAATATAGTCTTATTGTAATAAGAATGAATGAAAAAAATGTAAAAATTCAATTTAGGGTAATTGAAAAACAAGATAAAAATATAACATAATGAAAAAGTTAGCAAACATTTAGAAGTTTGCTAACTTTTTTTATTATATTATTGATTTTAAGTTAATAAATTGATATACAATTTTAAAATTAAAATGCAAAATGAAATATCAACAACTTAATTATTCAAAAAATATTTATTATAAATTGAAAATGTTGCTTTAATATGTTAATATATATTATATTGATTGATAATGTATACTATAATCCTAACAAATAACAGGGTTTATAGAGATTGACTTAAAAAAAGTAAAAATGAATTTATTATTATAAATAATTCTATTGAGTGAATTATGAAGGATTGTAAAAATAAAAATCATTTTAAAAAATATAGTAGGAAGTGATTTTATGAAAGAACTAAATCTAAAAGATGTTGAGGAGCCAAATTTGTATAGGGATATTTTTCCGTACCATGAAGTTCCAAAAATTAAATTTAGTACAGATGAAATAAAAGTAGATATACCAGATGAAATATGGATAACTGATACAACCTTTAGAGATGGACAACAATCCATGACACCATTTACAGTTGAACAGATAGTTACGATTTTTGACTATCTAAACAAATTAGATAATAATACAGGGGTTATAAGACAAACTGAATTCTTTTTATATACAAATCGGGATAAAGAAGCCTTAATGGAATGTATGAATAGAGGATACAAGTTCCCACAGATAACTACCTGGATTAGAGCTAATAAAGATGATTTTAAACTTGTTAAGGATATTGGAATCAAAGAAACAGGAATTTTAATGTCTTGCTCAGACTATCATATTTTCAAAAAATTAAAGATGACTAGAACAGAAACTTACAATAAATATGTAGAGATAGTTGAAGAGGCTCTTTCTAACGGTATAGTTCCTAGATGTCATCTCGAGGATATTACAAGAGCTGATTTCTTTGGATTTGTGGTTCCGCTCGTAAATAAGCTTATGGAGCTTTCAAATAAGTATGGAATTCAAGTTAAAATAAGAGCGTGTGATACCTTGGGGTTAGGAGTTGCGTTTCCAGGTGTAGAACTTCCAAGAAGTGTTCCAGCAATAATAAGTGGACTTAGAAAGTACTGTGGTGTACCATCAACAGCACTTGAATGGCATGGTCATAATGATTTTTACTATGTTGTGCCAAATGCTACGGCTGCATGGCTGCATGGATGTTCCGCTGTAAATACCACCCTTTTAGGAATAGGAGAGAGGACTGGAAACTGTCCTTTAGAAGGAATGGTATTTCAATATTGCCAACTTAAAGGCAATCCGGGAATGAATCTTCATGCAATAACTGAGATGTCCAAATATTTTGAGAATAGCATGAAATATGAAATACCACCTAGAACACCTTTTGTCGGTACTGATTTTAATGTTACAAGAGCAGGTATTCATGCTGATGGTATTTTAAAAGATCAGGAGATATATAATATATTTGATACAGAGAAAATTCTTGATAGACCAGTGCTTGTAGCTGTTAATGAGTATTCAGGTTTAGCTGGAATAGCAGCTTGGATTAATACCTACTTTAAGCTAAATAAAGAAAATGAAGTAGATAAGAAGGATAGCAGGGTTGCGGAAATTAAAAAATGGGTAGATAATTTATATGAAAATGGAAGGACAACTCCAATAACAAATAAAGAACTTGAAATAGAGGCAAAAATGTATTTTAAAGAGTTAATTGATGTTGAAAATACAAGAGCCAGTTAAAATATTAAGGAGAGATTTAGATGGGACTAACATTAACTGAAAAAATAATAAAGAGTCATTTGGTATCAGGAGAAATGACAAAAGGCAATGAAATAGGAATAAGAATTGATAATACTCTTACTCAGGATTCAACAGGTACTATGGCATATTTGCAGTTTGAAGCACTTGGAATAGATCAGGTGAAAACAAAGAGATCTGTTGCATATATAGATCATAATATACTTCAAACGGGGCCTGAAAATGCTGATGATCATTTATATATACAAACAGTAGCTAAAAAGCATGGTATATATTTTTCAAAACCAGGAAATGGAATATGCCATCAGGTTAATCTAGAAAGATTTGATGTTCCAGGAGAAACTTTAATTGGATCAGATAGTCATACACCTACAGCTGGCGGAATGGGAATGCTTGCAATAGGTGCAGGAGGTCTTGATGTGGCAGTTGCTATGGGCGGTGGTGAATATTATATAATAAATCCGAAGGTAGTTAAGGTTAATTTAAAAGGAAAGCTTAACTCAATGGTTTCAGCAAAGGATATAATATTAGAAGTTTTAAGACAAGTTACAGTAAAAGGTGGCGTTGGAAAGGTATTTGAGTATTGTGGAGAAGGCGTTAAATCTCTCTCTATACCTGAAAGGGCGACTATTTGTAATATGGGAGCTGAGCTTGGGGCTACAACTTCTATTTTCCCTAGTGATGAAAAAACAAAAGAGTTTTTACAGGCTCAAGGAAGAGTAGAAGATTTTAAGGAACTTTCGCCAGATTCTGATGCTGTATACGATGAAGAAGTTGTTGTTGATTTGGATAAGCTTGAGCCTTTAGTAGCGTGTCCTCATAGTCCTGATAAAGTGGAGAAGGTTTCTGAAATAAAAAATATTAAGGTGAATCAAATAGCCATAGGAAGTTGTACAAATTCATCCTTCCTTGATTTGATGAGAGTTTCCGAAATACTAAAAGGTAAGACTATTCATGAAGATGTATCTTTAGTTATAGCTCCAGGTTCAAAGCAAGTTTTAACTATGATGTCTAAGAATGGAGCACTTGCAAATCTTGTTTCGGCAGGTGCAAGAATACTTGAATGTGCATGTGGACCATGTATAGGTATGGGGCAATCACCTTCAACAGATGCAGTTTCTCTTAGAACATTTAATAGGAATTTTGAAGGAAGATCAGGAACTGTTTCAGCTAAAGTTTATCTTGTTAGTCCTGAAACTGCAGCTGTTTCTGCATTAACAGGGGTTTTAACAGATCCAAGAGAACTAAAAGAAAATATAGAAAAAATAGAAATACCAGAGAAGTTTTTAATTAATGATAACTTGATAGTAAGTCCTTCAGAAAATCCAGAAGAAGTTGAAATAGTAAGAGGACCTAATATAAAACCATTCCCTAAGGCAAAGCCACTTGCAAGTGAGCTTCATGGTAAAGCACTTATTAAAGTTGAGGATAATATAACAACAGATCACATTATGCCATCAAATGCAAAATTATTGCCATTTAGATCTAACATTCCTCACTTAGCTGATTTTTGTTTGACACCTTGCGATAAGGAATTTCCTAAGAATGCAAAAGAAAATAATGGTGGATTTATAATAGCTGGTTCGAATTATGGTCAGGGGTCTAGTAGAGAACATGCAGCACTTGCTCCACTGTATCTTGGGATAAAGGCAGTTCTTGCTAAATCATTTGCAAGAATACACAAGGCTAATCTAATCAATAATGGTATTATACCTCTTGTTTTTGAAAATGAAGCTGATTATGATAAAATAGATAAAAATGATGAACTTCAGATAAATGATACTATAAATCAGGTTCAAACAGGTTTTGTATATGTTGAAAATATATCTAAAAATTCAAAGTATAAAATGATTCTAGATATACCAGAAAGACAAAAGGATATGCTTATATGTGGTGGAAAATTAAATCAGATAAAAAAAGACACAAAATAAAATAGGGCTTTATGCCCTTTCAATTTTTGCATAAATATAAAATTTTATATTGGAGGTACAGCATTCATGAAAAAAAATCACACAATAACTCTTATTCCTGGAGATGGAATAGGACCAGAAGTAACGGGGGCAGCTAAAAAGGTAATAGAGGCAGCAGGAGTTAGTATAACTTGGGATATAGTTGAAGCGGGAGCAAAGGTTATGGATGAGTATGGAACACCTCTTCCAGAGTATGTGTTAGAAAGCATAAAAAAGAATAAAATAGCACTCAAAGGACCTATAACAACTCCTGTTGGAAGTGGATTTAGAAGTGTAAATGTTGCATTAAGACAAACTTTTAATTTATATGCAAATGTAAGACCTATAAAGACATATGAAGGAATACCTACAAGATACAAAGATGTAGATCTAATTATAGTTCGTGAAAATACAGAAGATTTATATGCAGGAATTGAACACAAAATTGGTGATTATGCAGCTGAAAGTATTAAGATAATAACTAGAGAAGCAAGTGAAAGAATTGCTGATTTTGCTTTCGATATGGCAGTTAAACAAAATAGAAAAAAGGTAACAGCAGTACATAAGGCTAATATAATGAAATTTTCTGATGGACTGTTTTTAGATTGTGCAAGAAAAGTAGCAGAAGGTTATAAGGAAAAAGAATTTGAAGATATGATTGTTGATGCTATGAGTATGAAATTAGTTCAAAATCCTGAAAAGTATGATGTTCTTGTAATGCCTAATCTTTATGGAGATATACTGTCAGATATGGCTGCAGGACTTGTTGGAGGACTTGGAGTAGCGCCAGGAGCAAATATAGGAAAAGAAATTTCGATATTTGAATCAATTCATGGTTCAGCACCTGATATAGCAGGTAAGAACATAGCAAATCCAACAGCTGCTATACTTTCTGGAGTAATGATGCTTAGATATATAGGGGAACTTGAAGCAGCAGATAAGATAGATAATGCAATTAAAGTGGTTTTAAAAGAGGGAACTAAGGTTACATCTGATTTAGGTGGAAATGCTACAACTGATGAATTTGCTAATGAAGTTATAAAGAATATATAATAATTAGATAAAAAATAAGAGCTAAGTTATTGGCTCTTATTTTTTTTATGAATATTTATAAAATATATTGCATAATTATAAGAAAAGATTTATAATAATACCATAAGAAATCACGAAGAGTATATAAAATTATGACTTATAAATAGTATTCATGAAAGGTGTCTGATAGTATGAAAGAGAAAGTTGTGTTAGCTTATTCAGGTGGACTTGATACGTCTGTAACAATTCCATGGCTTAAAGATAATTATGATGTTGAGGTAATAGCTGTATGTGTTAACGTAGGACAAGAAGATGATATGGATAAAGTTAAAGAAAAAGCTGTAAATAGTGGAGCGGCTAAAATATATGTTGAAGATGTTAAAGAGGAATTTGTGACTGAGTATTTATACAATGCCATAAAGTGGAATGCCACTTATGAAGGAAAATATCTTTTGGGAACTTCCTTTGCTAGACCTTTAATTGCAAAGAAGCTAGTTGAAGTTGCACATAAAGAAGGAGCTAAATATATATGTCATGGCTGTACAGGAAAAGGAAACGATCAAGTGCGTTTTGAAACGGCTATTGCAGCAATGGATCCCTACATTAAGATAATTGCTCCATGGAGACTTTGGAATATAGATTCACGAGAAGCAGAAATAGATTATGCATTATCAAAAGGAGTAGAGGTTCCAGTAACAAAGGAGAAGATTTATTCCGAGGACTGGAATTTATGGCATATAAGTCACGAAGGTGGGGATTTGGAAGATCCTAAAAATGAGCATAAGGAAGAAATGTATAAATGTGTTACTCCACCTGAAGAAGCAAAGGATGAACCAGCATATATAAGCATATATTTTGAAAAGGGTGTACCATGTAAAATAAATGGAGAAGAGCTAGAGCCTGTTAAGCTTATTGAAAAGGTAAATAAAGTGGCAGGAGAAAATGGTATAGGAGTTGTAGATCTTGTTGAGAACAGACTTGTTGGAATGAAGTCCAGAGGAGTATATGAGACGCCAGGGGGAACTCTTCTTTATGAAGCACATGCTCAACTTGAGAGACTAACTGTAGATAAGGATGCATATCACTATAAGCAAGTACTTGCGCTTAAGTATTCAGAGCTTGTATATGATGGTTTATGGTTTACGACAACAAGAGAGGCGCTTGATGCATTTGTTGATACAGTTGAAGAAAATGTGACAGGTACAGTAAAGCTTAAATTATATAAGGGAAATATGAAAGTCTCTAGTGTTGAGTCTGAAAATGCATTGTATGATGAGGGAATATCATCTTTTGGGGCAAGTGATTTATATGATCACAAAGATGCGCAAGGATTTATAAATTTATTCAGCCTTCCAAGCAAAATAAAAGCTATGAAGAAGTTGGAGAAGAAATAATGAAGCTTTGGGGTGGAAGGTTTAGAGAAAGTGAAAGCGAGCTTATGGAGGAATTTAATGCGTCTTTAAGCTTTGATAAGAAACTATATGAAGAAGATATAGAAGGAAGTATTGCTCATGTAAAAATGCTGAATAAATGCAAAATAATAAATAATGAAGAATGTGAAGAAATATTAAGTGGACTTAAATCCTTATATAAAGATATAAGAAGTGGAAAATTGAAAATTGAAGGGGACTATGAAGATATACACAGTTTTGTGGAAGTAAACTTAATAGATAGAATTGGGGCAGTTGGAAAAAAACTTCACACCGCAAGAAGTAGAAATGATCAAGTGGCTGTGGATATGAAAATGTATGTTAAAAAGAGCTCTTATATTATAATTGAGTGCATAAATAAGCTTATGGAGACAATAAAGGATAAAGCAGAAAATAATCACTTTATAATGCCGGGCTATACCCATATGCAAAGAGCACAGGTAGTTACCTTTACTCACCATATGATGGCTTATTACAGCATGTTTAATAGGGATAAAAAAAGAATAGACAATGCTATTTCTAATTTGAATGAAAGTCCACTTGGCTGCTGCGCTCTTGCAGGTACAACTTATGATACAGATAGAGAAATGACCTCTAAAGAACTTGGTTTTTCTAAACCAGTAGATAATTTTTTAGATGGGGTAAGTGATAGAGACTATATAATAGAAGTGCTGTCGGCATTTTCTATATGTATGATGCACTTAAGCAGATTAAGTGAAGAACTCATAATATGGAGCACTAAAGAGTTTAGTTTTATTCAAATGGATGATAAATTTTCAACAGGAAGCAGTATAATGCCTCAAAAGAAAAATCCAGATGCGGCTGAACTTATACGTGGAAAAACAGGAAGAGTTTATGGTGATTTAATAGCAATGTTAACAATCATGAAGGGAATACCTTTAGCATATAATAAAGATATGCAGGAAGATAAAGAACAGTTCTTTGACTCCTTTGATACACTAAAGATGTGTATTTTAGTCATGGATGGTATGATTGCAACAATGACTGTAAAAAAAGAGGCTATGAAGGAAGCTGTAAAAGGTGGATTTTTAAATGCAACAGATGTGGCAGATTATCTGGTAAACAAGGGAGTAGCTTTTAGAGATGCCCATAAAATATCAGGAGAGCTTGTAATATACTGCGAAAATAATGATAAAGCTATTGAAGAATTAAATATTAATGAATTTAAAAATTTCTGTAATCTATTTGATGAAGATGTTTATGAATTTATAAATTATAACAATGTTATTAAAAAGGGAAATAAAAAAATAATGTAAAGCATAGGGTTTTCTTAGGTATCCTTTTATGTACTAAAAATGGGGCAGTGCATAAATGTTAAAGGATTATAGGAAAACCCTATACATATTTATATTTTAAAAGCAAGTTTACATTATGGAATAATATTACTTTTATGGTATAATACACAATGTTGATATAAAAATTAATACTAAATAATTAAATTGATTTTTTATTGGGGGCGAGGGATAAAAATGCAAAAGGAATTTTCTATTAGTAATGATAAGGTTTTAATTAATTTTACAGCTAAGTATTGTAATACATCTGAAAAAATATTAAACAGTTATGGCTTTAGAAAGATATTAGAGAGGTTTATAAAAAAGGGAAGACATAAAACTTCTAATTATTATAAGTATATAGAAGAAAATATGATAGAGGACAATGAAAATAAAATAGTAAATGACCTTATACAGGTATTTAAGCTTCTTTTGGTTTTTAAAAGAGAAGAGATAATAAAAACAAATCCAAAGTATGAAAGCTTTTTATCAAATCAGGATGAGATTATTAAGATAATAGAAGACATATATGGATTTTGGAGAAAACTCGAACGATATACAGTAATTCATAATAGTAGAATAAATGATGGACTTGAAAATGTTAGCTTTGTAGATTCAAATATTCAATTTTCGCAGCTTATAATTAACACTTATAGAAGAATTGAAGAGAATGCTTTAGGCATAAAACCGAAAGTTTACAGACAACTTCCGGCAGGTGCTAATGCAGGCATTATTGTTAATAGTATAAAATGGAAGTATCCAGAAGGGTATGAATGCCTTAATGGTGTACCTATTATAGATTCTGTGCTTATAGATCCTCCATTTATATCATATCCCAAAAAAATAAAGAGAGATGGAGTATTTTCAGAGGTATTTGAAAACCCTCTTAAGGATAAAATAAATAGAGATCATTGGTTTTGCTTTCCTGCAAAAATAGGAACACTTCTTGCATTTATTTATTTTCATAGAGACTTTATGGCTCATGGAATAACTTTATGCAATCTATTTGAAATAGCTAAAGAAAATGAGTATAAAGATACAAAGCCAGATATAGTATTTGTCTTTGGGGCAAGAGATAATATAGAGAATACACGCACTATATTTTACGATGATAAGGAAAATGACATAATGCTCGGATATATTAATTACAGTGCTAATATTGACTACTTTGGCTATATGAAGAAGATGGCCCTTACCTTGCATAATTTAATAATGATAAAAAGGGGGTATCTTCCAATACATGGTGCTATGGTTAATATTGTTGCAAAAGACGGTAGTGATGTTAATATAGTTATAATGGGAGATAGTGGTGCAGGAAAATCGGAAAGCCTTGAGGCATTTAGAGAATTAGGTGAAGAATATATTAGTGATATGACAGTAATATTTGACGATATGGGTGTTGTAAAGCCTAATCCATCTAATGATAAACCTATGGGCTATGGAACTGAGATAGGAGCGTTTGTTAGACTCGATGATCTCGATCCAGGATATGCTTTTAGAGAAATTGATAGAAGTATATTTATGAATCCTGACAAAACGAATGCAAGGCTTGTTATACCAGTTGCCAGTTATAGTGACATAATTAAGGGCTACCCTATAGATTTATTTCTATACGCTAACAATTATGATAAGTCTGGAGATGAACTTTCCTTCTTTAATTCACCAGAAGAAGCCGTTAAAGTTTTTAGAAGTGGAATCAGAATGGCAAAGGAAACTACTACAGAAAAGGGTCTTGTTACAACATTTTTTGCAAATCCTTTTGGACCAGTACAGAAAGAAAAGGAAACAGACAAACTTATAAACAAATATTTTGATAAGTTTTTTGAAACAGGAGTAAAGGTAGGTCAAATAAGAACCCGTCTTGGCATAAAGGGTATGGAGAAGAGTGGACCTAAAAATGCAGCAATAAAACTTCTAGAGGCAATAAAAAAAATGTAAATAATAGTGCAGAACCATATTAAATGTGGTCTGCACTATTATCTATATTTAATTTTTAAAAACTATTTTTCAACTTTTGCTTCTCTGTCTCTTCCTAAAAATGATATTGCATATAATCCACATATACCTACTATTGCATATATTATTCTTGTTAAAGAGGACATGGTTCCGAATAATGCGGCAACTAAATCAAAGCTAAAGAATCCAATTAGACCCCAATTTATAGCGCCGACTATGACAAAAACCAATGCGATAATATCTAATGTTTTCATCATCGACATCTCCTTTTATTAGTTTTTACAGAATTATTATATGCAAAAGAGTAGCGATTATGTTAGAAAATAAACTTAATTTAAGAAAAATCTACATTTCTGTCTATTGGTTGAGAAAGTGCCATGAAAGTATTAGTTCTTTGAACTCCTTCTACAACCTGTATTCTGTTAAGTAAAAGATCTTGAAGGTCAGCTATACTTCTACAGACTACTTTTGCGAAAATTGAAAATTCACCTGTAATATAATAAAGTTCAACTATTTCTTTTATATCTCTCATTGCTTCAAGTACTTTGGGATATGAAGCAGCCTTGTCGATATATATTCCAACTAAACAGCAAATATCATATCCTAATTTAGTGTTGTCTACTATAAGCTTTGTACCCTTTATGATTCCCATGTCTTCCATTTTTTTCATTCTAACATGAATAGTTCCACCGCTTACGTGACATTCTCTTGCTATCTCCAAATAAGGTGTTCTCGAATCCTCAACCAAAATATGTAATATTTGTAAATCCAAATCATCCAATCCATTAACTTGTAAATTCATTAAAATCAACTCCTATAAGTTATAGTAAACAACAATATTATAACAAATTCAATACCATTTTATCAAAATAATTATAAAAAATATTATAAAATTATAGTATTTTATTAGAATTATATTTGGTGTATAATTTAAATGTATGTACTTGATTGGGGGATTCTTATGTATATTAATGAAAAAGACATAAAGTTAGAGATAGACAAAAACATAGTAAAAGAGTATAGTATGAAGTCAATGGTTTACTTTGATATAGAAACAACAGGATTTGATAGAGAACAGGATAACATAATATTAATATCTATAGGATACTATGATGTAAAAGATACTTTTCATATAAAACAGTATTTTGCAGAAGATTTAAATGAAGAGAAATATGTTTTAGAAAATTTAAAGGGCGATATAGAGAACTTCAATATGTGGTGTTCATACAATGGTAAAGCTTTTGATGAACCATTTATACAATCAAGAATGAAAAAATATAATATTGAACTCACATTGCCAAGAGAACATTTTGATTTATATAGAAAAATAAGACCTTATCAAAAACAGCTTGGACTTGAAAGATGTAATTTAAAAAGTGTCGAACAGTATATAGGTATTAAAAGAGAAGATACTATTGATGGTGGAATTAGTGTTGAGTTATATAAAAAATACCTAAGGGATAAAGATGAAGAATTAAAATATACTATTATGCTTCATAATTATGAGGATGTATTAAATCTACCTAAAATATTTAAAATACTTTGGAAGATAAAGAAATGTGATTTCATAAGAGAGGATCATATTACTGATAAGCAGCTTAAATATTTGAACTATTTAATGAAAAAGCATAATGTACTAGTAGATATTAATTTGGATAAAATATCCAAAAGAGCAGCATCAAAAGCTATTGGTGCTATATTAGACGGAGATTATGATATAATAAGTATAAAGGATATAATAAAAAACAATTGTGTATAAATACAGGAGAATGCTGCAAAAGCTTAGGTTATACATGATGAAATGTAAGTCTTTTATCATTTATAACTTAATATGATGTAGTTTTTCATATGTTAACAAAATTTAAGAGAATGGAGACAGGAATATGGTAATAAAGGATATGATGATTAAAAATGTTGTAAAAGTTAAGGATAGTGATACTTTAAAAGATGCACTTAAAGTAATGATAAACAATACTGTAAATAGTGCACCAGTAGTAGATAATAATGATGAGATTGTTGGAATAGTAGTTAAAGCAGACATATATAGATTCCTAATAGAAGAGGGACACTATGATACTTATCCAGTAGAAGCTGTTATGACAAGGAAAGTAATAACTGTCGATGTAAATACGGATCTAATGGAAGTTGGAAAAATTTTAAGAGATAATAGTATATTTGCAGTTCCTATAGTTGAAGATAAAAAAGCAATAGGACTTGTTACGGTAGAAGATTTACTTGATTATTTTTTGAAGAATAGTTAGTACACTTAATTTCGAGAATAAAGCGTATTGACACTTAGATAGAAATATGATATTTTATAATAAATGATTTAAGAATCGTATAACCGGCGGAAGTGGAATAACCACAGGGAGTACGATTTTAAAAAGCCGACCGCCTGGGCAAAAAGAAATGTCCAGGTGGTTTTTCTTTTACCTCTGGATAAATTAAGTAATTGAAAATAAAATTTCAAGAATAATGAAAAATTTAAAATGAAGGAGAGTTTTTGTATGATTAAAGAATGGAACGATTTTAAAGAAGGTACATGGGTTAATAATATTGATGTAAGAAATTTTATACAAAAAAATTATACACCATACTTAGGAAACGAGGATTTTTTACAAGGTGTTACTGATAGAACAAAGGGTCTTTGGAACAAGTGCGAGAAACTTCTCTTAGATGAAATAAAAAATCAAGGTATATTAAAAGCAGATAACAAAACTGTATCAGGAATAAATAGCTTTGAAGCTGGATATATAGATAAAGAAAATGAGATTATTTATGGACTTCAAACAGATGAACCACTTAAAAGAATGGTAAATCCTTTTGGTGGTATAAGAATGGCCAAGCAAGCATTAGAAGCATATGGATACGAAATTGATGAGGATGTATACAATATATTTACAAAGTATAGGAAAACTCACAATGAAGGTGTTTTTGATGCTTACACTGAAGAAATGAAAACAGCTAGACATGTAGGATTATTAACAGGACTTCCTGATGCGTATGGAAGAGGTAGGATAATAGGAGATTTTAGAAGAGTAGCACTATATGGTATTGATTGCTTAATTGAAAACAAAAAAGCTGATTTAAAAGAATTAAAAGGCGACATGACTGAAGATTTAATAAGAAGAAGAGAAGAAGTTTCTGAACAGATAAAGGCGTTAAAAGAAATGAAAGCAATGGCATTAAAATATGGAATAGATATATCAAAACCAGCAGCTAATTCAAGACAAGCAGTTCAGTTTACTTACCTTGGATATCTTGCTGGAATAAAAGAAAATAATGGAGCAGCGATGTCTCTTGGAAGAGTTTCAACATTTTTGGACATATATATAGAAAGAGATTTAAAAAATGGAGTAATAACAGAAAAGGAAGCTCAAGAAATTATAGATCAATTTATAATAAAGTTAAGACTTGAAAGACATCTAAGAACTCCAGAGTACAATGAACTATTTGCAGGTGATCCTAATTGGGTTACTGAGTCTATAGGTGGAATGGGTATGAATGGAGAAACCTTGGTTACAAAAAATTCTTTTAGATTTCTTCATTCATTAACAAATCTTGGACCTGCACCTGAACCTAATATGACTGTTTTGTGGTCAAATAATCTTCCAGAGCCATTTAAGAAATACTGTTCTAAGATGTCCATAAAAACAGATGCAATTCAATATGAAAATGATGATATAATGAGACCTATATATGGTGATGATTATGGAATAGCCTGCTGTGTATCTGCAATGAAGATAGGAAAGCAAATGCAATTCTTTGGAGCTAGATGTAACCTTGCAAAATCATTATTGTATGCTATAAATGGTGGAGTAGATGAAAAGAAATTTGATTTAGTAGTTCCTCACATTAAAAGAATAGATGATGAAGTGCTAGACTATGATAAGGTTAAGGAAAACTACTTTAAGGTTATGAAATATGTAGCTAAACTATATGTAAATACTCTTAATTTAATACACTATATGCATGATAAATATGCTTATGAGAAAGGACTTATGGCGCTTCATGATACAGATGTTCATAGATTTTTGGCTTGTGGAGCAGCAGGACTTTCTGTAGCAGTTGATTCTTTAAGTGCAATAAAATATGCAAAAGTAAAGCCTATTAGAAATGAAGATGGAATAGCTGTAGATTTTGAAGTAGAAGGAGATTTCCCTAAGTATGGAAATGACGATGACAGAGTTGATGATATTGCAGTTGAGATAGTCAATAAATTTATGTCAGAGTTAAGAAAGACCGCTGCTTATAGAAATGCAGAACATACATTATCAATGTTAACTATAACTTCAAATGTAATGTATGGTAAGAAAACAGGAGCAACACCTGATGGAAGAAAGTCTGGAGAGGCATTTGCACCAGGAGCAAATCCTATGCATGGAAGAGATAAAAATGGAGCATTGGCATCTTTAAATAGTGTTGCTAAGATTCCATATAGAAGTGTATGTCAAGATGGAGTTTCAAATACATTTTCAATTATTCCAGATGCACTTGGAAAGAATGAAGAAACAAGAGCAAATAATTTATCAGCTATTTTAGATGGATATTTTGAAAAGGGAGCTCATCACTTAAATGTAAATGTGCTTAATCGTGAAACTCTTCTAGATGCAATGGAAAATCCAGAGAAATATCCTACACTTACAATAAGAGTATCAGGATATGCAGTTAACTTTGTAAAACTTACAAAAGAACAGCAAATGGAAGTTGTTAAGAGAACATTCCACGGAAGAATGTAGAGGTGTTAATTTGGGAAAAATTCATTCTATAGAAACCATGGGTTTAGTTGATGGACCGGGAATAAGAGTTGTTGTGTTTTTTCAAGGATGCAGGCTTAGGTGTGCATTCTGCCATAACCCAGATACTTGGAATGTTAATTCTGGTGAGGAAATTTCAGCTGAAGAGTTAATGTTAAAGGTTAAAAGGTATAAAAACTATTTCGATAAATCTGGGGGTGGAGTTACATGTTCTGGAGGAGAACCATTAATGCAGCCAGAATTTTTATTAGAGTTTTTAAAGTTATGCAAGGAAAATGGAATAAATACAGTAGTTGATACAGCAGGTTTTGGATGTGGTAGTTATGAAGAAATTTTAAAATATACAGATCTTGTATTACTTGATATAAAGCATATAAATGATACGGGATATAAAGATTTAGTTCTTGGAAATATTAAAGAATTTTATAGGTTTGTCGATAAGGTTAATGATTTAAAAGTAACTACATGGGTAAGACATGTTATGGTTCCAGGTATAACAGATAATTATGATAGCATGGATAAATTAGTTGATATAATAAAGAAGATAGATAAAGTAGAAAAGTTTGAAATTCTTCCTTATCATACGCTAGGAGTAAAAAAGTATGATAAGCTTGGAATTGAATATAAACTTAAGGGAATAAAAGATATGGATAAAAAAATAGCTGCTGAATTTGAGCAGTATGTTTGTGAAAAATTGAAAGTTTAAACTTATATAGGGTTTCTATATAAAAATGTATAGAAACCCTATAATAAAATACTATTTAATTTCTTTATGTGGCAAGCAGTTGCTGCAGGATTTTGAGCCTGAGCAGCAATTACATTCACCTTTTGCTCCTTTTTTAAAGTTTTTATAAAAAACATATAAGGCTGCACTTATTATAAGAAGTGTTATTATTATTTCAATAATCATAGAACTCAACTCCCTTTTAATATGTATAGATAATAGCAATGAATATCATTTTCAATTAAATAGTATCATTTAATCAGATTGATGTCAACTGGCGGCTACTCAACAAAAACAAGAGTTTTTATAATTGATGTTAATATTTATGTTGAATTATGATATAATACATATGAGATAGGTAACTATACATAAATTCGAAGGGGGAATTTATATGGTATTGGCCTCTAAGTCTGATATCAGTGATAGGCATAAGGTTTATAAATATAAAACAGAAAAAAGAGGTAAAAATAGAAAGAGAATAGACTTAGAAATCTCATATCCTAGAATAAATGATGAGAGCGTATATGAAAAATATAAGGATAGGGAGCCAATATTAAAGTCAGTTAACATATCAGAATCTGGAATATGCTTTAAAAGCAGAATGCTATTAAGGTCAGGAGATTTTGTGAGTTTTCTTCTTAATATTGAGAGAAAACCATCATTTTGGTGTCTTTCGGTGGTTAGATGGACAGGCTGTAATGATAATTCTTATGTAATCGGTTGTGAATTTGTTTCACTAACCTTGCAGCAAATAAAGACGATACGTAATTTTGTCGATGAGGATTAGAGATTAGAATTTGATTATTTAGTGTTAGCCTTAAGTAGGTGATATAATTTCCTTTTAAGGCATTATTTTTGAATTAAATCATATTATTTAAATTGGAAATATATGAATTGCGTATAAAAAAGACTAAATTCATATTGACATTTAAATATATACTAACTATAATATTAAATAAAGAAATTAATAAATTAGTGCACTTATCAAGAGAGGTGGAGGGACCGGCCCTGTGAAGCCCAGCAACCTGTATATGTTAATTATACAAGGTGCTAATTCCTGCAGCGCTAGCTGAGAGATGAGAATATAAATCGAGCTTTTAGAGCCAGAGTTTATTCTCTGGCTCTTATTATTTTTTAATCTAATGGGAAAAGGTGAATGACATGATAGAAATAAAAAATGTTTCTAAATATTTTTCAGGAAATAAGGTTCTTAAAGATGTTGATCTGAAGATTAAAGGCGGAGAAATATTTGGAATTGTTGGTCATAGTGGAGCTGGAAAGTCAACATTACTTAGATGTATTAATGGGCTTGAAACTTATGATGAAGGAAATGTAATAGTTTTTGGAAAAGACTTGAAGCAAATTAATGGAAAAAATCTCCGAGAATTTAGGAAAGAAGTTGGAATGATATTTCAAAACTTCAATTTGCTTAATAGAAAAGATGTATATCATAATATATCTTTGCCGCTTGAAGTTTGGGGAGTACCTAAAAATGAAATAGCTTCAAGAGTTAAAGAGCTTTTGGAACTTGTTGATTTAACTGACAAGATACACAGTAAGCCTTCAAACTTAAGTGGAGGTCAAAAACAGAGAGTAGCTATTGCAAGAGCGTTAGCATTAAACCCTAAGATATTACTGTGTGATGAAGCTACATCTGCATTAGATCCTAATACTACAAAATCAATACTAAATTTGTTAAGAACAATCAATTCTAAACTTGGTATAACAATAGTTATTGTTACACATCAAATGGAAGTTGTTAAAGGTATATGTGAAAGAGTCGCACTAATTGATGCTGGGGTTATAAAAGAAACTGGAGACGTAGAGAACTTATTTTTAAATCCAAGCAGTGAGATGAAGAAACTTATAGGACAAAGTGACGATGATGTACTTCCTAAGGAGGGGATAAACATAAGAGTTATATTCCCTAAGAATAGCAGTGAAGGTGCACTTATAACATCAATGGCAAGAGAACTCAATGTGGATTTTTCAATTGTATGGGGTAAACTTGAAAGATTTAGAGATGATGTTTTGGGAAGTTTAGTTATAAACATTTCAGAAGAAAACAAAGAAGTTATATGTAATTATTTGGTTTCACATAATGCAATTTGGGAGGTGGCATAATGAGTACAACAGATATATTAAAACAGATTTTGTTACCTTCACTTTGGGAAACAATTTATATGGTTTTTGTATCTACCTTATTTGCTATAATAATTGGATTTATACCAGCTATAATACTTGTTGTAACAGATGAAAATGGCTTAAAGCCAAATAAAATTGTATATAAAATATTAGATTTTATAATAAATATGTTAAGATCTTTTCCGTTTTTAATTCTTATGATTGCGATATTCCCATTCACAAAATTAATTACAGGAAAACAAATAGGTACAACAGCAGCGATAGTTCCATTAACAATTGGAGCATTTCCATTTGCAGCTAGAGTTATAGAATCTTCACTTAAGGAGGTGGACACAGGAATAATTGAAGCTGCTAAATCTTTTGGGGCAAGTAATTTTCAAATCATATTTAAAGTTATGATAAAAGAGGCCATGCCATCTATTGTTTTAGGAATTACTCTTACAGTTATTAATATAATAGGATATTCAGCTATGGCAGGTGCAATAGGCGGTGGCGGACTTGGAGCTGCTGCAATGCAGTATGGGTATAATATGTTTAACACCACAGTAATGGTTTATACAGTAATAATACTTATGATTATAGTTCAAATTTTACAATCACTTGGAAACTTTGTTTATAAATTAATGGTTAAATAAATAAAAAATAGGGGGAAAAATTATGAAGAAAAAATTTTTATCAGTACTTTTATCAGGAGCAGTTTTAATAGGAGCTTTAACAGGATGCAGTTCAAGTACAAGCAGTAGTACAAGCAGCAATGATAAGAAAACAATAGTAGTAGGAGCAACAGCAGTTCCACATGCAGAAATATTGAATAATGCTGTAAAACCACTTCTAAAAAAGGAAGGGTATACATTAAAAGTAAAGGTATTTACTGATTATGTTACTCCAAATACAGCTCTTAATGATGGAGACTTGGATGCAAACTACTTCCAGCACGTACCTTACTTAGAAACTTTCAATAAGGAAAAACATATGGATTTAACTTATACAGTTAAAGTTCATATTGAGCCTATGGGATTATACTCACATAAAATTAAAAAGTTAAGTGAACTTAAAGATGGTGATGAAATAGCTGTTCCAAATGATTCAACGAACGAATCAAGAGCACTTAAAATATTAGAGCAAAATGGAATTATAAAATTAAAAAAGGCTGACCTTGTTACAAAACTTGATATAATTGAGAACAAGAAGAATATAAAAATAAAAGAGTTAGATGCAGCACAGCTCCCAAGGGTACTTGATGATGTAACAGCTTCAATAATTAATTCTAATTATGCATTACAAGCGAATCTAAATCCTACAAAGGATGCAATTGTTTCAGAGCCTAAAGATGCACCATATGCAAATGTTCTTGCAGTAAGAAAGCAAGATAAGGATAAACCTTATATAAAAGCTTTAAATAAAGCATTAACATCACCAGAGGTTAAGAAATATATTAATGATAAATATAAGGGTGAGGTAGTGCCTGCATTCTAATTTTAGATATACATTACAGTTATTAGTTTTTAGTATATATAAGGCCTCAATTTTATATTGGTTAAAAGAAGGTTTTAAAACCTTCTTTTGTTTTTTGAATTTTATACACATTGATAATTAAAAAATGCTAATATTATGTAGTAGAATACATTAACAATATAAAGGTACATCATAGGTATTTTAGAAAGCAATATTAATATTTGATGAAAAAAATTACATTATATGGTATAATGAATTAGATTAAAAATAAGTAAGCTATTAATTTGTAGGGTTTAGAAGTTAATTGGCATATTATAACAGTAAGACTAAATCAAGAAAGTATTTGGTTTACTGAATAAGCAAAAAGAGAGTGATAATTTTGATTAAGAGAAATGCTGTAACGAGCTTAAAAGTCAATGATGTTGATAGGTTCAAATTGGAAGATAGTGATAAAATATATTCTAAGGCTCTATTTTTTGATTTAGAGCATTATGTTTATAAAAAACCTATATGTATTGGAGTATTTGGATGTGCTTACTTTGATGAAAAATCAGGTGAGTTAAATACAACTCAATATATGATAGAAAATAAAAGTGATTCAGAAAGAATACTAAAAATTGCAGAAGAATATTTTTTAAAAGCTAAAACTGAATTAAAAAAAGACTATATTGTTACTTTTTCAGGTAATAATGATTTTACAGTTATAAATTATTTATTTAAAAAAAGTAATATAAACATGGAAGTGAATAAGGAATTTATAAGCATAGATTTGCAAAAGGAATATGAAAAAGTAACAAAGAGATGTGTAGGACTTAAGAATCTTGAAAAAATATTTGAGATAAATAGAGAAAGTGAGATTATAAGTGGATCTACATTGGCAAAGACATTTGGTAAGATAGTTAAGGATTCGGAATATTCATTAAGAATGCCGTCTGATAAAAAGGATAAAATACTTCTTTACAATAGACAGGATGTTGAGAGTTTATTCAACATGATTGTTACCTGGAACAAATATGTAAAGGAAGTAGAAGATGACGAAAAATAATATTTTAAATAACAAAATTACTAAGGTAATATTATTTAGAATATGCTTTATAATTGCCATTACCACAGCTTTAGTTTGCGGATTAAAGCTAAATATAATAAATGATGGTTTTTGGCATATAAAAGTTGGTGAGTATATAATTAAAAATAGGGTTATACCACGTGAGGATATATTTTCATGGTACGGAATTGAAAATAAACTTAAATGGATAAGTCACGAATGGCTTTTTGGGGTTATAGCTTATTTGGTATATAAAATTAAAGGGTTTACCTCTGTAATAATTTTTTCTACCATAGTAAATTGCAGCACAGCTTTACTAGTATATAAATTTGCACTAATAAGAAATAAAAATAAAGTAGTATCCTTAATAATAATGTGGGTTTACATATTTGGTGACTTTTATGATATTACATATAGACCCGTTTTAATATCAAAACTTATACTCTTGTGTAGTTTTATATTGTTAGAGAAAAAGAAATACTTATTTGCATTGATTGTTTTAATATTGGGGGTTAATATTCATGGGGGTATTTATCCTCTTTATTTAATGATTTTTGCATACTACACTATACCATTTAGTTATAAGTATTTAATTTTTAGTCTAATTACTGTGCTTATAAATCCATATGGATATAATCTTTATAAGTATACGTATTTATCGATGAAAAATATAGATATAAATAGGTATATAAATGAGTGGTGTATAACTCCTATATATGACTATAAAGTTGCCTTAATTATAATATGTATTACGGTTTGTATCTGTACAGTATCTAAAATCAAATTTAAGGATTTTTTGTTTTGTGGAGCATTAATAATTTTAGCTATAAGCGCTAAAAGGCATGTGGATGTAATATATTTGTTCGTACTTCCAGTTATATCCTTATACTTTAATAGCTTTTATTTCGATTTTTTTATGAAATTTGTTTCAAGAATAAAACCTGAAAAATTAAAATCTATAATACCAAAATTAAATTACATAACCTGTGGGTTCCTCATAGTAGTTATGATTGTTAAATCTTCTTTATGCATAAAGCAATATTTTTTTGATACTCATTTCCATAATTTTGAATATATTACAAATGATTCAGAAAATCCAATAAAAGCATGTAATTTTATAAATTCACATCAGGAGATAAAAAACTCTAGAACATTTAACGATTATAACAGCAGTCCATATATTATATTTAGAGGAATAAAAACTTTTGTGGATTCACGTCAGGATTTGTTTACTTACAATTTTAATAAAACAAATGCATTTGTAGATCAGATTAAAGCTTTAAATAATTATGATTACATGATTTATGTATTTAAAAAGTACAATATCAAGTATGCAATTTTAAGAAACGACATGCCTAATACAAGACTACTTAGGAATACTGATTTAATTTATATAATATATGAGGATAGGGACTATTCTATTTTTCAAATTAATAGAAATAAACTTAAGAGTAGCAATCAACGAGGTGTATAAGTTAAAGTATAATGGTTATAATTGAAAATAAATAAAATTTTGTTAAATTACGGAGATGAAATTCAAAGTGAAAAATAGAATTAATAATAAAGGATTTACACTTATTGAGTTAATAATTGTTATTGCTATTCTTGCTATTTTAGCAGCCATTTTGGTACCATCCATTTCGGCGTATAAAATAAAAGCGGAGAAATCAAATATACAAGCAAGTGCTAGGACACTTAGTCATGCTATTGATGCATACAATGCAGATAACTCGGACAATACAATAAATTCCTATGATACCAATGCCCAAACACTTATTGGAGATGATATAAAGCCAGATAAGGTACCTGATTGTCTAAAGGGAAAAACAAAGGATGATATTGATAATATAGCTTCAGGAAAATTCACTGTAACTAAGGAAGATGGATTAAAAACAGTGATTAGTTTAACATCAAATTAATAACACACATATGTTTTGCATATGTGTGTTATTTTCTACTATTTCTCTAATTTTTCAATTCCTATTTTTATTCTTCTTATAGATTCATCTTTTCCTATTATATCTGCAATTTCAAAAGCACCACCAGGAGTGAATTTCTTTCCAGAAAGAGCAGTTCTTAAAGGCCACAATACAACGCCATTTTTTACACCTAAATCTTTGATGTAATTCATTATTGTATTTTGGATGTTATCTAAATTCCAGTCCTCTATATTTTCTATAACAGGAAGGCAATTTTTTAAGCTGTCCAATGATATTTCAGGGTTAGTTTTCATCTTTTTGTGAGTGTACATTTCTATATCATAATCAGGGAGCTCATTAAAGAAATCCACCATTTCAGGAATGTCACTAAAAATTTCTACCCTTGTTTGAATTAATTCACTTATTTTCTTTAAATCTATGTTTTCTTTTGTTATAACTCCATCATAATAAGAAAGTGCAGCCTTATGAAATTCATCAAGACTAAGCTTTCTTACATACTCTCCATTCATCCACTTTAATTTAACTGGGTCAAATACAGCTGGAGATTTATTTATGTGAGTGTAATCAAATAACTTAACCATATCTTCAAGAGATAATATTTCATTAGTTCCTTCAGGATTCCAACCTAAAAGTGCAATATAATTTAATACTGCTTCTTTAAGATATCCTTTTTCAATTAAATCCTGGAAGGAAGCATCGCCGTTTCTTTTACTTAGTTTACTATGCGCATCCTTCATTATTGGAGGACAATGTACATATATTGGTACATTCCAACCAAAAGCCTCGTATAGTCTATTGTATTTTGGAGCTGAAGATAAATATTCATTTCCACGTACAACATGAGTTATTCCCATTAAATGATCGTCTACAACATTGGCAAAGTTATATGTTGGATATCCATCTGATTTTATTAAAATCATGTCATCAAGTTCTGAATTATCAACAGAAATTCTTCCGTATATAACATCGTCAAAGGTAGTAGAGCCTGTAGTTGGGTTATTTTGTCTTATAACATAAGGAACTCCAGCATCAAGTTTTTCTTGAACTTCTTCCTTTGATAAGTTAGCGCAATGTTTGTCATACTTAAAAGGTCTTTTTAAAGCCTCTGAATTTGTTTTTAAAATATCTAGTCTTTCTTTAGAGCAGAAGCAGTAATAAGCTTCACCTTTTTCTACTAGTTTTTTAGCATAGTCTAGATAAAGTCCTTTTCTTTCACTCTGAACATATGGTCCAACAGGGCCACCTACATCAGGACCTTCATCATGTTTTAAGCCTGTCATTTCAAGTGTTTTGTAAATAACAGCTAGTGCATCTTCTACATATCTTTCCTGATCTGTATCTTCAATTCTTAAAATGAATTTACCATCTTCATGTTTGGCAATAAGGTAGGTATATAGAGCTGTTCTTAAGTTTCCGATATGCATATAACCAGTAGGGCTAGGTGCAAAACGTGTTCTTATTTCATTTGCAGCCATTAAAATCACTCCTATGTAATATTAAAAGTATTATAAAATGCCTCACACCTAAAAATTGGTGAAGGCTAATTAAAACGGTATTTTAATAATATAATATTAGATATTTTATGTCAAGTTTTATAGAGCAACCATGAGTAATTTTTACGTTGAAATTTCAAGTGTGCAATCGTGTAAGAATTATATTATAATAATAGGATATGATTTTGTAAATAATAAGACAAAGTAAGAGAAAATTAGTTAAGCTATAACATATGTATAGGATAAGTCTTACTTTGATTTTCTTATAATAGGGAGAAGTGTGAATGGTTAATTTAATTATATTGGTAGAAGATGGATTTGAGGATATAGAACTTTTGTATCCTTTATATAGATTAAGAGAGGCTGGTTATGATGTAACCTTAGTTGGTACAGGAAGTAAATATAATTATACAGGAACACATGGTTATATTGTTGATGTGGATGCATCTGCCGAGGAAATTGATGAGAATAATTATGATGGAGTTATAATTCCAGGAGGTTCAGCATCTTATAAGCTTAGAACTAATGATGATGTTAAAAGAATAATAAGACATATGAAAGAAAAAGACAAACTTTTAGCAGTAATATGTGATGGAAATTATGTTCTTATATCTGCTAAGGTTTTAAGTGGACATAAAGTTACCTGTACGGAAGCTATAAGTGATGATGTTATTAATGCAGGTGGAGAATATGTTAGAATAGGAAATTGTGTTGACAAAAACATAATAACGGCAAAAATGCAGGTTAATTTACCACAGTTTATGAGTGATATTTTTCAGTATTTAAATAAATAAAAAGAGAGGTCTACATGAAAAAATTAATTTATACCGTAGGATATGGTTCTAGAAAAGATGAAGAGATTTATATCCTTATTAATAAATATAGTATAAACTGCGTTGTTGATATAAGAAATAAGTCAGATAATATAGAAAGTTTAAAAAAGCTTCTAAACAATCAAGGTATATATTACATACCTATGCATGATGAATTTAATTTTGAGAAAAATGAAGCTCATGATTTTGAAACTGCAAGGGTAAGTGAAAATGTAAAAAGTGGAATGTCAAGAATAGAAAATGGACTAGTAAAAGGATTTAATATAGTAATTATGGGTGAAGAACTGGATCCAATTAGTTGTAATAGAGGAATTTTGATAAGCTATATATTAAAAAACAAAGGTATTCATATAGAGCATATAATTGATGAAGAAATAGTTAGAAGTCAAGAAGATTTGGAGAAGGAACTTTTAAAAGGTTATGGAGTTAAACTAATAAAGAAAGTAGCTGAATTATCTATAAAAGGTATTATGAGAAATAAAGATTTAGAAATGAATGAAGATGATTTTAAAGCTGAAATGATAGAGGAAGCTTACAGAATAAGATACAAAGAAATATTAAATAAAAAACATAGGGAAATATATTAAGATATTTTCCTATGTTTTTTATTTTACCAAGAACTTTTATTTCTTCCTTTAAAGAATTTAACTAAACCAAAGACTAATAGTGCAATAACAGCTAAGAAGGCTACGACTATGCCTGAGTATAGGAATTTATTATCAGCCATGATATTTTTAGTTGAAATCGAAGGGTAAAGCTTGTATTGTTTTAAAGTATCTCTTTCCTTCAAAGTTAAATTACCTACAGCTGTATCAGTGCTTAAATTCCAAGGATTAATAGAAATCTTCTCTGTTAATTTTTTTTCTGAATCATTAAAGGAATTTTTATAATAAGTTACATCCTCCTTAGGTACTAAAGGAACCTTTATAGTTTTGTAGTAACCAAAATATTTTAGAGGCCTGTACTTAATTATTTCATATTTATATACTTTATTTTTATGATATAAAATAGTAGGTTTTATGCTGTAGCTATAATTAATAAGGTTATTCATGTCCTTAAAAACTTGAACATCATCCTTATCATATTGAGATTTCATTACTACGCCTATTATTTTCTTATTATTTCTATTAAATATAGTTATTAAACATCTTCCTGCTTCATTTGTATAACCGGTTTTACCACCGATGCAGGTTTTGTCATAAACTGGTTCTTTAGGATCTATTATTTTATTTGTGTTTTTTAATTCTGGTTTTGCACCATCATTAAGGGTTACTGTGGTTTTTTGTGTAGATATTGTTTTTAGTATCCAATTTATTGAAAAAGCAGTTTTGGCTATTCTACTCATGTCATAAGCTGTAGAGTAATGGTCTGGATCATGAAGTCCATTGGGAGTTACAAAGTGAGTATTTTTAAGCCCTAGCTTTTTAACTTCATTATTCATAATAATAGAAAAATCTTTTTTTACCTCATCAGTAGGAGAGTTGATTTTATTTATAAGATTTGCAGCTATAACATATGCCATATCATTGGCCGAATACATTAAAAGAGATTTTAATACAACATCACTTGGTAGCTTCTCGCCTACATTTAATGGATGAATATTCTTATCAAACGAATATTCAGGCTGTTCTTTAGCACTCTCGGAGTAATAAAGATAATCTGATGGCTTTTTATTTTCGTTTAAAATTATAGATGTTAATAATTTTGTTGTACTTGCAGGAAAAGCTTTTGCATCTTGATTTTTAGCGTAGATAACTTCTCCAGTTTTGGCATCAATTGATATAGCAGAGGTTCCAGCAATATCAGGTTGATTGACTGCCGCTAGTGCACTTGAAGAAATAGATAAGGAAAGTATTCCAGATAACAAAATTGATAAAAGTTTACGTTTCAAAGGTCATCGCTCCAATAAATTTTATTTTATATAGGTTTTCTATGTAAAAGTACACTTATTTTAGAAATTAATAATAGCATATAGAACAAAAATAAATTATATTAGAAAGCCTATAGTCTACTTTACGAGTATAACATTTTAGGAGTCTAAGGGCAATGGATTAAGAAAAAATAGGTGCCTATTATATAAAGCGTAAAGAATATGCATAGCATGTCTTAAATGGATAGGCTAATTCTATAATAGCATGAATAAACCTAGTAGATTATTCATGCTATTTATAGAGTTAAGCGTCAGTAGATTTTTTATTGGATTTGACAAAGTATAATGATGCGGCAATTAATACTATATAAATAATCAAGTAGGTCACAGATAATGTACCTGTTCTTGAAAATAAGAGAAAGTACAGAAAAATTACAAAGGATACAGCAGTCCAAAACATTGAAATATAGGATAATTTGCTGTTACGTTCTCTCCATGAAATAGGATCTTTCATGTTTCCTAAAATTTTTTCACGATTTTTATTTCCTGGGGATGTTTTGGAAACCAAACTTCTATAATAGAATGAAAGTAAAGCACCTATTATTGTAAGGGCAAAGAAAAAGTATTTAAGAGATATGGTTGTAACATTCATAAGCTTCACCTCTAATTAAGATAAAATTATATTTACTGTATATAAAGTATTCCCATAAATAAGATGAAGTATGCAATAAAAAATGTTATAGTATGTGAAATAAAGACTTTCCCCCTGATTTTTTATATCGGGGGGAATTATTAGTAATTAATTTTTTTTTGTATGAACTGTTATGTTGTGAAACTTATCAAGGAACCTCATTAAGTCCCAGTATTTATATTCAACATATGGTTCTTCATCCGTTCGAAGATCACTTTTGATATCATTTTTTTGTATTATC
This sequence comes from Clostridium acetobutylicum ATCC 824, assembly GCF_000008765.1. Classification (NCBI taxonomy): domain Bacteria; kingdom Bacillati; phylum Bacillota; class Clostridia; order Eubacteriales; family Clostridiaceae; genus Clostridium; species Clostridium acetobutylicum. The sequence continues at coordinate 1,142,272 of NC_003030.1, forward strand.
TTATCAATGGTTTTGTTGTTATGTTTAAACTTAACTATATAGATGTCATCAGAATCAACATCTATTTCTAGTATTCCAAGATTTATAGATTTTTCTTTTAACTTTTTTATGGATATAACTTTTGATTTTATCGTTGGTATCTTACTTAACTTATATATCATAAAATTTCTTGAAGATTTTAATATCAAAAAAAGTATGAAGCCTAATATTAAAACCCATAAGTACATCTCTATTATATATTGTTTCGTGAAGAAATAAGTTATATAACTAAATACCGTGAATTTTAAAATAACGTAAAGCAATATAGGTCCTAAAATAAAGGAAATAAAAAAAGCTAAAGAAGCATTTAGTAATTTATTCTTCATATCTGACATCATCTCCATGTAAACTTGTAAAACTATACTTTAGTGAAATAAACAATGAAGTATTTTATATAGATTAATTATACCATAAAAAATATGTTAACGAATAAAGAGTTACTATAAATTATGTTAATTATATAAATAGTAAGTAAAAATAATATAAAATTTTTATAGAGGTAGAATTTTCAAAAATGTGAGAAAATACTTTATATTTTGTATTCTATAGTTTATAATAAAATATATATTTTATTTTGGAGGGGTATATATGGGAAGTTGTCCATTTTTAACTACTACAGAAAAGGAGATTTCATGTTTTGAGGAATGTATTTTTTATAAAAATGAAAATACAAAGGAAGAATGTCCTTTTAAAAGTGTTGAAAAATTAGGTGATGATGGAATAACAAAGATGTACTATGATTACTTTATAAAAGGCAATAAATATTTGTCTAAAGAAGAGTACTCCAAAGGTACAATATAAAAATGAATAAAATTACTTAATATTCTGAATGCTATGTTTGGAGGGGAAATAGCATGAGAAGAGTATTATTAATATTAAAACCCACTATTGTAGAGAGAAAGCTAATAGGTAAGGTACTAAGCTTCTACGAAGGTTCTGGATTTCGTATAGAGGATTTAAAAATTACAAAATTATATGAATTAGAGAATGTTATAAATGATGATGTTATGAAGAAAGTGGGTATGAATTTTGGTTTAGAGAATAGAGTAGTTATAGTTGTACTTTTGTATGACAATTTTAATCTGAACTTTGAAGAATTGAAAAGTGAATTAAAGATTTATCTTAACACTATAAATGGAAATAGTGAAGGTAATGAAATATATATGTCTTATAATGAAGATGTAAATGAAGTAATAGAGGTTTTGTTTCCTAAAGTCAGTAAGTTTGCCTTTAAGGGAAGTAAGGCTACTAGTGTTTAATTATATAGCTAATAATGTTTAATTAGATGCCTATAAGTTATAAGGCATCTTTCTTTATATAGATATGTATATATTACACAAACAATTGTATTTTGTTCTAAAACATGTTAAGATAATTATAATATTAGAGGAAACCTATGTCAGTGTATATTTTGCTTTTTATCAAATTTTAGGAGGGCTATAGATGGATAAAATTAAGATAGGAATTTTGGGGCTTGGTAATGTAGGCAGAGGAGTTTTAAAAATACTCAATACAAATAAAGAAGAAATACAAAAAAGGTCGGGGTATGATATAGAAATTGGAAAAATTCTTGTAAGAAATATAGATAAGAATAGGGGAATAGATGTACCTCGTGAATTGCTTACAGTAGACCCTGATGACATACTTGAAGATGAGTCTATAAAAATAGTTATTGAGGTAATAGGTGGAATAAATCCAGCTAAGGACTATATATTAAGAGCTATGAAAAACAAAAAGCATGTTGTAACTGCAAATAAAATGCTTCTTGCAACAGAAGGCGATGAGTTATTTGATACTGCTGAAGAAGAGGGAGTTATGTTTTATTATGAAGCAAGTGTTGCTGGAGGAATTCCAATAATACATGCCATAAATGAAAGTCTTACTGCCAATAAAATTGAACAATTAATAGGAATAATAAATGGAACTACAAATTATATTTTAACTAAAATGACTCTTGAAAAAATGAATTTTCATGATGCACTAAGAGAAGCACAGGAGAAAGGATTTGCAGAGGCTGACCCAACTTCTGATATAGAGGCTTATGATGCTATGTATAAGCTTGCTATATTAAGCTCACTTTCATTTGGTACTAAGATAAATGTAGATGATGTATATAGAGAAGGAATAACAAAAATAGAACCTATAGATATAGAATTTGCGAGAGAGTTTGGATATGTAATAAAATTAGTAGCTATTGTAAAAGAAACTGAGACGGGACTTGAGATGAGGGTTCATCCTACTATGATACCAGAAAGGCATCCTCTTGCAAATGTTAATGATTCGTTTAATGCAATATTTATAAAAGGAAATGCTGTTGGGGATATAATGCTTTACGGAAGAGGAGCAGGTGATTTGCCAACTGGAAGCGCAGTTGTTGCAGATGTAATATCTATACTTAGAGGAAATGTTGATTTATCAGCTATAAGCACAGTCAAAAAGAACTACTGGAATAGAGAAATTAATCCTATGGACAAAACAAGAAGTGAGTACTATGTGAGAATAACAGTCAAGGATTTGCCGGGTGTTCTTGGAGAAATTTCAATGATCTTTGGAGAAGAGGGGGTAAGTCTTCTTTCTGTTATGCAAAAGGGAAAGAGAGAAGAGTGTGTTACTGTAGTGTACTTTACCCATTCGGCCAATGAAGGAATGATAAAGAGTGCTATAGATAGAATTAAAAGTTCTAAGTATACAAAGAGCGTGGATAATATCATAAGAATAGAAAATATACAATAAATATTGGAGGAAAACTGATGAATCACATATATTATAAAAGTACCAGAAATAATGATGTTAGTATTTTAGCGTCTAGAGCTATTTTAAAGGGTATATCTGATGATGGTGGCTTGTATGTACCAGAGAGAGTACCAGAGCTTGATTTTGATATTAAAGATATTGTTAATATGGATTATAAAGAAATAGCTTATAAAGTTATGAAGACTTTTTTTACCGATTTTACTGAAGAGGAGCTCAAGTACTGCATTGAAAATGCCTATGACAGCAAATTTGATACAGAAGAAATAGCTCCTATAAAAAAGGCAGGAGATACATATTTTTTAGAATTATATCATGGTCCTACCTTAGCATTTAAGGATATGGCACTTTCAATTTTACCATATCTTTTAAAAACTGCTTCAAAGAAAAATGGAATTCAGGATAAAATAGTTATTTTAACAGCAACATCTGGCGATACCGGAAAAGCAGCATTAGAAGGTTTTAAGGATGTTGAAGGTACCGAGATAATAGTGTTTTTCCCGAATGATGGAGTGAGTGAAGTTCAAAGACTTCAAATGGTAACACAGAAAGGAAAAAATACACATGTTGTGGCTATAAGAGGAAACTTTGATGATGCTCAAAGCGGAGTTAAAAAAATATTTACGGACAAAGAATTTATACAGGAGCTTAAAGAGAATAATTGTGTATTTTCATCTGCAAACTCAATTAACATAGGAAGATTAGTTCCTCAGATAGTATATTATTTTTATGCTTATTCTAAGATGTGCTCAAAAGGTGAAATTAATTTTGGAGAAAAGATAAATTTTGTTGTTCCTACAGGCAATTTTGGAAATATACTAGCAGCATATTTTGCTAAGAGTATGGGAGTGCCTATTAATAAGCTAATATGTGCTTCAAATGACAATAAAGTTCTTTATGATTTCTTTGAAAATGGAACTTATGATAGAAATAGAGAGTTTGTAACTACAATATCACCTTCCATGGATATTTTAATTTCAAGTAACCTTGAAAGACTTATTTATCTTGTATGCGATAGAGATTCAAGCAAGGTGGCTGATTTTATGAGAGAGCTTAGTGAAGGCGGAAAATATAATATAACAGAGAATATGAAGAAAAAACTTAAGGATTTTTATGCTGGATATGCTACAGAGGAAGAAACTAAAAAGGCTATAGAAAAAATGTATAAAGAAAATAAATATCTTATAGACACTCATACGGCTGTAGCTTATAGTGTGTATGAAAAATATTTAAAGAATACGAAGGATAAAGCAAAAACTGTTATAGCGTCAACTGCAAGTCCATACAAATTTACAAATGCAGTTATGACCTCTCTTGATAATAAATATGCTTCTTACGACGATTTTGAACTCATGAAGAAGATGAGTGAGGTTATAAATAAGGATATACCAAGTGGTGTTAAAGGACTTAATGAAAGAAAAGTTATTCATAAAGATATTTGTAGTAAAGATGAAATGAAAAAAATAGTTAGAAGTTTTTTAGGTAAGTAGCTATAGGGGCTTGGAGAATATATCCAGGCCCTTTAGATGGTATTAGGAGGACATTAATATGGAAAGAGAACATGATACAGTAAAGAAAATGTGGACAGATTATTTAGGATTTATAGAAGAAGATATAGAGAATACTGAAAAAACGTATTCTTCATGGTATTTTGGAGGAGATAAAAATAGTGCAAATAATTTAGCTGATCTTGTAATGAAGGGAACTAAAAGAGGGACTACAAGTCTATACTACTTTTATGAATTGGAAAATGATCCATTACCTAAAAAGGGTGATTTTAGTATAATTACGGATTATAGTGGTACAGCACAGTGTGTAATTGAAACTACTAAGGTAACAGTGCTGCCATTTAAGGAAGTAACAGAGGAGCTTGCGTTTATAGAGGGAGAGGGAGACAAATCTTTAGATTACTGGAAAAGAGCCCATATAAGCTTTTTTACAAAAGAATTAGAAGAAGAAGGAAAGAAATTTTCAGAGGATATGCTAGTAGTATTTGAAGAATTTAAAGTGGTTTATAAATAAATTTAAGATATAGGTTTGATAAAAAGCATACATAAAAATTGTATGCTTTTTATAATTTTATTTATTATATTCTTCAAGTGCCTTTTTTAGTATAACTATAGAATTCTCTATGTCCTCTATACTTGTACAATATGAAAATCTTGCTTCGCTTTTTCCAAGGCCCAAAGTTGCATAAAAACCTGAAGCAGGAGCGAACATGACAGTTTCGTTGTTATAAGAAAAGTCTGTAAGAAGCCATTTTGCAAAGGCATCTGAATCATCTACTGGAAGCTTTGCTAATATATAAAATGCTCCTTCAGGTTTACTGCAGATAACTCCAGGAATACTACTAAGACCTGAATACATTATATCTCGTCTTTTCTTATAGGCCATTTTTACATCTGTTATATAGCTTCCCATTGTATTTATTAAATTTGCAGCAGCATATTGTTCAATAGTTGAAACACAAAGTCTTGCCTGACATAACTTAAGTATTTGGTGCATTAAGTCCTTATTTTTAGAAGCAACTAAACCAATTCTAGCACCGCAGGCACTATAATGTTTTGATATACTGTCAACGAGAATAACTCTATCAAGTATATCAGTTAAATGTATACTTGAAGTATATGGAACGTTATCGAATATGAACTGTCTGTAAACTTCATCAGATATGATGAATAAGTTATACTCCTTTGCTATTTCTCCAAGCATTCGCATCTCCTCATAGGAATAGACTGTCCCAGTTGGATTGCAAGGATTTGAAAGCATAATACATTTAGTTTTATCAGTTATTTTAGCTATGATTTCTTCCTTTTTTGGAAGATGGAAGTTATCTTCTATCTTTGTTTCAAAGGGAACAATTTTTGCACCCGAAACTTTTGCAAAACTATTGTAGTTAGAGTAAAATGGCTCAGGACTTAATATCTCATCACCAGGATCACAGGTTGCCATTATTGCGAATTGTATGGCCTCACTTCCACCGTGAGTAATCATTATTTCATCCTTTTCGAAATATATGTTTGAATCAGACAAAGATCTTATAAAACTATCTATTAAAGTATCTATTCCTTGAGAATCAGAATATTTAACTATTTTTTCGTTATAATTTGTAATGCCCTGAAAGAAAGTATCAGGAGTTTTTACATCTGGCTGACCTATATTTAAATGGTATACTTTTATACCTCTATCTTCAGCAGCCTTTGAAAGTGGAACTAACTTTCTTATTGGTGAAAAATCCATATTGTGAACTCTATTTGAGAAATTCAATTTAACATCCTCCTATTAGCTATTAAATGCATTAGAATATTTTTCAAGTAAATTGTGCTTTAGATCCCAAAGCTTTTTTGAAAGATCAACATAATAAGTATGTGGATTTTCAAGTCTTAAAACTTCAGCCCAAAGCTTTTCTGTTTCTTTTTTTGCTATATTTCTTATTTCTAAAACTTCAGGATTTTCATATACGAGTTCTCCTTTTTTAAATAATTGAACTCTTAAATCTTTAACATAGTAATGCGTTAATTTCTTTTTCTTCCAAGTGTAAATAGGATCAAATATTTCAAGAGGTTTAGTTTCATCAATTACCTCATCATTTAAAGTAATCAAATCCGCTAAAGCCTTGTCTGTTTCCTTATCGAACAATCTGTAGATTTTTTTGAAGCCTGGGTTTGTTATCTTTTCCTGGTTTTCACTTATTTTGATTTTAGGAACGATATTTCCTTCGTCATTTTCTACAGCACAAAGCTTAAATACTCCTCCAAAAACAGGTTCTGATTTTGCAGTTATAAGTCTTTCGCCTACTCCGAAACTGTCAACTTCAGCGCCTTGAAGAAGAACATCTGTTATTATATGTTCATCTAATGAATTGGAAATTACAATTTTACAATCGCTGTATCCAGCTTCATCAAGGATTTTTCTGCATTTTTTTGTAAGATAAGTTATATCACCGCTGTCTATTCTTATTCCGCTAGGTCTTATACCTTTTGGTTTTAAAACTTCATCAAAAACTTTTATAGCGTTAGGAAGACCTGATTTTAAAACGTTATAAGTATCTACTAAAAGTACGCAATTTTCAGGATATACATCAGCCCAAGCTTTAAAAGCTTCAAATTCATTATCAAATAATTGAACCCAACTGTGAGCCATGGTACCAACAGCATTAACTCCAAACATTTGCTCAGATATAGTGCAAGCAGTTGAGCTGCAACCGCCTATAACAGCTGCTCTTGCACCATAAATAGCTCCGTCATAGCCTTGAGCACGTCTAGAACCAAACTCCATAACAGGTCTGTTTCCAGCAGCTCTGCATATCCTGTTTGCTTTTGTGGCTATTAAAGTTTGGTGATTTATTGTTAATAGTATCATAGTTTCAACAAATTGAGCTTGAATTGCAGGGCCTTTTACAGTTACAAGAGGTTCATTTGGAAATACAGGATTACCCTCTGGTACTGCCCATACATCGCATTCAAATTTAAAGTCTTTAAGATATGAAAGGAATTCTTCAGAAAATTCGTGTTTACTTCTTAGATAATCTATATCTTCCTTTGTAAATCTTAAATTAGAAAGGTACTCTGTTAGTTGTTGCACACCAGCCATTATGCAGTAGCCACCGTTGTCAGGAACCCTTCTAAAAAACATATCAAAATAGGCTGTTTTATTTCCCACATTTTTATTTAAGTATCCATTTCCCATAGTAAGTTCGTAGAAATCCACTAGCATTGTCAGATTTCTGTCATCCTTAATATCAAAATTCTTTTTGAATTCCATAAAAATTTCCCCTATCATTTAAGTGGTATAGTTATGCATTTGTTTTCCTGTAGGGTTTCCATAGTTAAATATAAACAAAAGCCCTACTAATGTATTTATATATTATAACTTATTCTAATACCATATCAAAATTATTACAATATATTTTCGCAATGTAGTGGCATACCACCTTAAAAGTATTTTTACAACATAGTGGTACATACATTTATATAACTTATGTAGAAATCTTCGTAAGCTGTGCTTTAAAGCGAAGATAAAATTAATTGGGTTAGGTATTTGAAATTATAGTGGTTTAAAATTTTTTAATATGATAAGAATTAAAAATGTGATGATTATATAATTTTTTAGTTTGACTACTTACTAGAAGAAATATAAAATGTATAAGTTAAACAAAAATAAAATATTTGAAAGTATAAGTTTAAACTAGGTGGGTAAGGTATGATTTCAGAAGCTGTAAAAAGAGAATTTTGTTTATTGAGAGATAAAATAATAGAACAAAGCTATAAACATCTTGATAACATGCAGAGAAATGCAGTTTTTAATGGTGGAAGTAACTGCATTGTCGTAGCATGTCCAGGAGCAGGAAAAACTCAAGTTATTCTTAATAGAGTAGATTATCTATGTAAATTTGGACCAGTATATAATACTGAGTATGTTCCTGATTCTCTAAAACAAGAGGATTTAGAATATATGAGGGATTACTTAAATAATTTTTCAATTAAGAAGACAAGCATAATAACCAATAGAATTAGGCATCTTATGAGCTTGAAAAAAGTCTCCACTGACAATATCATAGTAATAACTTTTACAAAGGCTGCAGCGGTAAATATGAAGCGAAGATATATAAACTATTTTAATAGTAGAAAAACGCCTTTTTTTGGAACCTTTCATAGTTTGTTCTATAAGATACTATCAAGGCATAAAGGAAATATAAAAATCATAGAGGAAATTCAAAAATACAATATAGTTAAATCAGTTCTTATGAAGTACATGGATGAAGTAAATGATGATAAGCTAAGAGAGGTAATAAACGATATATCAAGTCTTAAGTGCAGCGAGTGCAGCATGGAAGACTTTAAGTCTCAAGTAGATAAGAAAATTTTTGAGGAATGCTATGAAAGATACGAAAGCTATAAGAAGGATAATTCACTTATGGATTTTGATGATCTTCAAATAGAGTGTATGAAAATGTTTGAGGAAAGACCTGAACTCCTTCGCGGCTACAGTAATCTATTTATGTATGTTTTAGTTGATGAATTTCAAGATTCCGATTCTCTTCAAATAAAGCTTTTAAAGATGCTAAGTGAAAAAAGCAGTATATATGCAGTAGGAGATGAAGATCAATGTATATATTCTTTTAGAGGTTCAAGGCCAGATTGCATGGTGGATTTTGATAAGATATTTAAGGATGGAAGAAAGCTATTTCTAAGTACAAACTATAGAAGTGTTAGGAATATAGTTGACATTTCCAAGAATTTAATAGCAAATAATGAGAAGAGAAATTTAAAGGACATAGATGCAAATAAATCAGACAGTGGAAAGATAACTATAATTAACAGCAAAAATGAGAATATAGAAGCAGATAAAATAACAATAGAAATTGAAAAATTAAAAAACATATCAGACTATAATTATTCTGATATTGCGATACTGTATAGAACTAATGTTGAAAGTAGGAGTCTAATTGACAGTTTCATAAGAAGAAATATTCCTTTTAAGTTTTTGGATAGGGAGTATAATTTTTTTGAACATTTTATATGTAAAGATATAGCTGCGTATTTAAGGCTTAGTATTGATGAATTTAATCGCGAAAGTTTTTTGCGGATAATAAATAGACCATTTAGGTATATAAGTAAGGTTAATCTTCAAAAAGTAAAAAGTTATGGCAATATGGAAAGTGTCTTTGATATATTAAAAAATATAGAGGATCTTCCTATATTCCAAATTAAAGACATTGAAAAACTTCAAACTAAGATAAGAAATTTAAATAAAATGTCCCTTTTAAGTGCTGTGCAGTTTATAATTTCAGATTTAGGCTATAGTGATTATATTCAAGATTACTGTAAAAAAAGAGGCTTTGATGTGGAAGAAATGATGGATATAATTGAAGAATTTAAAAGTGCTTGTGATGGATATAATAATATAATTAAATTTCTTTCACATATAGAAGAGGTTAGGGAGAAAATAAAAGAAAATAAAGTAGATACAAGTAAGGACACGGTTCTTTTAAGTACAATTCACGGAGTAAAAGGCATGGAATTTAAAAATGTATTTATAATAAACTGTGATGAGGAAAATATACCACATAAGAACAGTATTGATGAGAATATAGAAGAGGAAAGAAGACTTTTTTATGTTGGAATAACGCGTGCAATAGAAAATTTGTGGATTTCTATAACGAGTGAGCTTAAAGGCTGCGTTAGAAAGCCTTCAAGATTTATAAAGGAATGTAAACTTAATTTGAATGATTTTGAAGGAAAATATAAAAAAGGTGATAAGGTAGAGCACGTTTCTTTTGGCTTAGGTGAAATTATAAGTATTGAAGATGAGGTTACGGAAATAAGGTTTAAGAATGACACTAGAAGATTTGATACCAGTGTACTTTTGAATGCAAAATTAATGCGAAGATGCCAGTGAAAAATTATATATTGGAAACCATACTGCAAGTATATATTATTGAATTACAAAGAAAAAGTAGGATAAAACAAAATATTATTAGTAAAAAAGTTGTGCAAGCAATGAAGAGAAAACTTTTGGCTTGCACATTTTTATTTTGCCTCATAAAAATTTAATATAGAATTTAATAATATTAATCAATAGAAATACCAAGGAATATAGATGATGTCTTAAAATAGGGTAAAGAAGTAACAGAAGAAATATATAAACTTTCTATTCAATTAAATGGAGCCAAAACAGCATTAATAAATGCAGATAAGAATAGTTCGAATACAATGAAAGTGTCTTATGGAATTTTATATAGAGGAAATAGTACAAGTGATTTAAGAAAAACTAATGAAAAAAGTGCTAAAATAAAAGATAGTAAAGAAGGCTTATTTGATGAATGGAAACATAAGGCAGAAGGCTTCTTAAACTTTGCTTCAAAGGAAAGTAAAAAAATTATACATGAGACTCAAGGAGAGTTAGGGGAAGCGTTTAAGGAAACAGAGAACTTTGTTTCTAAGGCAATTGATAGACTAAATAAAAGCTTAGCTGATTTTAAGTACATAGGAGGAAGTGTAGTAACACATCCATTGTTATTTATGTATGGCTTGTCAGGTGCTGTAGTGGATAATTCTGCGGGAAACAAAGCCTTAGAGGAGACAATAAAACATAATTACGAATATAAGTATGAAACTGACAAGGATTATAAAGCATTAACAGCTATAAAGGCAGGAGAAACTGCTGGGGATGCAGGAAGTATGGTAGTAGGTGGAGCTCTTATGGGTGGTGGTGGAGCAGTAGATGGTGCAGGTTATGTGCTTGCAGTTCCAACACTTGGAACAGTTACTGTACCAGCAGAAGCGATAGGTACCGCAGCTATGGTAGCAGGAGGATACATATTTGCTAATTCATCTGGTAAATTTGGAAGTGATGCTCAAAGTGTTTTTAATTATGCTCATATAGGAGAAGATTCGGACCAAGTAGTATCAAGAATAGCTGATAATCCTGCGCTAACTAAGAAAGCTGAAAAAATGGGATCAAATGAAAGAATTCAACAGGAATCAGATCATCTGATTCAGGAATTAGCACAAGGAAACAAAAATCCCGGATTAGGGAGTAAAAATTTATTTAAAGATGTTTCGTATTTAAGAGGCAGAAATGGTGCAAGAATTTTTTATAGAATTGTTGATGGTAAGATAGAGATACTAGCTAAGGCAAGTAAGGCAAATGAGCAAAAGGTAATTAGTATACTTACAAAGATGTATAACAAATAAAAATATAAATAATAGGAGAGGTAATATGATAGTTAAGAAAATTAGTTTTGCAACACCATTAGAAACATTAAAAGATATTAAAGATGATAATATTGATGTTTTTGTGGAGTTAGAAGATGGCTACAGTTATACAATAGTTGTAGCAACTGAACAAAATTTAATAACTCAGATGAACAATTCAAAAAAAGATTTTATTGAAGCTGGATGTCCATTTGTTATAGTGAAAGAATTGAGAAAAAATATTATAAAGGATGCTGTTCAATCATATGCTGAGGGTAATGCATATTGGCTTAAATTAAATCACCTGTCTGCTGAATTTGATATAAGTGTATTGGATAAAATGATAGAAAAAATGAATAAAGACAATGATTAGAAGTAAATATTCAGGTATAAATGGAAAAACAAAATTTTTTATATTTTTTCTGAAAGATTGAATAGAGTGGAGGCTATGAAATACTACATAATATATAATTTTTAACTTTATCAATTAATTTGGGTTGAATAAGTGGATATGTCCATTTTGTAGGCAGGTTTTCAAATAAACATACTTTTTCTATTTCTGATTTTGGTAGTTTTCCAAATGTTTTAATATCTGAATAATATAACATTCCATAGCTTTCTTGACCACTATTATTAACTCTAGTTTTTCCAATAACTGAGTATACACAAATTGGTTTTATCGCATACTCGCATGCTCCTGTTTCTTCAAATAATTCTCTTTTTGCAGTATCAAGAATTAGTTCATTTTCTTCCCTACGGCCACCTGGAACTTCATATGTACTACGTTCTCTATGTTTACAAAAAACCCACTTGCCATTGTGCCTCGCAACAATAACAGCAAATTTTAGCAGACTATCCTCAACACCTTTATAAAATTTTACTTCCATATTGTTAACCTCCAATTATTTTGCTATATTTTACTATTCTTTATTAGATTATAGCTTTTAATAGCACTTATTACAACATAATTTACAAAGTATCACATCTACTAGTGTGGAAGCAGAGATACGTGTTGGGGAGGTTGATGTTTTCGAAACACTAAAGACACCATATGGTAAATTTAAAGTTTACGAAAGACAAAATGGCAGATACGTTGGATATACAAATCTTCTGTTTAAAGATGAATATAGATGTGCATTTGATTTTTAGACATAGCAATTAAAATTTGTATATTGGTAAAATTATTAAAAGGCATGGAATTAAAAAATGTATTTATAATAATAATTAAAAGTTTAGATATTCTTCTCATAGCAATAGAAAGGAAGGTCTCTCACTGGAAGATAAAATTGGCCAACTTTCTTATAATCAAGATTAGAATATAGCTTAAGTGCTTTATTATTTCCACTATAAGCGTCTAATCTAATGCTGGAATAGTTATTTTTAGTAGCTAAATCTTCAATGAACTTTAATATTTTTTTTGCAATACCTCTTCCTTGAAATTCGGGCTGAACACATAACCTATGAATAACTAATATCTTTTTTTCATGAGTAAGCCAGTCTATTTGACTGTATTCAGGCGGTTGCTGTTCATTTATTGCAACGTAGGCTACACATCTTTCATTATCCTTTAAAACGTAGCAGTCCTTACGTTTAATATCATTTTCAATAATATCTGAAGAAGGATAAAATTCATCCCATTGGTATATGCCTTGACTTTTCATATATCTTATACAGTTAGAGATTATATCAATTACGCCTGATAGGTCTTCTGTCTGTCCTTTAATAATATTCATCTTTCTTTTCTCCTTGACAATAATTTAATATATTTGAACTTCTTTAATTAAGTAATAAGCTTGAGTTAATACATCTTTTAGTATAACAATAATTTCAATATATGTATATAATTAAACAAATGTTGATTCTCTTTCCCTAAAATTCGATGTTTGGTGTAGGAATGGACTGCATCTCTTGGACAGAAGTTATATATTTAAAATGTAAGACTTTGAGATGAACATTAAAATATATTTAGCACCACATATTGTTAAATTGAATATTATAATAAAAGAATCAATAAAAACTTCAGGAGATTAGTAAATGAATGGTTATAGAGACCACAGTATAAGAACTAGCCAATTTTACTGCCCATATTTTAATGATAAGTATATTTACTCACAAGGTGGATATAGGCAGAAGGTAGAGGAATATCCAGCTCAATATCAAAGCCACCCACAAAGCCCGCCGCCAGATTATATACCTAGATTTCCAACAACTACTTATAATGCTATTGCCTCTAGCAGTATATCTCCGTGCAATAATAAATACACATATTTGTGGCTAAAAAATGGAGAAGCTTTTTGGTCTTATATTGCGTATGTAGGTACTAGATCAATTTCTGGATGGAGATATGATAGGGGAAGATGGGTACAATTCGGTTTAAATCTAGTACAGATTAGAAATTTTACTTGTATATAAGAAAAGAAACTTCCATATTAGATATAAAATATGGAGGTTTCTTTTCTCAATAAGATTTTATACAGGTCGAGCACCATTTAAGAGCTGTTCTGTGCTTAGTCCAAAGGTGTACTGAAAATGAGGAGCATCCACAAGGGTTATTGCATAACTAGTCCAGTTACCACCCCATTCCAAGCCTACCTGTTGTCCAAGTCGTCCCATTTCATTAAAGGAAGTTATATCATTCCAAGAAACTTGGCCGTTCTCAACAGGTGCACAGTCAAAGGCCAAACCCCAGTTGTGATAGGAATCCCCTCCTTGAGCATCAGTAACTATATTACCAGGCATAGTTCTACCCTGAGTATATAATTGATCCTGCTCATACCAACTTCTAAAGGCTTGAATTACCCTAACATTTAATCCATTAGCAGTACATAAATTAAGAAAACGTTGGGCTAATAAGGCTACGTATGGATTTAAAGAACTTAAGCTTATGGAGCTAGGTCTATTACTGTAATTAATAACAGGATTAGGATTAAATAATTGCTGCCGTGTTCTTGGATCTACAACACCATTTTTAACTAGTCCATTAACACTTTGGAATCTAGTAACAGCGTCAATAGTTACTGGTCCAAATATTCCATTTGGAGTTCCAACTGTAAAATATACAGAATTGAGTTTGTTTTGTATGGAAGTAACCTGACTTAGTAGGACACTCCAAGTAATTGGTCCTACAATGCCATCTGGAACCAGTTTATGTTCAACTTGAAAATCTCTTACTACTTCGTAAGTTAGTGAGTCAAACACACCAGTAACCTTAAGGCCATTGTACCTATAATTTAAACCATATAAGTTCATTTGAAGTATCCTAACAGAAGGACCCTCGTAATACAAGCGTAGAGTAGGAAATGTAGGCATTATACTTCTCCTTTGAAATATATATACATATCTATATTATGTTGATGTCTAGTGTTTGGTGAATTATTTAAGAAAGAATTAAAAAGATGGAGAGAACTTAAAGTATTCTCTCCATTCTTTATTAAAAGTTTATTGTACGTGTATTTACTTGTTGAGGTCCATCACTTCTGTACTTAACGCCTTGAACAACTACACCATCACTGTATACAGTTACGTGATATCCTTCAGGGTCATTGTCAGTATTTCCAAGAGAAGGAACACCAAAGATACTAGCAGAAGAACTGCCTAGGGAACAGAAATTATCGCTGTCACCATAGTATGCATTACTAAATTCTCTGTGAGTATGTCCTGTAAACATTATAACTTCAGGATGCCCGTTTAATGCATATTGCTCTAAAGTGTCAGTATTTAAAAGAGTTCCCCAACCTGAAAAATTTGGATTGGTAGGATCTGATCCATATACAGTGTACTGTAGAGGTTGATGTAAGAAAACAAACATAGGTTTTTTGCCTCTTGAATTACTCCATTCATTTCTATTTGTTCTAATAGTGCTACTTAACCAGTCTATTTGGCTAGGATTAAGATAAGCGTCACATGGATTAGAAGGTATTTCGTCAGTGCCTAAAAAAGCGAGTCTATCGTTTTTATTATTTATGTATTGTAAATCGTATGAGTTATTACGAGCAGAATCTGTTACACCTGGTCTGGAACCTATAAGTGAGCGGATTCTATTTGTGTTGTAATTGAAATTATTAAGACAAGTTTGATAATTTCCTGTGCTAGTGCCTCCAAAAGAATATTCATGATTACCAATGTTAAAATACATGTATGGAATTTTATATCCGTTGTTAGATAAATCGCCCTTAATTTGAGATATATTATTGTACAATTGATCATAAGTATCCTGGTAAGCTGTATCAACATTATCGCCATTAAATACTACGCATTGGTCATTTGAGTTATATTTTGCTATACACTCTAAGGTTGTTTTGAGATTTTTAGTGGCATGCCATCCACCTTGATCGTCTGAACCTATGTGAGTATCGGAAATAACATCAAATTCATATTGTGCACTAGCTTTAATTGCTGTTGCAGAGTATATACCAAAGGTAGCAACTGCTGCAATTAAAAGTGATAGGAATGTTTTTCTCTTTTTCATAAAATTACCCCCAATTAAATAATGTGTTTATTTTTATATTTTAATGTAATTGTACATTGAAATTATAAAAATGTCAAATAATGAAATATATTTAAATAAAATACATAAAAATTGTACAGAAATAAATTATGATTATTTTATGCTTTGATAACTAAAGATATCTGTGTTGAATAGATTAAAAAAAGAGAGGAAAGCAAAGTGATAAAATTTCTAATGAGGACAAATAAAAAGGTTAGAAAGTTAAAAAAAAAGACAGGATTAAAAAGGAAACTGGAAATTCTATATCTTGCTTATAGAAGAAAAGATGTGCCATGGTACGCTAAACTTATCGCAATAGTTGTTGTAGGATATGTTTTAAGTCCTATTGATTTAATTCCAGACTTCATACCTTTTATAGGATATTTAGATGATTTAATTATAGTTCCTATAGGAATATCTTTGGCTATTAGATTAATACCTAAAGAAGTTTTTTATG
This sequence comes from Clostridium acetobutylicum ATCC 824, assembly GCF_000008765.1. NCBI lineage: Bacteria > Bacillati > Bacillota > Clostridia > Eubacteriales > Clostridiaceae > Clostridium > Clostridium acetobutylicum. The sequence goes on from NC_003030.1 coordinate 1,158,704, forward strand.
AATGCAGTAAAGAAGCAGAAGAGGTTTTTAAAGAAGGAAAACCCAAAAGTTGGTTTTTTGGTGTTCTTATAATAATTTTTTGGATTGTAGTTGCTGCATATTTCTTAAATTTATTTTTGAAGAGTCTGTATAGACATTAAAAGCATCAGTGGATTTTTAATTTGTCAGCTGCTTTTAATGGTATATATGATAGTGTAAAACTATTGTAGAATAGCATTTTACTATAAGATGCAGGTGTTAAGAGCTATATAATTTCTGTGAATGTCACTAAATACTGCAATTTTAGAGAGTATCTATACAATATCAAAATAAAAGAGGAACTAAGCAGCTTTGTTATGGTGTGGTTTAGCTATTTTTCCAAAAACCCAAAACCTATACCCTAAGAAATTAACTACTTGAGCAAGTACCATTGAGATTATTTTTGCAAAAAATGAGTTAAAATGACTATTATTTATTAGCAGGCTAAGACCTACTAAGCTTACACCAAGAGAAGCTGCGTTAACTACAATAAATTGAATAATTTCACTTATTGTTTTTTTCTTTGTTCTTGTATCTGTAAATGTCCAAAATTTATTAAATAAATAGCTGTTTAAGGTTCCACTTGAGTAAGATATTATTTGACTTATTATATAGTTTATGCCAAGTAAGCTATTGAATATAGAAAACATTCCGAAATCTACTAAGGTATTTAAACATCCAACACAAACAAATTTTATTAGATGTTTGAATTTTTTATTATCCATAAAAGTACTGTAGATATTTTTTACAATATCCATGGTAACCACTCCTTTTATTATCTTATTTTGTTTATTAATAATAACAATTAAATACGGAATAATTACCATATAAATGTGTTAAAAGTGTGTGATTTTAAAACAAGATAAAAATTACCACATGATAATATGTTACATATGACCTTAAATTGCAAAAAATAATTTGTGATGATAATATATACTTACGCAAGAAAACTATAGTATTAATGTATAATGAATTAATTTAAATTATAAATGCACCACAAAATTTATGTGAGGCATATAATGATTATGAATAAATACTAAATTTTAAATTAGTTTTAATGTATAATGTATGAAAAAAGCAAAATAGAGCATAAACATAAATATATATTGAATATTTAAAAAATAAACGCTTCCTAGAAACTTTATTGAATAATTTTGGTCATTATTATATAATTTTAATAAAGTAGTGTGGAAGATAAGTTAAAACTGTCATGTTATGGTTGGTTTTTTTTCAATTTAGAAGAAAAACCTTATATTTTACTTTTATTTGTCATTTGAGAATTTAAAAAATTTAAATAAAGGGTAGGATTGACGTTAATGAATATTAATATAGAGGATTTAATATTTTCACTTGATATAGGAACAAGAACGGTTATAGGAACTGTAGGCTCAATAAAGGATAAAAAGTTTAGCGTAATAGCTGAAAAGCATACAGAGCACGAGGAAAGGGCTATGGTAGATGGTCAAATTCATGACATAAACCTAGTTGCTAGAGCAGTAAATAAGGTTAAAAGCCAGATTGAGGAAGAGCTAGGGTTTGAACTTAAGGATGTAGCTATAGCTGCAGCAGGTAGATTCCTAAGAACTACAGCTGTAAGATCTGAATTAAACATAGATGAAGATAAAGAAATTGATAAGGATGTAATAAGAGGACTTGAATTAACTGCAGTAAAGAAAGCTCAAGATGAGGTGAATAAGGAGACTGAAGGCAAACTATACTGTGTCGGCTACAGTGTAAAGAATTATTTTTTAAATGGATATGCAATTTCAAACTTGCTTTCTCATAAGGGAAATTCCATAGCAGTTGATGTAATAGCTACATTTTTGCCAAGGTCAATAGTAGAAAGTCTATATGCTGTTATGAATAAGGTTAATTTAAATGTAAAAAGCCTAACGCTTGAACCAATAGCAGCAATGGAAGCAGCGGTACCTAAAAACCTTAGGCTTCTTAATATAGCACTTCTTGATGTAGGAGCAGGAACTTCTGATATAGCCATAAGTTCAAAGGATACGATAAGCGCTTATGGAATGGTTCCGTTTGCAGGTGATGAAATAACAGAGGTAATAGCACAAAATTATTTGGTTGACTTCAATACGGCAGAGAATATAAAGAGAAGCTGCAACGTGGATACTGAAATCAAGTATACTGATGTTCTTGGAATTGAAAATACTATAAAAAGTGAAGAAGTTATAAAATTAATACAGCCTACTGTTCAGAAATTAGCAGAGGAAGTAGCAAATAAAATAATAGAATTAAATGGAGAAAAGTCTCCTAATGCAGTATTTATAGTAGGAGGGGGAGCTCATACTCCTATGCTTAAGGATCTTTTAGCAGAAAATTTAAAAATCCAACCTCAGCGATTGGCAATTAAGGGGAGAGAATCTGTGACTGATTGTATCTGCACAGATAACTCACTTGGAAGTACAGGAGTTACAGTTCTAGGAATAGCACTTGTCGCAATAAGAAGGTTTGGAAATGACTTTATAGATGTAATTTTAAATGATAATATAATAAGTTTATTTAATGCACGTGTTCACACAGTAAAAGATGTAGTGGTTCAGGCGGGAGTAAATCCTAAGCTTTTAATAGGTAAAAATGGAAAGAATGTAAGGTTCATTCTTAATGGCGTTAAAAGAGTAGCATTTGGAACTGTTGCTAAGAATGCAGAAATAAGGATAAATGGTTTAATAGCAAATATAGATTCAGAAGTGAAAGAAAATGATAAAATAGAAATAAAGTATGCAGAGAATGGTATAGATGCTTCTCCTATTATAAAGGACTATGTGAAAAATTTATACAGTTTAGGTTTTTTTATCGATGATGAAGTTGTGAATTTAGAACCTATATTCATAATAAATGGAAACAAGGTAACAATAGACACAGAAATTTCTGAAGGAGATGAGGTGGAAACTGTATATCCTTCTAAATTAATACACTATATAAGATATTATGATAGTGACTTAAATAAAGAGTACTATATTAACAATATAAAGCTTGATGAAAACTATGACATAAAAGAAGGAGATAGAATATACACAAAGCCTAAGGAAGAGGAACAAGAAGTTGAGATTATTCCTTTGGCTGAAGAAGATAAAGAAGAGCAAGAAGTAGTGTCTCATCCTAAGGAAATAGAAAAAGAAGATGATGATGTAAATACCATAGTTGTAGTTGTAAATGGCAATCCAATAAAAATGTCAGGAAAAGAAAAGTATAAATTCGTTGATATATTTGATTACTTTAAATTTGATTTAACACAGGTGAAGGGAAATCTTGTACTTACTTTAAATGGTGAAAAAGTGAGCTTCTTTGATGAACTTCATGATAAGGATATTATAGAAGTAAAATGGGAATAGGAGGAAAAGTTAAAATGAATTATATTGAAGAAGCAAAAGTAATGTATGATGAATTGGTAGCTATAAGAAGAGATTTTCATGAACATCCTGAGCTTGGCTTTGAACTTGAAAGAACCAGTAGCAAGGTAAAAGAGTTTTTAAAAAATGAGGGAATAGAATACTATGAAACTGCAAAAACTGGTATATGTGCTATTATAAGAGGAAAAAACACAGGAAAAACAGTTGGCTTAAGAGGAGATATGGATGCCCTTCCTCTTATGGAGAACAATGAAAATAGAAGCTATTGTTCTAAGGTAAATGGTAGAATGCATGCTTGTGGACATGATGCGCATACAACTATTTTGATGGGAGCTGCAAAGCTGTTAAACAAAATGAAAGATGAACTTCAAGGAAATGTGAAACTTTTTTTTGAACCAGCAGAAGAAACTACAGGTGGAGCACAAATTATGATAGAAGAGGGTGTGCTTGAAAATCCACATGTTGATGCAGTTATAGGACTTCATGTTTCAGAGGATATAGAATGTGGAAAGATAGGTATAAAGAAGGGAGTTGTAAATGCGGCTTCAAACCCATTTACAATAACTATAAAAGGAAGAGGAGCACATGGAGCACATCCAAATGCAGGAGTAGATCCTATTGTCGCTGCGTGTAATATAGTAAATATGCTTCAAACTCTAGTTAGTAGAGAAATTTCACCTGTAAATCCAGCGGTTTTAACTATAGGATACATTCATGGAGGTACTACAGCACAAAATGTAATACCAGAAGATGCTAAAATAGGTGGAATAATAAGAACAATGAAAAAAGAAGATAGGGAGTTTGCTAAAAAGAGATTGAAGGAAATGGTAGAAGGTGCAGCCACTGCTATGAGAACATCAGCATCAATTGATATAGAAGAAAGCTATCCTTGTCTTTATAATGATGATAATATGTTTGAAATGTTTAAAAGTCTAGCAAAGAATCTTTTGAAAGAGGAAAATGTAATAGCTCTTGATGAACCTAGTATGGGAGTTGAAAGCTTTGCGTATTTTTCCATGGAAAGACCATCAGTATTTTATTATTTAGGAGCTAGAAATGAAGAGAAAGGAATAGTAAATCCAGCACATGGAAGTCTCTTTGATGTGGATGAAGACTGCCTTCCTATAGGAGTAGCACTTCAATGCAAGGCGGCAGTAGAGACACTAGAAAGATTGATAAATAAATAAAAGTTCATAGGAGGAAACAATGAAAATAGTTATAGGACCAAACGAAGCGGGACAAAGAGTAGATAAATTTATAAGAAAGTGGCTTAAGGACGTTCCTTTAAGTGCAATTTACAAGGCATTTAGAAAAGGTGATGTTATAATTAATGGTGCAAAATGCAAAAAAGAAAAGTATAGCCTTGAAGAAGGGGACGTTCTTGAGATAAAATATATAAGGTCTGATGCTAAGAAAAAGAAATTTACTAGAATTGAAAATAATTTTAAGGTTACTTATGAAGATGAAAATATGCTTCTTGTAGAAAAGTGGCCAGGAGTTTTAGTTCATTCAGATAAAGAAAAAACTTCACCAACCCTTACAGATTATGTTTTATCCTATTTATATGATAAAGGGGACTATGCTCCAGAAAATGAGGTTACATTTACACCATCACCATGTAATAGGTTGGATAGAAATACCTCCGGAATAGTCATATATGGAAAAAACTTTGAAGCGTTAAAGTGTTTGAACGAAATGATAAGGGAAAGAAGAATAAAGAAGTACTACTATGCTCTTGTAAAGGGAAAAATAAAAGATGGAATTTATGAAGCTTATATAAAAAAGGATGTATCTTCTAATAAGTCAGAAATAATTAATACACCGGCGCCTGGTGCAAAACAAATATCTATGGAGATTAAGTGTGTTGAAACTTGTGGAACATTTTCATTTATTGAAATAGAACTTTTAACAGGTAGAAGCCATCAATTGAGAGCGCATTTAAGTCATTTAGGCAATCCTATTTTGGGAGATCCTAAGTATGGAATTAAAGATATAAATAGTTATTTTGAAAACAAGTTTGGACTTAATTATCAATTCCTATATGCTTATAAGCTTATATTTAAAGATTGTCCTGAGAAGTTGAGTTATATGGAAAATAAGACTATTGCAGAATCACTTCCGCCAATATTTAAAAAGGTGAAGAGAGATGTATTTAAATTTTAAGGAGTAAGTCTTATGAAGAAACAATCTACAGTTAAAGGATTTGCAGTACTTTCTATTGGAACAATGATAAGTAAGGTTTTGTCACTAGTATACGTTCCTCTTTTAACAAGGATACTTGGAGGAGCGGAACCAATTGGAATATACAATGTTTCTTACCAAATATATGTTTTTGTGTATGTTCTAACGAATGCAGGTATACCTACAGCTATTTCTAAGTTGGTTTCTGAGTTTGTAGCAACAAAAAACTATAAGGATTCAGTTAAGAGTTTTAGAATGTGCAGAGCAATTTTGATATTTTTAGGAATTGTGATGTCCGTGATTATGTTTTTTGCCTCAGGAATTATTGCAAGCTTTATGAACTTTCCACAGGCTAAATTGGCAGTTATGGCCTTAAGCCCTGCAATTCTATTTACTTCTGTATCATCTACATATAGGGGATATTTTCAGGGAAATGGAAATATGACTCCTACAGCTGTTTCACAGGTTTTAGAACAATTTTTTAATATAGTATTTTCTTTGGTATTTGCAGCTTTTCTACTTAAAAATGGTATTGCACAGGCTTGTGCAGGAGCTACTGTTGGAACTACCTTAGGAGCTTTTGTCTCAGCATTATACCTAATGATAACCTATGAAATAGCTAGAAAGAGAGAAACACATATTAAGAATCCAGAGGGAGTTAAGAGGAAATCAAATAGAAAAATACTTAATAAAATTGTAAATTATGCTCTTCCAATAACCATTTGTATTGGAATGCAGAATTTAGGTACATTATTTGATACTTCAAATACTAAATCTAGACTTTTAGCAGCAGGATTTTTAGAACATAAAGCTACAGCGCTTGTTGGAAATTTAGCACAATATCAACCGCTAATAAATGTTCCAATAACAGTACTTACGCAGCTTGCAGTTGTTATTCTTCCTGCTATATCAGCAGCAGTAGCAGTTAAAGACAAAAAGACTATGGTAGGAAAAATAAATTTTGCTTTTAGATTATGTTTTATAATAGCAATACCATCAGCTGTTGGGCTTTCTGCTTTAAGTAATCCTATATATAAAGCTATTTATCCAAGTTCAGTATCAGGATATAGAATTATGCTTATGGGAGCAGAAGTATTAGTATTTATGTGTTTACTTCAGATCCAGACAAGTATACTTCAAGGTGTTGGTAAATTATATTTAGTAACATTATATTCGCTTATAGGTGTGGCAGTAAAAATACTAACAAACTATGTGTTAGTTGCTATTCCGGGGATAAATATATATGGAACTATAATTGGAAGTATTGTAGGATTTAGTACAACCATAATATTGAATTATTTATTGATGAAGAGGTCAATGAGAGTGAAATTTCATATGTTTAGATTTATGAGAAAGCCTATTATAGCTTCTATTCTCATGGGAGGAGCTTCTTATGGAGTGTACTATGCCTTTAATTTTGTTCTACTTTATGTTACCAAAATACAATATATAGCTAATTTAATAGGATTGATTTTTGCCATGATAGCTGCAGTTGTTGTTTATGGAGTAGTGTTAGTGTTTGTGGGTGGAATACGTAAAAGTGATATGGAACTTATGCCAGGAGTGTTAAGAAGGCGTATACCTAGCAAAATAGTAGCTATGATGAGAAGATAAATTAAAATAAACTTATACATGATAAGGTGTATAAGTTTATTTTAATTTATCTTTAATTTTTGTAATTGCGAAGGTGAATAAAACAAAACCAAGTATAATAATAAACAGAGTTTTAGGAAGTATAAATCTATTTGGCACAATGTTATTTAATATGGATAATATCAGGTACACTAAAATGCAAAGTAGAGTATCTATAAACATGTCTACAAAGGAAAAGCGTATGTAACAAACTTTTCTAATTTCTTTCATGTTTAATATATAGGCAGTTAAACATGTCACAAATAAAGTTATAGCATATCCGTAAATATTTATAAATCGTATTCCTGTTAAAACATAAAGGAGAATGAGTTGTTCAATGGAAACTATAAGAGAGTTAATAAGAAGCTTATTTTGCTTTCCAAGACCACTTAATATTGAAAATGTAGCAAAAGAGGTATAATCAACAGGAACAGATAGAGCAGAAGCTGCTATGTAATTACCTAAATCATTTCTGCTAAAAAACAACTTTCCCAGAAGATTTGGAATACTCAAAGCTATTATCATAGTAATTGTTCCTAAAAAAAATGAAATTTTTAGAACTTGGGTAACTCTTTTTTCAATACTGTAATAATCTCTTTTGTTTAGATTTTGAGAAATTTCAGGGATTAAAACTGTGGACATTGCCACAATAATTACAACAGGAAAGGAAGTTACAATTAAGGCCATCCCTGAAAATTTTCCGATTAATGAAAGAGCTTCACTGTGTAAAAAACCAGCATGTACAAGCCTTACAGGAAGTATAAGAGTTGAGGCAGCAGCAAGTAGTGAAGATACAAAACTATTTATACATAAAGGGATTGAAACTGAAAATACATCAAAAATAAGCTGACCTGAGCTTTCTCTATCAGAATAAACAGGGCGAAGATTTCTTCTGTAAATTAAAAAAGCTATATATAAGGCTATTAAACTTATAAATTCTCCTAAACTTAAAACACCATAAACAGCAGTAACAGTTTTAGAAATGCTTTTTAGCATGAATATGTTAATTATTGCAATTACTATGCCAACTCTTGATGCTTTTTCTAATATATCTATGTACGCAGGTACCTTGGCTTTAGATATGCCATAGAAATATCCTTTAAGAATAGCAGATATTGTAACAAAAATTAAGGCTGGACAAATTAACTCAAGGGAGTATAGGGAACGCATGTCCTTAATAAAAGAATTAGAAATAAACCTTGAGTTGAAGAATAAAATTACAGCTACTAAGGAAGACCAAATAAAGCAAAATAAGGAGCTAATTTTAATAAGTGAATTTACATTAGAGTAATCATTTTTTCCAGATAATATAGCAACTTTTCTTGATACAGCTATGTTAAGTCCACCGCAAACAAGGCAGCAAAAGAGATCATATACAGGCATAATAAGTTGATAAAGACCAACACCTTCAGCGCCAAGTTTTTCAGATAATATAACTGAAAATATAAACTTTAAGATTCCAGTAGCAAAGTTTGACATTGTCAGCAGTATTGTATCCCTATAAAAACGTTCTAGTTTCATAAACACTCTCCTTAAAATTACTATCACAAATAATATTTATGTATACTTATATTAAATATATGCCACTATGTGAAAATCAAATATGAATATAGTTTAATATTGTTAATATATTTAGAATTGAGAGGATTTTATTTTAGGAGGATAAAGTGAAAAAAATTTTAAAATGTATCATATTTATTGTTTTTGTATTTGCAGCAATTAGCATCATATATAAATATATACATAATGGATATACTGTTAAATGTAAAGATAATAATGTGAAGTATCTTATAAAATTTAAAGGTGTTAGTAATGCTGTTGATTTTACTGAAGATGAGAATAAAAATTTCTATGTGGCTTATAAGAGTGGTATACAAGCAATATATAGAAATGGAAAAACCGAGAACATATTAAAGAGTAATGATGAAAATATAAGGTGTATGGTGTATTATAATAGTAAGCTGTATTTTTCATCCAATCATGATATAAGTTATTATGATTTGAAAACTAAAAAGCTTGTGAAAATAGTAAATGACATACCTAACTTTGGTGATTATAGAGATATTTTTATAAATATAAGAAATGGATATCTATATGCCTCCATCGGTTCATCAACAAATAATGGAGTTGTGGGAAAGGATAATAAGTGGATTAAAGAAAATCCATATACTTTTGATGTTACTCCTAAAAACATAACCTTAAAAGGAATTAATTTTGGAGACGAAATGACAGGGGCATTTGTTCCGTACAATACACCCAATATCAAAGGTCAAATAATTCCAGGGCATTTTCCGGGAAATGGTTCAATTATTATTTATAATATTAATACAAAAGCAGCTGAAACCTTTGCCTGGGGAATAAGAAATGTTAGTGGGATGGATTTTGATAAAAGTGGAAAGCTAATAGCAGCGGTAGGAGGTATGGAAGATAGAGGAGTAAGACCCGTTAAAGGAGATAATGATTATATATATGAAATAGATAAAGATAAATGGTATGGTTGGCCGGATTACAGCGGAGGTGATCCTGTAGATTCTCCAAAATTTAAAAATAGAAATAAAAGACTGCTTGATAAGGTTCCAAACATAAACCCTCCAGCCCCACTTTATGAATATGATAAGGTAGGAAGCCTTGGAGTTCTTACAGTGGATAAAAATTCAGTTTTAGGGATAAAAAATTGTATTTTTGTGTATGATAAAAATGATAATTCCATAATAAAAATTAGCGGAAGTGTAAAAGATGAATTTGTACACTTTACTAATAAATCGTTTGTCAATGCAATGCACATTTTTGATGATGGAATGTATATTTTAGATTCAAAGGAGGGGTGTTTGCTACAAGTATATAAGGGCGCTTCAAATGAAAATATTCTAGTCGATAAAAAGATTATATATTCGCTTATATGTATAATGGGTGTATCATCTTTAATAATAATTATATTTGGATTTAAGAAAAACTAGGGGGAAAAGTATGAAAAAGAAATTTGAGAGTACTTATGGTAAGACCATTAGAGGAATATTTTTTGTCATAAATCCAGTTAAAAAGAAAGTTATAAAAACAACATGCATTATTCATAAATATATAAATTCTCTAGCAGTAGAAATATTAAAAAATAAAAGAAAAGCAAAGCAATATAAGTTTTTCAGTGATAATATTGAAGCTATAAATGAAGGAACGGTTTGGGCAGATCAGGATTTTAAGTCAACAAATCATTTTTTCGATTTTGAAAAAGGAAGAGGACTATATGGATTTTCTAATTTAGTAGATGAAGCTCAAAAATATTATAATATGTCTTTAAACTATCTAAGAGCAGGAGATAAGAAAAAATCTCTATTTTATCTTGGAGCAGCGTGCCACATAATTCAGGATTCAACTGTCCCGCAGCATGTTAACAACAGACTTTTAAATAGCCACAGAAACTTTGAAATGTGGATTATACAAAAGTTTTTATCTGGATATAGATTTATGAAAGCAGATGAAATAATTCGAAGTGATAATACAAGAGATTATATAAGAAAGAATGCAAAAGTTGCAAATAAAATTTATAATAAGTGTTTTACTATAAAGGATAAAGAAGCTAGGTATGATGCAATATCGAATTATATTATATGTCAAGCTCAAATGAGCACAGCTGGCTTAATGATGGATTATTACGAGAAATATGAGGTTATATACAAAAACCATAGTACATCAGAAATGGTAATGTAAATAAAAAAATATAGGGTTTAAATTAAATACCCTATATTTTTTCATTTTTATGTACTATTTTAAGATAAAAAATAATATCTATATTTATATATTAATATATAGGAGGTATTATTTATGGAAAGATTATTTATTAATTTAGAAAATGAGGTTTTACATGGGAATGTTTTAGATGTAGGTAGTGAAAATTATGGAATAGTGTATGAACTATGCAAAAAGAAAAATAAAAATATTTCAGATGTAAACTACGTTTCAGGAAGAGAACAGAGGGAATATATAGGTAAAAATTCCTATGACAGCTGTGTTTCTTTTTTTTCACTTAAGGACTTAAGAACGGATAGAGATAAAAAGAAATTTTTTTGGGACATGTATAGCTTCATGAAAGATAATGCCGTTCTATATTTGTGGGACGTTGATAAAAGTATATTTCAAACTTTTAGGAGGAGTATTCGAATAGTTTTGCCTGGTGCAAAAATAAAAGACATAGAGGTAAATGATTTTAATGTACTTTCTAATAATTCTTGCAAAAAAATTTGCAATATGATGTCTCAGTATTTTAAAATTATAGATGTGAAATGTTCAAATGACCTGTATTACATAAAAGCAGAGAAAAAGGAAGGTAATTTCAATGAAAAAAGTACTTCTTACAGCAATAAATTCTCAATTTATACACAGCAACTTGGCAGTGAGATATTTAAAGGCATACGCAAAGGAATTAGACTTGCAAATTAAGATAAGGGAGTTTTCTATTAACGATAGGCTTGAGAGAATATTCGAGGAGATAATGTATGAAAAGCCTGATATAGTAGGCTTTTCATGTTACATATGGAATGGTGAGTATGTAGATAAATTAAGTAATTTAATAAAAAGAGTTGATGAAAATATACAGATATTTTATGGAGGACCGGAGGTATCTTTTGACTGCAGGGAAGTCTTATTAAATAGTTCTGCTGATTTTTTAATAGAAGGAGAAGGAGAGGAAAGTTTTAAAGAGTTTTTAAAATGGAAACTTGAAAATGGATTTGATAGAAAAGATCTTAAGATAAAGGGAGTATATAGCAAGTGTCAAAATCAAATACTTTATGGAGGACAAAGAGAAGCTCTTGACATGAATTTGCTTGAATTTCCCTACAATGAAGAAGATGACCTATCAAATAAAATAATTTATTATGAAGCTTCTCGTGGGTGCCCATTTAACTGTAAATATTGTCTTTCTTCCACTATAAGAGGAGTGCGCTTTTTAAATCCAGACAGAGTTAAAAGAGAGCTTAAGTTTTTGGCTGATAAAAAGGTAAAGATAGTTAAATTTGTAGATAGAACCTTCAATGCAAATCCTAAGTTTGCTATGGAAATATGGAAGTATTTGATGGAGCTTGATACAGAAACTGTATTCCACTTTGAGATAACGGCAGATATTGTAACAGAGGATGAAATTGAGCTTTTAAAAAACGCCCCTAAAGGGAGATTCCAATTTGAGGTTGGAGTTCAATCTACTAATAATGAAGTTCTCAAAAATGTAAATAGGTACATAGAATTTAAAGATATAAAAGAAATAGTAATGAAGCTTGAAGAGGGAAAAAATATAAATCAGCATTTGGATTTAATAGTAGGGCTTCCTGGTGAGGATTTTAATTCCTTTAAGAACTCATTTAATGATGTTTACTCTATAGGTCCAGAAAAGCTTCAGATTGGATTTTTAAAGCTCTTAAAGGGATCTTCAATGAGAGAAGAGGCAGAGAAGTGGGGAATGTCCTATTCGCCATATCATCCGTATGAAATCTTAAGAACAAAAGATATAAGCTTCGAGGAAATAAGCATACTTAAAAGAGTGGATTCTGTGGTAGATAAATATTACAACACAGGAAAGTTTGATCATATAGTTGAATTTTTGATTTCTGATTTTGAAACACCATTTGATTTCTACTACAAGCTTTCAGAGTATTTTTATCATAAAGGATATTTTAATAGAAGTATATCTGCAAGTGAATACTATAAAGTTTTTTTGGATTTTAATAAAGAGATTCTAAAAAAAGAAAATGATGTATTAGAGGAAATAGTTAAGTTCGAATATCTTAAATTCAATAAGAAAAGTTGGCTTCCACCATTTTTGACTAGGTTAAATGTTAAGGAAGAAGAGCAGGCTATAAAGGAAAAATTAAAAGAAGAAAATAAATTTGATAAGAAGCTTCATTTGGAAAAATTCTCAATAGATATTGATAGGTACATAACTAAAAAAGAAATTGTGTATAAAGAAATGTATCACATATTTAATTAAATAGCATTTTAAGGATAATAGTTTATTATGAAATTTTCATGATAAACTATTATTTTTGTATATATATTAATTTATTTACAATAAAAGTAATAGGTGTTAATATTAATAATGACTATATAATTAATAGAAGAAATCCAAGTGTAAAGGAGAGTAATGGTTATATGGAAAATGTTATACATAATAGCCGCTGGATAATGACCCCAGAGGTAAAAGAGGATTGTAAAATGAGATTATTCTGTTTACCTTTTGCAGGAGGAGGAGCTTTAGCATACAGAAGTTGGTGCAGATACATGCCGCCGGAAATAGAATTATGTGCTGTGCAGCTTCCAGGAAGAGAAAATAGAATAAAGGATGAAAAATTTTATGATATTAATTTGCTTATTGATGAATTAGTTCTCCAAATACTTCCGTATTTAGACAAGCCGTTTGCTTTATATGGTCACAGTATGGGTGGATTAATTTCTTTTGAACTTGCTAGAAGAATAAGAAAAGTAAAAGGGTTAACGCCAAAGATATTATTTTTCTCTGGATCTAAAGCACCTCAGCTATATGATCATACGAAGGATATAAGTCATCTTCCTGATGAATTGTTTTTAAAAGCCATAAAAAGCTTTAATGGTATGCCAGATATGTTTTGGCAAGATAGAGAATTAATTGAGTTTAAACTTCCTACATTAAGAGCAGATTTTTCTGTTTTAGAGGGTTACAACTATTATAATGAAGAACCCTTAGAGTGTCCTATATCAGCCTTGTGTGGAGAAAATGATAAGATTATAAGTAAAAAAGATATGGAGGCACTAGCTTTACAAACAAAAAATCAGTTTAAATTGAGAATGTTTGATGGAGATCATTTTTTTATAAATACGTGTCGTTCTAAAGTTTTAAAAAGTATAATTGAAGACTTGAATGAATACCTTAATTAAAAATTATAAAAAAATCAGATGGATCATTTTTTTATAATTATCTATCTGATTTTTTATACTACTTTTAGTATTATTTTTCATTTCTTAAGTTTTTCATGCTTATATCTAGGACATTGAAGGAATGTGTAAGCATACCAGAAGAAATATAGTCAACTCCTGGTACAGCTTTTTCACGGATATTTTCAAAGGTTATGTTACCGGAAACTTCAATTAAAGCTCTTTTATTTATGAGCTTTACAGCTTTTTTTATAGTCTCCACATCCATATTATCAAGCATAATTATATCAGCCTTAGCATTAAGAGCTTCACTAACCTCGTCCAAGGTTTCCGTTTCAACTTCTATTTTTCTTACAAAAGAAGAATTGTTTCTGGCAAGATTTACAGCATTTGTTATACCATAGGCAGCATCTATATGATTATCCTTTATTAAAATGCCGTCAGAAAGACCAAATCTATGATTATATCCTCCACCAATTTTTACTGCATATTTTTCTAAAAGTCTCATACCGGGAGTAGTTTTTCTTGTATCCAATAGCTTTACCCCTGTGCCCTCTAAGCGTTTATTTAAATTGGAGGTTGTAGTAGCAATACCACTTAAGATTTGCATAAGATTAAGTGCAGTTCTCTCTCCAGATAGAATGGAGTGAGTGCTTCCAAAAACTCTGCCTATAATTTCACCTTTTTTAACCTTTGAGCCATCAGAAATAGTAAATTCAGCTTCTGCTCCTTTAAAAATTTCAAATACACGTTTAAATATTCCTATACCCGCTATAATTCCATCTTCTTTTGCAATAATATCTGCAGTGCTCTTAGAGCTTTCTTCTATTATTGCATTGGTAGTTATATCGTTATAAGCACCATCATCTATTAATTCTTTTTTTATAAAATCATCAAATGTTGACCAATTCATTTTTCTTTTCCCCCAAAATGGATTCAAATTTATTTATTACAATATTTCTGTTGCATTTTATAATACTAAGTGCATCAGATAAAGTTAAGTTCTCATTTTTTTCGTTTCTTTCAATGAAGGAAATGCTATGATTTATATTTTCGGCAGCCCTTTTAGAAAAAACTAGACCCTCAAGAAGTGAATTACTAGCAAGTCTATTAGCTCCGTGTACACCTGTGCTGCTAACTTCTCCACAGGCATATAAATTTTTCATTGAAGTTAAGCTATTAAAATCAACTTTTATTCCTCCCATGAAGTAATGCTGAACAGGAGTTACAGGAATCTTATTTTTTGTTATGTCAAGTCCCCTAGAAAGACATTCTTTGTATATTCCGGGAAATCTTTTAGTTATAAAATCTGCATCCATAGAGGTTATATCAAGGTATACATATTTACTGTTGTCTTTTTCTTCTTCTTTATAAATAGCATTTGCAACCACATCTCTTGGGAGAAGCTCGTCTACAAATCTTTCGTTTTCTATGCTTAATAGTTTTCCGCCTTCTCCTCTTACAGATTCAGATATTAAAAATTTTTTTTCTTGAGTATTACTATCATAAAGTGCTGTAGGATGAAATTGAATGTAGTTTAAGTCGCGAACGTCTATGTTATGCCTTAGAGCCATAGCAATTCCATCAGCAGTAAGAGTTCTTTGATTAGTAGAATTTTTAAATAAACCACCTATACCGCCTGAAGCTAAAATGGTAGCTTTAGAATGAAAAGTATAGATAGTATTGTTTTTTAGTGCTGAAGCTCCAAAACATATGTTGTCCTCAGAAATTAAGTCAAACACCTGAATGTTTTCGATAATCTCTATATTAGGTCTTTTTTTTACCTCATTATAAAGAGTTTCAAAAACTACCTTTCCTGTTTCATCCGTACTATGAACTATTCTATTTACGCTGTGAGCGCCTTCTCTTGTATAATTTAAACTTCCGTCTTCATTTTTATCAAACTTCATACCAAAGTTTATTAAAGTATCTATGTTTTGTTTAGATTCAGCAGCAAGTATTTTAACGGATTCTTTAATGTTTCTATATTGTCCAGCTCTTAGAGTGTCATCAACAAATAGAGGCTCGTCTTTTTTATTTAATGCAGTTGATATTCCGCCTTGAGCCAGGTAAGTATTACATTCACAAGCTTTTGATTTTGTTAGCATAGTTACCTTTATATCATTTTTTAAAGAGAGGGCAGAATATAAACCAGCAACCCCTGTGCCAATAATTAATACGTCAGTTTGAATATTCATAAATAAATCACCTTCCAAGTATTAACATATTTTCTAGGGAAGTAAGTGCCTTTTGTCTTAAGTTTTCTTCTATATTTATTTCAAAAGTAGAATTTACAAGACTATTATAAACATCTTCTAAGTGAGTTGCTTTCATGTTTACACAAACCATACTTCTTAGAGGATAAAAAGTCTTATTAGGTACTCTTTCCTGCATTTTATACATTATTCCTGTTTCAGTTACAACTAAATATTTATCTGAGGTCGTATCTTTTTCAGCATAATCTATCATTGCACCTGTACTACCTATAAAGTCTGCCATATCTCTTACTGGCTTCCAACATTCAGGATGAGCTAGAATTTTCATATCGCCATATTTATTTTTCATTTCTTCTATATCTGTTGGGATTATCATGTTATGAACTTTACAGAAGCCATCCCATAAAATTATATTTTTTTCTGGCACCATTTCTTGAACATAGGAACCTAAATTCTTATCTGGAAGAAATATTATTTCATCACTATCTATTCTTTTAACTATTTTTGCTGCATTGGATGAAGTACAACAAGTATCACATAATGCTTTAACCTCAACTGAAGAGTTTATATACGAGACTACCTTTGCATTAGGGTGCTTAGCTTTTAGAGCTGCAAGGCCTTCTGCATCTGCCATATCTGCCATTGGACAGCCAGCTTTTGGTTGCGGTAGAAGAACCTTTTTTTGAGGTGACAGTACTTTTGCACTTTCAGCCATAAATTTAACTCCACAGAAAACTATTGTATCAGCATCGTTTTCCTTGGCAATTTTACTTAAATTATATGAATCACCAATGAAATCAGCTATTTCCTGCACCTCAGGTCTTTGATAGTAGTGAGCTAGAATTATAGCGTTTTTTTGGCGTTTTAGTTCTAATATTTGTTCCTTTAAATTTTGATCCATTAATAAGTACACTCCTTTTTTTATTGTAAACAAGATACAGTAAATTATTTTAGTGTATACAGGTGTATATACATTAAATATAATATACATCTTTGTTAGATATTTATCAATACAAAAATGATTACAAATGTTGACTTATTACCATATTAACTATATATTTAACTATGAATGTAGTTTTTCGCGTTGGAAATAAGGGGTGTATGTGATTGTCTATAGAACAAAAAGAGTTTAAGTATGAAGAGGATAAACTGAAAGATACTGAAAATTGGATAGAAAATCAGATATCTGAAATAAAAAAAGATAACGTTGAATTTGAAAACAAAATAGTAGATTTAAAAAAACAATCTAAGGGGAAGTACAGTGAAGAACTAGAAATAACTGAAAAACTTTACAATATTACACATAAAAATCTTGAAAAATACAATGAAGCTAAGGTAACTCCATACTTTGCGAGAATTGATTTTAGAGAGAGAAAAAGAACTGAAGTTGAGAGCTATTATATAGGAAAGTTTGGACTAGGAGATAGCAGAAATGGAGAAGAAAAGATAATAGACTGGAGAGCACCTATTGCTGATTTATATTATAGTGGTACTGCTGGTAAGGTTGCATATAAAATTTATTCAGGCTATGTAGATGGGGAACTTTATCTAAAGAGAAAATTTTTAATACAGGATAAAAAACTAAAGGATGCCTTTGATGATGCAATAAATGAAATAATTTTAAAAGCTCAAGGTGGTTCTGAGAATAATCTAGTTGATGAGTTTTTAAGAATAAATCTTGAAAAGAATGTAAGTAGTAAGTTAAAGGATGTAGTTGCAACTATACAAAAGGAGCAAAATGATATAATAAGAAGTGAAAAAAATTCTGCACTTGTAGTTCAAGGATCAGCTGGCTCGGGTAAAACAACTGTAGCACTTCATAGATTAGCTTACCTTATATATAAGTATAATAAGTCCTTAAGTGGAAAAGATGTTCTTGTGGTAGCGCCTAATAGGATTTTCTTGGATTATATTTCAGATGTGCTTCCTAGTCTTGGAGCTAATACTGTGGTTCAAGAAACTTTTGAGGATATAGCCTTAAAGGTTTTAGGAATAAAATCTAAAGTATATACAAAGGATAAAAAACTTGCATACATATTTGAAGATAAAAATGAAGAAGATAAAAAACTTGTAATTAAAACAAGTAATTTTAAAGGTTCTCTATTATTTAAGGAAATGATAGATAAATATCTAAAAACAATTGAAGAAAAGGATAGTGTTGTAGAGGATATTAAAATAGCGGGATATGTCTTATTTGATAAGAAGGAAATAAGAAGACTTTTTTGTGAAGACATGTCACATTTACCTATAGATAAAAGAAAAGATGAAATAAAAAGGTATTTTAACCTTAAGATAAAGGATAAGATTATAAACATTTGTGATAAAATTTCTTTTACATACGAGTATAATATTGCAAGAGTAAAAAAGAATATGGAGGACGGAGTAGAGAGAAGAAAGAAATTAATAGCTCTTTACGATGAAAGAGACAATAAAAGAAATGACATAATAAAAAATGCACCAGTTGTAATGGACAATTATTTTGAAGCTTGGAAGCATACAGATACAGCAGTTATTCTGGATAGATTTTTTAATAGCAAAGATGTATACAATGAACTGGCAAAAGGAAAGATATCACAAAGTCTTTGGAAGCACATAAAATCAGAATTTAATCAAAATAGAGAGAAAAAGGTAATTGACAGTGATGATTTAGCTGCAATGCTGTATATAAAATTTAATATAGAAGGAAATGATAAATTTAACTTTAAACACATAATAATAGATGAAGCACAGGATTACAGTATATTTCAATTTTCAGCTTTAAAAAATTTATGTAGTAGTAACTCTTTTACTATAGTAGGTGACTTAGGGCAGGGAATATATTACTATAAAGGAATAAATGATTGGGCTTCTATAAATAAAAATGTTTTTGAAGATAATTTCAATTATGTAGCACTTAGTCAAAGTTATCGTTCAACAGTGGAAATAATAGAATTTGCAAATGAAGTTTTAAAGAAACAGGATATAAAATTGGAACCAGCAAAACCTGTTTTAAGACATGGTGATAAGCCAGAAGTAATTGAATTTGCTACTAACAAGGAATTTGTAGAGAGAGCAGATGAGATTGTAGAAAGGCTTGAAAAACTAGATAAGAAGAATATAGCGATTATAGGAAAAACTTATGATGAGTGCAAAAAAATTAACGACGCTCTAAGAAAATATAGTAAAAATAAGTGGAAAGTAATAAGGGAAAATGATAAAAGCTTTGAAACAACAAAAATAGTCATACCGTCGTATATAACTAAGGGACTTGAGTTTGATTGCAGTATTATCTATAATTGCAGTGAGGATAATTATAAAGATACAGAACTTGATAAGAAGACACTGTATGTTTCACTTACAAGAGCGCTGCACTATGAATATATCTTTTTCAAGGGAAAAAAATCCAGCCTTATTAAATAATAATTTATATTATTTAATAATTATTATTGAATAATTTTATTTTTGTGTTATAATATATATATAATAATACGAAAGAAAAAAACCAAAGCAGCTATAAATTTACGTATGTTACAAAATGTAATCAATTGTTAATAAATTATATTTTAATTGAGGTTAACTTTGGTGTAATTAATGAAAATAATTATTTAGTGTTGAGGAGGAGTTAAAATGAGTGCTGAAAAGCTTTGTGAAAATGTATATTGGGTAGGTGTAAAGGATCAAAAATTAAGAGTGTTTGACATAATAATGAATACAAAAAAAGGGTCAACATATAATTCTTATTTAATTAATGATGATAAGGTTGCAATAATAGATACTGTAAAAGATGGTTTTTATGATGAATTTTTAAAAAGTATTAAAAGCGTTATAGGCGACAAAAAGGTAGACTACATAGTCGTGCAGCATACAGAATTAGATCACAGTGGTTCTATGTATAGATTGATAAAAGAGTATCCAGAAGCTAAGGTTGTTTCATCAAAAGCAGCTAATATGTATTTAAAAGAGATAGTAAATGATGAATTTAATAGTTTAGATGCTATGGAAGTGAAGGAGCTTAATTTAGGTAAAAATACATTAGAATTTATATCTGCCCCTAACCTTCATTGGCCAGATACAATGTTCACTTATAATAAAGAAAATAATATACTATTTACCTGTGATGTTATGGGATGCCACTATTGCCCTGATGGAAGCATAAAGGATGAGGGTGGAGAAGATTATCTTCCAGAAATGAGATATTACTTTGATGTAATAATGTCACCTTTTAAGAAGTTTGTAAATATGGGTTTAGATAAAATTAAAGATCTAAAGCTTGATATGATAGCTCCAAGCCATGGACCAGTTCATATTAATGATATAGAGGAAAGTGTGAAGCTTTATAGAGAGTGGGCTAAAGAAAAGGAACCTAAGGAGAAGAACGTTCAAATATTTTATATTACTGCCTATGGAAACACAGGTATCATGGCAAAACATTTATGCGAGGATATAAATAAAAAAGGTGTAAAGGCAGAAGTGCATGAGATAACTGATATGAAAATGGAAGATATAGTTGAATTGATAGCAGATGCTAATGGAGTTTTGGTTGGTTCTCCAACAATAAATCAAGACGCTGTAAGACCTGTATGGGATGTTCTTTCATCAGTATGTCCTATAGTTAATAGAGGAAAGGCAGCAGCTGCATTTGGATCTTATGGATGGAGTGGAGAAGGTGTCCCTATGATGATGGATAGATTAAAGTCCTTAAAGTTTAAAACTCCAGACAATGGTCTTAAGTTTAAATTCGTACCTGCTAGTAAAGAGTTCAGCGAAGCCGATAAATTTGTAGATGATTTTATAGGTTTATTATAAGAAAAGAGTTCATGGCAATTTATGAGTAGCCATGAACTCTTTTTTACTAAAATCCTTTTTCTTTAAGATCTGATACAATTTCAACATACTTCTCAAGTACATCAAAGCCTTTGTAATCTTCTCTTCTTAAATCTATAATATCTCCATGAGAAATGCCACGTCTTCTATTATTTCTTATAACTCCCTTAAAGTGTCCCCATTTTGCAGAATCAATAGATACTAAACCATCATTTTCGCCAGACGTTAGCTTCGATAAAACGTAGGGAATAGATACTACATAATCACTAAATATGTTTTTTACTGCTGTTGCATAGCTTTGATAATAAACCCCCGGTACGTCTTTTACTTCCTCATTAAACTTTGAACTACTGTAAGTAGAAAATTGTCTACTAGCTGTATAGAAGTCAGGATTTTTATCACCTAGAATTTTATAATATTTGTCAAAAAAATTTGAAACAGCTCTGTAGATTTTATCGGGGATTTTGCAGGCTATATCAACAAATTTACATCCTCTATGTGGTGAAGACATCATTGTGAGGGATGCTACATATTTTCCCATTTCAAGTTTGCTAACCATGTAACGTGAGTCTAACCCGCCTTTAGAATGTGCTATTATATTTACCTTTTCGCAGCCTGTTTCCTTAATGATTTGGAGAATTTTGTTTTTCATATACTGTGCATTGTATTCAACAGTTCCCCAGGCTTCTTGATTTCCGTAATAAATAGTTGCACCGTTACGTATCAGTTCCTTAGGGATTCTTCCCCAGTAATTAATATATTTTAGATCTCTAAATCCAACACCGTGAACTAAAACGAGAGGATACTTTGTTTTACATACATGAGAATCCACGCGTTCCTTATTTGTGATTACTTTATATAGGTCGTGATCATATTCGATTTTAGCTGTATGACAAGCATATAACATTGCAAAAATATTTATAATTGGAATAAAACACACAAAGCCAACGATAAATCTTTTAGCTATATTTAATCTTTTAGAAGTACATAAAATCCTGATCATACCATTTGTAAGTAAGATGAGGATAGCTATAATAGCAAGTATAAGATCTATTACAAAAATATGAATAGGAGCTGCATCTCTCATTTTTACTAAATAAACTATGTATAATAATATTTGAATGAGAGAGGTGTACAATCCAAATAGAACAATTCTTTCTCCACCTATCATTATCCTTAATCTAAGACTTGCTGCTTGCTTCTTTATACTTGGAAATAGATTTGCTTTTAACCAAACATAAAAAATGAAGAAAAAAATCTCAATTGAAATAATCCATTTACACACAATATTAGTTTGTCCAATATTGGTATGATGATTAATAAGGTAATAAATAAGCACAATATGAGGAGCAAAAATAAGATATATACTCATAAATGCTTTGTTAAGTAAAGGTAGTTTTTTTCCAATGTCCAGTAATATTACGCTAATCAATAATATAAATGAGATAAAAGATATTAGAAATGTCATAAATAAATTCATCCTTTGTTTGTTAATATTATAAACTCACTACAATATATCACATTTTGTGGTAAATTTACAGTTATATATATACATTTAAATTAAATAATAACTAAAAAAGAATGGACTATTGACATTTTACAAGAAAAGTAATAGAATAAACACAGTGATAATCATTATCATTTCAAAATGAAAATCAAATTCATGGTTTTTTATTATTAGTGTTTGAGGAGAGTGATATTATGACAAAAGGTATAGGTCTTAATGAAGTTGAAATAAAATCAAAGGTTAAAGTTATTGGAATTGTACCAGAGAGTAAAGTTAGAAGAAAAATAATGGACATGGGGATAGTTAGAGGTACTGAAATATATATTGAGGGAAAAGCACCTATGGGTGATCCAATAGCACTTAGACTTAGAGGATATAGTTTGAGTTTAAGAAAAAGTGAAGCTAAGGATATTTTAGTTGAAGTTTTATAAAAGGGAGGGTTTTAAATGATTAATAAAGCAATGCCTTTAAACATAGTTTCAGCAGGAAGAGATGCAGAAGTTAGAGACATAACAGGAACTGAAGTAATGTGTAAAAAACTTATGGAAATGGGTTTTAACAATGGTGCAGTGATAAGAATTATTAAAAACGATGCAGCTCATATAGTAGTTAAGGTAGGAGAAACAAGATTGGCTTTAAATAGGGGAATGGCTCAAAAGGTTATGGTTGCAGAAGTTTAGTGAGGTTACAATTTTATGGAGGTTTGATGATGAATAGAAATTTAGTAGTAGCTTTAGCAGGTAATCCAAATTGCGGTAAAACAAGTCTTTTTAATGAACTTACAGGTTCAAAGCAGCATGTAGGTAATTGGCCAGGAGTTACAGTAGAGAAAAAGGAAGGTAAGCTTAAGTTTGAGGGAAGAGAAATAACTATAGTAGATTTACCAGGAACTTATAGCCTTGGCGCATATTCAGAAGATGAAGTAGTAGCTCGTGACTTTATATTAAAGGATAAACCAGATGTAGTTATAAATGTAGTTGATGCTTGTAATCTTGAGAGAAATTTATATCTTACCACCCAAATTTTAGAAACAGGTGCAAAAGTAGTATTAGCGTTAAATATGATGGATGAAGCTAATACCAGGAACATAGATATAAATATTGAAAAACTTCAAAAATCCATTGGCATACCAGTAGTTCCTACAGTAGCGACGAAAAAGCAGGGGATAAAGGAACTTGTTAAAAATGCAATAAAGCTCGGTGATTCTGAAAGTGAAGAGTTATATACAATTGATTATGGTAGCGATATTCAAAAGGAAGTAGATGGAATTAAAGCTGCTATTGATGAAGCTAGTGTCACTTTAGAATATCCAAAAGCATGGGTATCTTTAAAACTTTTAGAAAATGATGACTACATAAGAAAATATATTGATAATAGTATAAAAGATGACGAAGTGAAGCATAAGGTTAGTGAGGGAATTGAAAATTTAACTAGCATCATTGGGTATGAACCGGATGCCTTCATAGTAGATAAAAGATATGAACTTATAAGTAAATTTGTTAAAAACAGTGTTAAGAAAAATGAAGTACAAGAAGAAAGTACTTCAGATAAAATTGATAAGGTATTAACTAATAAATTTTTAGGCATACCAATATTTGCAATAATAATGTTTGCAGTATATCAAGTATCCATAAATTTTGGAAATGGAACACTTTCAGATTTGATAAATGATTCTCTTGGACAGCTTGGAACTAATATAGCTTTTACTTTGGATGGTTTTGGTGTACCTAAGATTATAGGTGCCTTTGTTAGGGATGGTGTTTTTGCCGGAGTTGGTTCTGTTTTAGGTTTCTTTCCTATGATTTTAATAATGTTTTTTCTTATATCTCTTCTTGAGGATAGCGGATATATGGCAAGAGCAGCATATGTTATGGATAGACTTATGAGTGCTGTAGGGCTTCATGGAAAAACAGCTGTTTCTTTAATTGTTGGAAGTGGATGCAATGTTGCAGGAATAATGTCAGCAAGAACACTTGAGAGTAAAAAGGATAGAATGATTGCAATTCTTATAACACCTTTCATTTCTTGTCCAGCAAGGTTAACTGTTTATGGTGTGTTTGTAGGGGCATTTTTCGCAAAACAAAAGCTTGGTATATTTAGTTTAGGCGGAATTATAATATTTTTACTATATGCACTTGGTATATTTGTAGCTATATGTGCGGGAAAATTCTTTAGTTCAAAGGTATTTGAAGGGGAAACTTCATATTTTGTTATGGAACTTCCACCATATAGACTCCCAACACTTAAAGGTATATTAATACACATGTGGGAAAAATCAGGACACTTCTTGAAGAAGGCTGGAACTATAATTTTAGGAGTGTGCATAATAGTATGGATACTTGCGGATTTACCAGCAGGAGTTGAGTATGGAAGTAAAGATTCTCTTCTTGGAATTATAGGAACCTTTATTGCACCAATATTTAAACCAGCAGGTTTTGGATCATGGCAAGCAGGAGTGGCTCTTATAACTGGATTTGCAGCGAAGGAAGCCGTTGTGGGTACTCTTGGAACAATATACGGAGTTAATGAAGGAACACAGCTTTTCCACGCAATTCATAATACTTTTACACCGTTATCAGCTATATCCTTTATGATAATGACACTTTTGTATGTACCATGTGTTGCTACAATAGGTGCTGTAAAGAGTGAAACAAATTCTAATAAGTGGACAGTTGCTGTAATTATATATACTTGCGTAATTGGTTGGGTGCTTGCAACAATATTCTATCAGGTAGGAAGATTGCTTGGATATGTATAGCCAAACATTGAGAATGAATATTATTATTATAACTAGGAGGGATAGCTTTGTTGATGAAAATTCTTAAAAGGTTAAAGGATGGAGGAATTTACTCCAATAAATTAATGGCAAAAGAGCTTGGTGTGAGTGAATCAATAATAGAGCAAATGATACTTCAACTTGAACAACTTGGATATATAAAGAAGGATATTATGACATCGGGCTGCGATTGCAGCAGTTGTGCTCCTAAAAAGAAAAGCTGCTGCACAGGTGGTAATGTAAAAATTGATTTATGGAAGCTTACAGAAAAGGGAAATAGAGCTATTTAGAGATAATAAATTCAAACAAGTTAATAATTAAAAATTATAAATATTATGAAAAAAGTGTTTAAAAGTTTAGTTTAAACACTTTTTCTTATGAGATATTTGGTGTAAAATATAAGTGTAAGTTACTATAATATTTAATTAAGGAGCGGTGATTCATTGAGGGGAGAAAAATGTGTTGTATGCGGTAAAGATGGTGAAAGGCACCATATAGTATATAAAAGCCAAGGTGGACTCGATTTTCCTCTTAATTATGTTTATTTGTGTGACGAGCACCATAGAGGGATTAATGGACCTCATAAGGACAGGAAAGTTGATTTAAAGTATAAGCTTAAAATGCAAAAAAGTCTTGAAAGCATTTTGACTAATGAATATTATAAAATAAAGGATCTTATAAAGCTTCTTCAAATCAATCAAAGACAAGCTAAAATTATGACTAGAAATTTTAAGCTTTATAAAGAAGGTTATAGGAAAAGAGATATAATAAAGAGAATTATGGGTGGAACCTTTTACTATAGTGACATGTTAAGTGATTACTATGATGACTCTTTGTATAGGTTGTTAGAGGAAAGAATTAAATAGATATAGAGAAATCATCTTAATTTAAATTGAAGACTTAAATTAAGATGATTCTTTACATTTTGATTACATTTCTTCTTCTACTTCTTCTTCTACTTCGTTAGCTAAAAGTTCTTCAGCTAATCTTTTTGTGATTTTATTAAAATCTTCTTCAAATAGTATACCGTCTATAATTTTTGATGTTAGTAAATTTCCATCTTTATATACACTTATGGAATCACTTTTACCTTTGAACAAAAATCCGTTTATGGTTCTTTCCATAATAAAGCCTCCCTAATACATAACTAATACATATAACAAAATGTATTTACTTTTCATTATACAAAATACAAAGTAAATTTTCAATACAGATTTAACATAAGTTTAAAAAATAAGTTATTGGAAAGAATTATTTATGGAGGTGCTTTATGAAAAATATTATAGTTTGCAGTGACGATGAAATGTGGATAATAAAATTGGGACTCTTAAATTATAACAACTTTTTATTAAAAGAAAAAATTAAAGGGAACAACAATGTCATTGATAGGCGTGAAAAGGTGAAAAAGATTTTACAGGAATTAAAATAGCAGGTAAAAGTGTAGTACCATTACCTGCTTTATTATTGTTAAAATTTATGTGTATTGAATTTTTAACATATTAGTAGTTCCAGATTCGCCTACAGGAACACCTGCAACTACAACAACTAAGTCACCTTTTTTAATTAAATTCTCGTTAAGTGCTCTTTTTATTGAAACAGATATAAGTTCATCTGTTGAAACAACTTTTTCAGATGTAATAGGTGTTATACCAAAGTTTAGAGCAAGTCTTCTTGCAACATCATCATGAGGTGTAACAGCTATTATAGGGCAAGTTGGTCTGAATTTAGATACCATTCTTGCAGTTATACCGCTTTGAGTAGCTGTTATTATAGCAGCAGCTTTAAGTTCAGCAGCAGTTGAGCATGCAGCAAGACTTATAGCGTCTGAAATTTTTGTTATAATTTCACCTTTTCTTTCATTAAGAGCTTTAGTATAGTCTATTTGAGATTCTGTTTTTTGTGCTATCTTTGCCATAGTTTCAGCAGCTTCAATTGGATATAAACCACTTGCACTTTCTCCACTTAGCATTATAGCATCTGTTCCGTCATATATTGCATTGGCAACATCTGATGCCTCAGCTCTTGTAGGTCTTGGGTTTCTTATCATTGAATCAAGCATTTGAGTAGCTGTTATAACTATTTTGCCTGCATCATTACATTTTCTTATTATCATTTTCTGTATTGAAGGAACATCCTCTATTGGAATTTCAACACCCATATCTCCTCTTGCTACCATGATTCCATCAGATAGTTCGAGAATCTTATCGATGTTATCAACACCTTCTTGAGTTTCTATCTTAGAGATAACTCTTATATCTTCTCCACCATTTTCTTTAAGAACCTTTCTAACGACAGATACATCTTCTGCTTTTCTTATAAAAGAAGCAGCTACTAAATCAGCTTGCATTTTACATGCAAATTTTAAATCTAATACATCTTTTTCAGTTACAGCAGGAAGACCTATAGAAACACCAGGTACATTTACACCTTTATGATTTGAAATAATACCATTATTTTTTGCCTTACAAATAATGTTTTTGTCTTGTACATCAGTTATTTCAAATTCTAAAAGACCATCATCGACAAGGAGTAATCCACCTTTTTTTACATCTTTATAAAGATCATCATAAGAAACGGAGCATTTCTCTGAATTTCCCAAAATTTCGCTTCCACACATTACTGTGAAGGTTTGACCTTTTTTTATTTCAGCTTTGTCATTTTCAAAATTATGAGTTCTAATTTTTGGTCCTTTGATGTCAACTACAATTGCAACATTTTTGTTCAGTTCTTTTCTAAGTTTTTTTATAATATCTATTTTTTCTTTGTGATCTTCATGAGTGCCATGTGAAAAATTTAACCTTGCAGCATTCATTCCAGCATTCATTAATTCTTTTAATTTCTCCTCTGAATCACTAGAGGGCCCTATTGTAAAAATCATTTTTGTTTTTTGCACTATAAATCACTCCTAAAATTTATTAACAAAGCAATTATACCACATAAAATAAAAATAAATGAAGTATAATTGCTTAAAAACTTATTTCAAGGTTTTAAAGACATAATTTTGCGATTTTAAAAATTGTATTATTTCTGGAAGCGCCTGTAAGGTTGCTTCATTGGAAGATGAATCATGCATTAGTATTATTATCTTATCGTTGTTTTTGTAAGAGGACTTAACTGAATTTACAATATCGTTAGGTAATTTTTGTTTTGTCCTAAGTGCATCTTTAGAATCTATATCCCAGTCGACAAAATTATAGCCGGCCTTTTTTATGGATTTTTTGAAATTCTTACTTACCATAGTAGAACCACCCGGAAATCTTATTAGCTTCATATTGAACTTTCCATCACCTAGTATTGCTCTTAAAATGTCTCTACATTCATTAATATCATTAATGTATTCAGTTGGAGATGAGTATATTTTTGTGATATTATTGTCAAAGCTTTTTATGCCTATAGAGTTTCCTGACTGCGCTTCCTTTGAGAGAGTTAGCTTGTTTATTATTGAATTTTTACCAGTAACAAAAAAGGTTGCTTTTACATCATAGGTTTTTAAAGTATCAAGTATGTAAGGAGTTACATTAGATGATGGTCCGTCATCAAAGGTAAGATAAGCTGTTTTTTCAGTTTTAGTGTTGCTGACATTCTTTGTTTTTATGGATTTTTTTGAAAGTTTAGTTTGCAGGTTGTCGGTATTTGAAGTTTTATTATAGGTTTCTAAAAAATCTGTTTTGACAATATATGTGGCACCTAGCACTATAAGGGCTATTGATAGAATCATAGCAGATCTTTTTAAAATTAAAGAAATTCCATTTGTTTTCATTAATCCCCCTCCTAAATACTTAATATAGAAATAATTTTGAAATTTTGTTATATAAAAATGCAAAAGCGTAAAATACTTACATTATATATTGATTATAGGAGTTTTAAAAAGAAAAATAAAGGGCTTTATGAAAACATGTGAAAAAACATGACATTTTTATAGATAAGGAACCTATTAAGATAGGTTGAATTTATCAATAAGCTAAGTAAAATTACTTTAATTACATTAGTTTGTTTTAATATGTTAAAAAAATGTAGTAAAATATTAGATGAAATAAATAATATATTATTTTTAGTAGTTTTTATTAATTATTTTGGTAAAAATGTTATTTTTGAAGGAGGCAAATTATGAAGTATTGCGTAAATTGTGGCGCACAATTAAATGATGATGATTTATTTTGTGGAGCGTGTGGAGCTAAGCAACCAGAATCATCAAAAGTGGGAAATGCAGTAGGGAAAATTCAAAATCTTAATTTGGATTTTAAGGGAGTAGTTAAAAGTTTAGGAAATGTGTTTTTAAAACCTGTATCAGCGTCTGAAGAATTTGTTCAAAGAACTTCAAGGAATAATTCTATATTAGCAACATTAATTTTATTGCTTATATCTGCAATATTAGGTATGTGGAGAATTCAGCAGGTATTATCAGGAATAGAGAAGCTACTTACAGGAGTGCTTGGTAGTTCACTTATAGGAAATATTATTGGTTCTACAAGTAGGTATTTTGATGCAAAACAAGATTTACATATTTCATATGGAATGATATTTATTGAAAATGCTTTTGTTTTTATACTTGCCGTTGCAGTTATATTTGGAGTTTTATATCTAGCATTAAATGTTGTTGATAAAAATAAGGTTAATATTTTAACAATATATAATATTGCCGTTGTATACACAGTGCCATTTTTATATTTTAAATTAATATCAATAATAGTATCGTATATATCTAATTCAGTTGGTATTTTTGTAGAATTAATAGGACTTATAATTTCTATAGTAACATTAGTTTTAATAATAAGGGATATATTTAAAGTTGATAAAGATAAGGCAGTAATTATTACGGTAGTTGTTTCTATAATAGTTATATTTATAGCGATGTTTTGCTTAAATAGTTTTGTACAAGCTAATATAAAACAAATTATGCAGTCCCAAATAGATGGAGCTAAGCTTAATATATAAAATTAATTATTGTTTATAAAAGGAATACAGTTAAATAAATATGATTCAACAGCTAAATAATAAAAAACCGCCAAAATGGCGGTTTTTTATTATTTTTTGGTTATTGCACATTCATCTTGGCTTTTTTCTGAACGCTTAGTACTTGAACTAAAAGAAAGTATTATAAAACCATAGAGAAGAGTTAAGGCAGCAAAAGCATATGGTAGAAAAATTCCTAGTGAATGAGGAACTATATTTTTAATAAGTCTATCCTCAAATATCATTGAAAAAGCAGTGTGGGCAAGAATAGCGCCACCTATATATATTACTATCTTATATTTTTTCATTAAGGTTGCTACATATTGACTTCCCCAAAATATTATTGGAATATTTAAAATCAAACCAAATACAATCAAACCTATATGTCCTTTTGCAGCTGCTGCGATAGCAAGTACATTATCTAAGCTCATTGTAAAGTCAGCTAATATTATGCTTTGAATTGCTGCTAACATTTTTTTTGAATTATGTACTGCTTTATTGCTAGATTCTTCATGAGGTTTTATAAAGTCCCAGGTTATTTTAACTAAAATTATTCCGCCCACTAACTTGATAGGAAGCCACTGAATCATAAGTATGTAGGTTATTAAGCATGCAAAAATTATTCTAAGTGTCACGGCAGCTACAACCCCAATAAAAGAGGCTTTTTTTGCTAATGTTTTTGGTAAATCTTTTGTTGCTAATGCGATAACTCCTATGTTGTCACCACTTAAAACTACGTCTAATAAAGTTATTTGTAATGCGCCTAAAAAAATAGGTATTAAATTATCCATTTTTCCTCCTTAAATTTGTACACTACAGTGGTTTATGAAAACATAATTTGTACAGTAATCTATATACAGTTTATAATAAGTATAGTAAATCTATAATTTCCAAAAAGTAATAAAATATGATGTAAAAAAAATAAACTCATAAAAAGGTTTTTCAAACTGCATATAATGGTTGTAATAATCATTATATTATTAAATATAGAATAATTCAAGACTATAATTTAAATAAAAAAATTATGGTCAAGACTATTATATTATAAATGGGGGAGAATATATGTTACTTATAAAAAATGGAAAAATTATTACCATGACAGGCAAGAATTACGATAAGGGATGCGTTTTAATAGATAATGGAAAAATAGTTGATGTGAATGAAAATATAAAAGAGAATAAATACATGAAAGTAATAGATGCATCAAATTTTACAGTTATTCCTGGAATAATAGATGCACATTGTCATATAGGAATTGATGAGCAGGATATAGGAAAAGTTGGGCTTGATATAAATGAGGTTTCAAATCCAGTTACACCAAATTTAAGAGCTATAGATGCTATAAACCCAATGGATTCTGCTTTTAATGATGCTGTTATGGGTGGGATTACAGGTGTTATGACTGGTCCGGGAAGTGCAAATGTAATTGGTGGACAATTTGTCTTTATGAAGACCTACGGAAAATGCATTGATGATATGGTTGTTCTAGAACCGGCTGCAGTTAAGGCTGCGTTAGGTGAAAATCCTAAAAGAGTTTATGGTGGAAAGGGCAAGGCTCCTGTAACAAGGATGGCAATAGCAGCTCTTTTAAGAGAAGCTCTTACAGAGGCTGAGAATTATAAAAATAAAAAGGAAGCTTTAAAGGCAAAGGGAGAAAGAATTGAAAAGAATTTAAAACTAGAAGCATTAATTCCGGTAATTGAGGGAAATATTCCTCTTAAGGTTCATGCTCATAGAGCTGATGATATACTGACAGCTATAAGAATAGCAAAGGAGTTTAAGATTAATATTACATTAGATCACTGCACAGAAGGACACCTAATACCTGAGAAGGTAAAGGAGTCAGGGTATCCAGTTTTAGTAGGACCATCGCTTACATCAAGATCTAAAAGTGAGGTCTCAAATAAAACCTTTAAAACTCCAGGTGTATTAGCAAATATGGGTATAAAAACTGCAATAATAACAGATCACCCAGTTATACCAATTCAGTATCTGCCTATTTGTGCTGGACTTTCATGTAGGGAAGGAATGAAAGTAGAAGATGCTCTTTATGCAATAACCCTAAATGCTGCTGAAATTTGTGGTGTTGCGTCGAGGCTTGGAAGTATTGAGAAAGGGAAGGATGCAGACATAGCTATCTTCGATGGTAATCCAATGGAGGTATTTACAAAAACAATATACACAATAATTGATGGCAATATTGTATATAAGCATGAGTGTTATTGATTAATATTTAATTGTAAAGTATAATAAATGTTGTTATAATATATAATAATAATATAAAAATCTATGAAGTGGAAAGTAGCATGTCGATTTTTTAAGCGAGCTGATATTTTGGTGAAAGTTCAGTATTAAGACATATGTGAAATAGAGCCATGGAGATGAATTATCCGCTTAACGCGTTAAAATTTTTAAGGTGGACTTTTATTAATAAGGTCAATCAGAGTGGTACCGCGAAATATAATCGTCTCTGCAGTTATGTAGAGGCGTTTTTTTTATATTTAAATCTAAGGAGGCAAAATTGTGGATTACAAGAAAGTAATAGCTGAAAGAATTAATAAAATTGTAGATATGGATGTTGAGGCACTTTATAAAATTATAGAGATACCGCCTAAAAAGGACATGGGTGATTTTGCACTTCCATGTTTCCAATTTGCTAAAGTATTAAGAAAAGCTCCAAATGCTATAGCAGAAGAAGTATGTAAAAAAATAGATCAATCTGGTTTTGAAAAAGTAGAGAATTTAGGACCTTATATCAATTTCTTTGTTGATAAAGCAGATTTTGCAAAAGAAACAATAGAGAGTGTTTTAAGTGAAAGAGATAACTACGGTCGTTCAAAAGTGGGAGAGGGGAAAAAGGTACTTATTGAATATTCTTCCCCTAATATAGCAAAACCTTTTCATGTGGGTCATTTATTCGGTACAGTGCTCGGAAGTTCTCTTTATAAAATATTTTCAATGGAAGGTTATGACTGTGTTAGAATAAATCATCTTGGAGATTGGGGTACTCAATTTGGTAAACTTATATCTGCATATAAAAGATGGTGTGATGAAGATGCTCTTTATAAGGATCCAATAAAAGAATTATTAAGAATATACGTAAAGTTCCATAAGGAAGCAGAAAAGGATCCACTATTGGAAGACGAAGGTAGAATGTACTTTAAGAGACTTGAGGACGGAGAGAAAGAAGAAGTAGAGCTGTGGACAAAATTTAAAGACTTAAGCTTAAGAGAATTCAAAAAAGTATACAATCAAATTGGAGTTGAGTTTGATTCATATACAGGAGAAAGCTTTTATAGTGATAAAATAGATGCAATAGAAGAAGAACTTAATGAAAAAGGACTTTTGACAGAAAGTAATGGAGCCAAGGTTGTAATGCTAGATGAATACAATATGCCTCCATGTATAATTAAAAAGGCTGATGGAGCAAGTATCTATGCAACTCGAGATTTAGCAGCGGCTGAGTACAGAAAAAAGACCTATAATTTCGATAAGAGCATATATGTTGTAGGACTTGAGCAGTCACTTCATTTTAAGCAATTTTTAAAGACGCTAGAGCTTGCAGGTCATGAATGGTCAAAGGATTGTATTCATGTAGGTTATGGTCTTGTAAGATTTGCAGAAGGGAAGCTTTCAACTAGAAATGGTGATGTTATATTCCTTGAAGATTTACTAAAAGAATCAGTTCAAAAAACAAGTGAAATTATTGAAGAAAAAAATCCTGAACTTGACAATAAGGAAGAAGTATCTAGAAAAGTTGGAATAGGAGCAGTTATATTTACTTATCTTAAGAATGGAAGAGAAAGAGACATAATATTTGATTGGAAGGAAATGCTAAGTTTTGAAGGGGAGACAGGACCATATGTTCAATATTCCTATGCAAGAGCAAAGAGTATTTTGAGAAAGCTTGGAGAAGTAAAAGGTAATGTAAGTTATGATAAACTTGTTTCAGCAGAAGAATTTGACTTGATAAAACAACTTAAAGGCTTTAACGGTGCTATTTTAAATGCTATAGATAGACTTGAGCCATCGGTTATAACTAGATATGTAATAGAGGTTGCAAAGGCGTTCAATAAATTTTATAATGCCTATAATATTTCAAATACATCTGATGAAGAATTAAAGAATGCAAGACTTGCTCTTGTTGAGGCTGCTTCAATAGTTATAAAAAATGCACTTAGTCTCATAGGAATAGATGTAGTTGAAGAAATGTAAGGAGGGAAAATGCACATGGCGTTTAGTATTAAAACACTGGCAATACTTTTTTTACTTATGATTGCTGTAATGAGCGTTTATAATTTTACAAAACGTTTCTTTATATCAAAGCTAAATAAATGGGTTATACTAGCTTTTATAATAATTATGTTTTTTGCTGCAAACATAATTGGTGCTAGGCTTAAAATAGGAGTTTCGGGTTTTAACATAAATCAAATAGTTTATTATGCTGTTATGGCATTATTCCTATTTGGATTATATGCCTTCTTTGATGTAGTAGGTTGGAGTAAAACTTCTAGAGCTGAAAAAAGAAATACAGGCAAGAAAATGGTAATAAAACCCAAAGCAAAGCCAAATAGAGTTAAGAAGAAGGATGGAAAGTAATACTTTTCATCCTTCTTCTTTTGTTGAAAATTAACAGTATCTTGTTATAAATATATTAAATGTAAAAAAATATGGTTGAATTTCCATAAAATGGTGATATAATAATAGAAAAAGAGTTCATTTGCAGTAAGGAGAATTTATATGAGAAGTTATCAAATACTGCCTATTGGCGTAAAGCTAAAAAAGTTGAGAGAGAAATACAAATTAAATCAAGATAGTTTGGCTGGAAATGATATAACTAGGAATCTCATAAGCCAGATAGAACATGGAAAAGCAAATCTTACTAGACATGCAGCAGAAATAATGCTAAAAAATTTACAGGAGATTTGTAATAGAAGGAATATAACAATTGAAGAGGATATAGAATATTTAATAGAAGATGAAGCATCTCAAGCAAATAAAATACTTGATCAGTACATAAAAGAATTAAAGGATTTAATTGTATACAAGGATATAAGTTTCGTTGATAAATTAAATGAAGTGGAGGCATTCCTAGTAAATTGGGATATAAAGGACAAAAAAATAGTTATTTTTGAATTAGCTGGAGATTACTTTTGTAGTATAAACAATTTTTATAAAAGCGCTATATACTATGAAAAAGCAAGATCATTAATAAATGTAGATATGGTTACTGATAATGTAGTATCTATTTTAAGGAAATTATCAATGGTATACTTTTATACAGCAAAATATGATTATGGTGCTAAATGCTGTGAGTTTGCACTAGAGCGTTTTACTAGTATGGATGATAAGTATAAAGTGATTTTTTTATTCAATAGTTCACTGTGCTATATAAAGTTAGAGGAATATGACAAGGCTTTAAACAAGCTTATTAAGCTTGAAAATATAATAAAAGAAATAGATAAGCAAAAATATTATGAAGTACTTTTGCAAAAGGCAGCCTGTTATGAAGCAGTTAAGAATTATGAAAAGAGTTTAAATATATGTAACAAGATATTAGATTCAATGGACAAGAAGGATAATGAGCAGTATATAATGATACTTATAAATTTATCACAATTATATATAAAGCTTTCAAATTTCAACAAATCAAGAGAAATATTAAACCTTGTATTAGAGAATCTAGTAAATATTAATAAAGAGTTTAAACTGTTACCTAATTTTCATTTTGAAATAGCAAAAGTATATAGAGAGTTAAACGAGCTGGAAAGTGCTGAAGAGCATTATTTAAAGGCTTTGAAGTATGCTAAAAATTATTCTTATTATTTTTTAATAGATGATATACTTTTAGAGTTAATTGACATATACATACTTCAGAATAATATAATGAAAATTTCAGATATAAAAAATGAATTTTTCATTCTTTCAGGTAAAAAAGATAAAATTAATTCCAAAATAATGTTGAAATTAATACGAGTTTACTTAGATAAAAAGGATATAAACTCATTAGAAGAAATATATGAATTTAGTGCAAAATTAATGTAGAGGAAGGGAAGTGAACTCATATGTTTTTAAAAAGGCATAAATTAATATTTTCAATACTACTTTTGGGGACTTTAATTTTAGGAGTAACTTTTTTTAAAAGTTCTTTATTGGCATTTTATCCTGGAATGCCGTGGTAAATTGATAACGTTATCTTATAGTTACTACATGGATTACTAGGCATGTATATTTAGGATAGCGTATCTTGCATTTATAAGAATAAAGGTTAAAGCAGCTTGGTACGGGCTGCTTTTTTAGCGTTTATACAAATATAAAAGGATAATTAAGTTTAGGGTAGAATTGTATTCATATACATATAATGTGATATAAGTTTTTAGCAGGATTAATAAAAATCTTATGTAACAAGTGTAAACATAATAAATGTCTTTAAGGAGGAAAATCATGTACAAAAAGTTATTTGAAAAAGGTAAAATAGGAGAATTAGAACTTAAAAACCGTATAGTTATGGTGGCCTTAGCTGTTGGAGCTGCAAAGTCTGATCAAACTATTGGTGATGATATGATGGAATACTATTTAGAACGTGCCAGGGGAGGGGTTGGCTTAATAATTGCAGAAAATACTCGTGTAAATGATGAAAATGGTGTTGCAGCAAGGCGTCAGGTATCTGTAGCAAGAGATGAGCATATAGCACCTTTAAAAAAGCTGGTTGATGCACTGCATAGTGAAAACACAAAGTTTTTTGTACAGCTGCATCATCCTGGTAGGGAAACTTATTCGAATTTAAATGGAGATAAACCAGTGGTTGCGCCAAGTGCTATTCCCTGTGGTGTTTGCAAACAAGAAACACGTGCTTTAGAAACAAGCGAAGTAGAGGGAATAATTCAGGATTTTATAAATGGAGCCAAAAGAGCAAAGAAGGCAGGAGTGGATGGTGTTGAACTTCATGCAGCTCATGGATATTTAATTTCCCAATTTTTAAGTCCATATACTAATAAAAGAACTGATAAATATGGAGGAAGCTTTGAAAAACGTTTTAATTTTGTAAAGGAAGTAGTTTTGGGAATAAAGAATGCATGTGGACAAGATTATCCTATAAGTGTTCGTTTGACTGTAGATGAGCTATTGAATTTAAATGGAGTAAAGCAGGAGTATTTAGATTTAAATATGGGAATTAAAATATGCAGAGAGCTTGAAAAAATAGGTGTAGATGTTATAAATGTTTCAAATGGAATTTATGAGACCTTTAATTCACTTTCAGAGCCTATGACTTATGACCAGGGGTGTAGAACTGAACGAATTAAGGCAGTAAAGGAAGCTGTTGAAATTCCAGTAATTGCCGTAAACATGATTAAAGAGCCTTGGTTTGCTGAAAAAATGCTTGAAGATAAATTAGTTGATTTTATTGGGCTTGGAAGGGCTTTGGTTGCAGATTCTGACTGGCCTAAAAAAGCACTTGAAGGAAGGGATGAGGATATAAATCGCTGTATTTCTTGTACATTTTGTTTTGAAACTTTGCTAGATCAAGTCATCCCAAACGTAGGACCTATAAAATGTGCAGTGAACCCAAGGGCAGCTCATGAATTTAAGTATAAAGAATTCAATAAAAATGGAGCTGATAAGGTAGTAGCAGTTGTTGGAGCTGGAGTAGCTGGACTTGAAGCAGCAAGAGTACTTAAGATTCGAGGTTTTAAACCAGTAGTATTAGAACAATCAGCTGACGTTGGTGGACAAATTAATGTTGCAGATAAACCTCCAAGAAAGGAAAAAATAGATTGGATTGTAGAATATGAAAAAACTCAGCTCAATAAAATGGGAGTTGAAATAAAATTAAACACTAAGGTTACTTTAGAGTACCTAAAGAAAATGAAGCCTTATGCAGTATTTATTGCAACAGGTAGTGTTCCTTTAGTTCCAAAGTCTATCAAGGGTATAGATAGAGAAAATGTTTATACCATAGATGATGTGCTCACGGGTAAAGTAAAGATAATAGATAAAAAGGTTGCTTTAATTGGGTCAGGATCATCTGGGCTTGAGACTGCAGAATTTCTATGTATAAATAAAAATGATGTTTCAATAATAGAGATGCAGGACGCTATAGGAAAAGGAGTCTATGTTCAGCACTATTTAGATGCTATGGATAAGCTAAGTAAGTTTAAAGTTAACTATATGCCATCAAATAAATTACTCGAGGTAACTAATAAAGGTGTAAAACTGGAAAATATAGTTGAGAGAAGAATTGTAGATTATGATACTGATTATGTTGTGTTATCACTAGGCGTAAAAGCAAACAATGACTTAGAAGCTTTATGTAAAGCTGAGTTTGAAAATGTAAGAGTAATAGGAGATGCAGCAGCTGTTGGAAGGATAGAGTCATCTGTGAGAAGTGGATT
Source organism: Clostridium acetobutylicum ATCC 824 (assembly GCF_000008765.1). Classification (NCBI taxonomy): domain Bacteria; kingdom Bacillati; phylum Bacillota; class Clostridia; order Eubacteriales; family Clostridiaceae; genus Clostridium; species Clostridium acetobutylicum. The sequence goes on from NC_003030.1 coordinate 1,197,451, forward strand.
TGAAGCTGCTTTTTGGCTTTAAAGCATAAATTTTTTACCTACATTGATAAGTTTCAATGTAGGTATTTTTAATCTTCTTGATTATTGAAAGTAAGAAAAGCTTAAAATTTAGAAAAATTTACATAAATGAACCTTTTGATTAGATGAAAGGTACTATCGTTTAGGTTATGCATTTAAGGACAATGTGAATTTTAGAGGAAAACCATACCTTATTGACGCTAATAGCATTGAGAAACCAGGTAAATTTTTGGGGAATAGTGATAAGTGGAGAATTATAAGCTTCAGCTAATTAAGAATAATATTAAAAAAGATAATAAAGAAGAGTATGTTGGTATGGCGGGTAGTTCTAGAATCATTATTTTGTAGCATTTAGTAATTAAAGTTTAGCTTACATACGTATCCAAATATAATTTATAAGTATATTTGGGTACGTTTATAAGCTAAATATTTAAAGTTAAGCCGTTTTTTCTAATTTAGTTTGTCTTTGAGCTAACAATTCCGGTAAAATAGATGAAATGGAACCTGCAAGTATGAATAAAATACCAATTATCATATTAACGGGAATTATTTCATGTAACAAAATTAGTGCAAGAATCGGTGCTAATATTGGTTTAAAGAAGAAAACTAAAGAAGTGGTTTGAGCAGAGGTTTCTTCCATTGCCTTAAAGTAGCAGGCAAACCCAGCACCAGTATTAATTAAACAAATAAAACACATTAAAGGCAAATTTTTTAAAGAGTACCCTGTAAACAAAGGAATATTAGAGAAAATTGCAATGCCGTTAGAAGAAAATAAATTTGCAATTGGAGTAATGTGAGTTATACCAATTAGAACAAGCATTTCAATACTTCCGAATAAAAAGCCAAAGCAGGTAACAACTATCCCGCCGTATTTAGCACATTTCTTTTTTCCGAAAACACCGTATGCTGCGAAGATTAAAGTTGATGCTATTGTAAGTGCAAGTCCTAGTATGCTTAGTTTTGTATTTAAAGGATCTATTATTACTATGGTGCCAATAACCTCAAGAATTAGTGCAGCAATATTATTTTTGTGAATAGCCTCTCTTAAGAGAAAGAATGCTAAAATCGTAACAAATACTGGATTACAGCTGAATAAAACAGCAACCACTGAAGCCTTAGTATTTTGCACTGCCAGTTGATATAAACTCATACTTATAACGGTACCTAATAAGCCTAATAAGGCAAAGAAACGTAAATCCTTAGTTGATATAGATAAATGTCTTTTATGCAGTGTATTCAAAGCAAAAGGTACTAAAAATAAGCCGCCTATAAAGAATCTAGTAAAGTTAAGTTGAATAGGATTGAACGATTTAGAAACAAGCTTTAAGGCTATTTCCATTGTACTAAAGATAATGGTTGTTAAAGCTATATACATATATCCCTTTTTCAATGTTATTACCCCCCAAATTAATTAAAGCATTTTATATAGTATTTAAATTTAACCTAGCTTTAGTATATAATAATAGTAAATGTAACACTAATACATATTTTCTATATTTTTTATTCAGTAAAGCTATATTTTAGGGGAGAGTAAAATGGATTTTAAAGAATTGCAGTATGTACTAGCTATTGCTAAAAATAATAGTATTTCAAAAGCTGCTAAGGAATTATATATATCACAGCCATCCTTAAGCAAATATTTACAGAATCTTGAGAAAAATTTAGATCTTAAGCTTTTTGAAAGAATGGGAAATAACTTTATTTTAACTTATGCAGGGGAGAGATATATAAAATGCGCCAAGGATATACTTAGGATAAAGAAAAATTTAGATGATGAATTTTTTGATATTTTAAGTCATAAAAAAGGAAGACTAAATATAGCCTGCTCAATAGTAAGAAGTCCATATATTATACCAGAGACAGTTCCTAAGTTTAAAAAATTGTATCCTAATGTGGATATAAATTTTTTAGAGGAAACAGAATCCAATAACTTAGACAAGCTAGTGATAAATGGAGAGGCGGATTTAGCTATATTTAATTATTCAAAAAGTAATCCAATGTTAGGGTGTGAGCTTTTAAAAGATGAGGAGATTACATTAGTAGTTGGAAGAAATCATCCTTTAGCTAAAGAGGGAAAGAAGCTTGAAGGATGCAAATTTCCATGGATTGATATAAAAAGGTTTAAAAATGATGATTTTATAGTTAACTATACAGATCAAAAAAGTGGAGAAATGGAAAAAGATATATTTGATAGATTAAATATAAATCCTAAGGTGGTATTAAAGACAAGAAGTGTTGAGTGCTCAATTCGTCTAGCAGCGCACGGGTTTGGAGTTTCCTTTGCTTTGGAAACTCATCTTAAGTATCCAAGTTTAGAGAAGTCACCTTTATGTTTTTCAATAGGTAATCCTAATATCACAACTAAGCTTTTTGCTGTATATAGAAAGAGCGGTTATTTGCCACAATATCTTCAAGATTATATAAGTATTGTTAAACAGGTAGTATAAAAAAATGACCTAAAGTCGTGAATTTGACTTTAGGTCATTAGAGTATAAAGATATTACTTTATTTTTATTGGATTTATGATGTAAAGAGTAGTATGTTTCTATTTGGCTTTTATTCGGCAATCTAAAGTATTAGCTGCATCCTGTGGTTGTGCCGCAATCTAAGCAGACGTAGCAAGTGCCATTTCTAACCATTCTTGTTGAAGAACAATTTGGGCAGGTTATATCATATAGTCTTTCTCCCTGAGACAGCTTTTCTTTTATTTCCTTTTGTGGAGTGATGTCTTTTATTCCTTCTGGTTTTACCTGACATCTTGTAAAATCGTTTAGTTCTATGTCTATTATTTTGCTTATTAAATCAGAAATAGAGGTTACGTATTTAATATATGGATGCTTTTGAACAAACCCGTAAGGTTCGTACTTTTGCCCGCGGAGCATTTCAGATATATCCTTAGGCGGAACGTGATATTGAAGCATTACAGATATTGATTTTGAGAGCGAATTTAAAAGCCCCATTATTAACGTGCCTTCTCTATCTGTTGTAATGTATACTTCTGATATTTCTCCATTATCACGTCTGTTTACTGTTGTGTAAATTTTTATATCACCTATTTGAGCAGGGTGTGTTTTGCCATTTCTTATACCAACGGCTCTTTCGCGTTTTATATATTTTTGTGTAGTGTTAATATTTTTTACCATATTTAATAGTTGAGCGTAGGTCATATCCTCAGGAGCTGTTTTTGAGGCTTCGTCTAGGCTTGTGTTAAGAGGCTGACTTTCCTTTGAGGAGTCTCTGTATAAGGTTATGCCTTTTACGCCTAGTTTCCAAGAGTTTATGATTACATTTTTAAAGTCTTCAACTGAAGCGTCCTTTGGTAGATTAACCGTTTTTGAAACGGAACCAGATATTAAAGGAACTATTGAAGCAACCATTAGAATATGACCCATTGGACTTATAAACCTATTTCCGCTGCCGCATTTATTTGCAGTATCGAATATGGCAAGATGCTCTTTCTTTAGATGAGGAGCACCTTCTATTTTTCCATCTAATATGGTTTCATATTCTGTACCATCATCAGTTTTTACCTTTTTCTTTCTTAAGATATAGTTTGTTATATCCTCTATTTCATTTTCTGAATATCCAAGGTGCTTAAGTGATTCTTGTATTAGAGGATTTGTTAAGGTCATGTAACCTCCTCCAGAAAGTTTTTTATAAATCACATGACTGAAAAATGGTTCTACGGAGGTGGAAGCGCAGTCCATTGCAAAGGATATAGTTCCAGTCGGTGCCATGACAGATACTTGAGCGTTTCTAAAACCGTACTTTTCTCCAGATTCTAGAGCTGAGTTCCAGCTGTTTTTTAATTCCGAGCTTATATATCTTAAATCTTCTTTTTCAAGAATAGAATGATTAACAACTAAGGGTTTATAGCCTATTTTCTCAAAAGGTGTATCAATACTTCCAGCAGCTCTTGCACTGTTTCTCAATACTTTAAGCATGTGTTCTTTGTTTATATTATATTTTTCAAAGGCACCTACTTCCTTTGCCATTAAGGAGGAAATGTAGTAGGAATATCCAGTAAGTACACCGATAAGTGAGGAGGAGATAGCTCTTCCTTCTTCTGAATCATAAGGGTATCCCATTACCATAAGTAGTGCTGCCAAATTTGATATTCCAAGACCTGTGGTTCTAAACATGTGAGTTTTTCTTGCTACATCTTCTGTTGGAAACTGCCCCCAATGTATAGAAGCTTCAAGGAGAAGTTGAACAAGGCCTATTACATGCTTGTAACCTTCTAGGTCAAAGGTTTTATTTTCAGTGTCATAAAATTTATATAAATTTATTGATGCAAGATTGCAGGAGGTATCATCTAAAAAGGCGTATTCGCCGCAGGGATTTGTAGAGTTTATTTTGTTATAATCTGCGTTAAAGTTTCCGTCTTCTCCACCTGGACATGTATGCCAAGCATTTAAGGTATCTGAAAAGAGAGGAGAAGGGTCTGCACATCTCCAAGAGGATTTGTTAAATGCCTCCCATAGGTTTGAAATCTTTTCTACTTTGTTTACAGAAGAGTCTACTCTTCCCTTAAGTTCTATGGTTTCATCAGGATTGTTTTTTAAGTTGCATACTTTTTTCATAAATTCATCTGAAAGCATTACGGAATTGTTTGCATTTTGTCCCGATACAGTCTCGTAGGCCTCTCCTTCAAAGCTGGCGTCATATCCCATTTTTCCAAGTGCTTTTACTTTATCTTCTTCTTTTGCTTTCCAAGTTATGTAATCCATTATTTCTGGATGATCCACATTAAGGCATAGCATTTTTGCTGCACGTCTTGTAGTTCCACCAGATTTTATTGCACCGGCATTTCTATCAAGCCCTTTTAAGAAGCTCATTAGACCTGAAGAAATTCCACCGCCAGAAAGTTTTTCTCCTTTAGCTCTTATGGTAGAAAAATTTGTTCCGGTTCCAGAGCCTCCTTTAAACAATTTAGTTTCAGTTACATATTGTTCAGAGATGGAATGAGAACCTAGAAGCTTATCTTCAATTGAAATTATAAAGCAGGCGGAGGCCTGTGTTCTAGTATAAGAATCTTTACTTTGAAGAACTTTTTTCTCCTTTGAATCATAATAAAAATGTCCTTGTGCCTCTCCATTTATGCCGTATATAAGTGACAAACCTGTGTTAAACCATTGAGGAGAATTTGGTGCGTACATTTGATTTAAGAGAGCATATACGAGTTCATCATAAAAAATAGATGCTTCATTTTCAGTTTTTATAATTCCCTCATCCTTAAGAGCTTCGCACCAAAAGCTAACAAGCCTATGCGCAACCATTTTCATGCTGTTTTCGTAGCCACATTCATTTGGTATTCCTGACTTTTTAAAGTATTTTGATGCTATTATGTCACATGCATTTTGAGAATAGTCATAGGGGAATTCAAGATCTTTCATATCTGTAAGTACTTTTCCTGTTTTATGATCTATTATTTTTACATCGACTTTTTTCCATTTAAATAGGTCGTAAACTGTTTTCGTTTTAGAGCTTTCTAACTCTTTTGTATAAAATCTTTTAAATAGTATTTTCAAGTCTTCCATTAAAATTCCTCCATTTTAAAACTATATATAGTGGTTACATATAGAAACAACACTATATATTGTATATGTATTATAAAATAAATCTGATTTTAATTCAAGAAGTATTTTAAAAGTAAATAGTTCTATGATAATATAGTGTAAGCAGAATATATAAAAATAATAATTAGAAGGTGTTTTTAATGATATATAGTTATGATGATAAAAAGCCTAATATACATTCATCTGTTTTTATAGCGAAGAGTGCAGATATCATTGGAGATGTTAATATAGATAAAAATAGCAGTGTATGGTTTGGAGCTGTGATAAGAGGCGATTCAAATTATATAAGAATAGGAGAGGGAACTAATATTCAAGATAACTCTGTACTGCATACAAATACCTATGATAATGGAATAGATATTAAAAATAATGTTACTATAGGTCATGGAGTTATACTTCACGGATGTACTATTAATAGCAACTGTATCATTGGAATGGGAGCAACTATTTTAGATGATGTTGAAATAGGAGAGTACACTATTGTGGGTGCAAATAGTCTTATTACATCTGGAAAGAAAATACCAGGGGGAGTACTTTGTATGGGAAGTCCAGCTAAGGTAATAAGAGAACTTACAGTAGACGAAAAGCTTGAAATAGATAAAAATGCTGAGCATTACATTGAAATGGGAAAAAAGTATTTTAAATAATGAATATTTAATTGAAAAATACAAATAATAATTTTGGATATGAGATTAAAATCATATCTAAAGCAGTCTAAAATATATAGTAATTGGCTTTTGGTGTTAGTTATTTGGAAGTTTATATGCCTGAATGAAAAAATATCAAAAACTTGTATTTGAATTTACAGCCGATGCTAATATATTTTAGGCTGCTTGTTTATTTTTTTGATATATTTTGTTACAATTAAAGAAGAGATAAAAGATGAGAAAATTATATGGTATTAGAAACTAGGGGGATGGTGAATTTATGGAGATTTCTAGATCTAGAGTAAAGCAGAGTACACCAGTAAACACAAATAGCAGGCATGTATCGGTTAAGAAAGATTTTTCGCAAAGCTTTAATTTTGCACAGCAGCAGAAATCTGAGCAGGAATTAAAGAATATGCAGGATCAGATAAAGAAAAAAGGTAATAGACTTAGTATAACTAAATGTTATGCAGATGTTAAGGCATATAAAAATCTTATACGAGAATATCTTGAATCTGTTTTGAATTACATGTATTCAGTTAAAAAGGACATAAGCTTTTGGCAAACGCAGTACTTTGTTACTGTTGAAACTATCGATAGTAAGCTTGAAGAACTTACACAAGCACTTTTAAGTGAAGAAAAGGAAAAGATACAGATAGCAGGTACTATAGATGAAATATCAGGACTTATAGTTGATATATACAAATAGAAATAAAAAAAGTATGCTAAAATTTTATAGCATACTTTTTTTATTTCTATTTCCAACCGTTGTAGGAAGCATCAGAAGGCATTCTAAGGTCTCCTCTTGGGGAAAGACTTATAGTCCCAACCTTAGGGCCATCGGGGATAGCAGAACGCTTAAATTGTTGATTAAAGAATCTTTTAATAAATAAATTAAACCACTTTTCTATAGTTTCTCTAGAATAAGTATTTTTAAAGGCTTTTTCTGCCATAAATATTATTTTCTCTGGTTCTGATCCTTGTTTTATAAAATAGTATAAGAAAAAGTCGTGAAGTTCATAAGGTCCTATTATATCTTCTGTTTTCTGAGATATATTTCCTTTTGCATCTTTAGGTAACAGCTCAGGGCTTACAGGAGTATTTAATATATCTATTAAAGTTTTGGAAACTTCTCCTGTGAGTTCTTTTTCAGCAACATAGTCAACTAAATACCTTACTAATGTTTTTGGAATAGAACAGTTCACAGCGTACATTGACATATGATCTCCATTGTAGGTGCACCAACCAAGGGCAAGCTCAGATAAATCACCTGTTCCAATCAAAAGACCACCTTCCTTGTTTGCAATGTCCATAAGTATTTGAGTTCTCTCTCGTGCTTGAACATTCTCATAGGTTACATCATGTTTTTCTTCAGGATGGTTAATATCCTTGAAATGAAGAAGACATGCAGGAACTATGTCTATTTCTCTGAAGTCGCAGCCTAGATGTTTACATAAATCTACTGCATTATTATAAGTTTTGTCTGTTGTCCCAAAGCCCGGCATTGTAACAGTTATTATATTTTTTCTATCTATACCTAGCATATCAAAGGTTTTTACAGTTACAACAAGAGCAAGGGTGGAGTCAAGTCCTCCAGAAATTCCGATTACTGCTCTTTTAAGACCTGTATGTGTAAATCTCTTAGCTAGACCTGCAGTTTGTATATTAAATATTTCTTTGCAGCGTTCTTCTCTCTGTCTTTCATTTGAAGGCACAAAGGGATGAGAATCTATGAATCTATCAAAGTCTCCTATATCCCAATTTGATAAATTGAAATCTATGTAATTAGGCTTAAAGTCACACAGTCTTACACTGTCCTTAAAGGTTGAATTTTTTAATCTCTCGCTTTGTAGTTTTTCTAAATCAATCATAGAAGTCAAGACTAAATTATCTCTCTCAAATCTATCATTTTCAGAAAGTATTCTTCCATTTTCACATATAAGTAAGTGACCGCTGAAAACTACATCCGTAGAGGATTCAAAAACTCCAGCAGAGGAATATATGTAAGAGCACATGCACCTTCCACTTTGATTTGAAATAAGGCTTCGTCTATAGTCTGCTTTACTTACAACCTCATTAGAAGCAGAAATGTTTAATATTACGTTTGCACCCATTAGACTTAAATAACTGCTTGGAGGTATAGGGGCCCATAGGTCCTCGCATATCTCTATTCCTAATTTTAAGTCACCGCATCTAAATATTAAATCACACCCAAAAGGCACATCCTGCTGAAAAGGAAATTGAGCAAATTGACCCTTAAGGTTAAGTCCTTCTGTAAACCATCTTTTTTCATAGAATTCAACATAGTTAGGTATGTAACTTTTAGGTACTATACCAAGTATAGAGCCATTAAAGAGAACGTAGGCACAGTTATATAGACAGTAGTTATATAAAAGAGGGGCACCAACAACGACTACTATATCCTTATCTATTAAAAAATCACATAACTCTTTTATTCCTTTTAAAGAATTATTTATAAGTGTACTTTGACCGAATAAATCACCGCAGGTATAGGAAGTTATGCTTAGTTCAGGAAATACTACAACTTTTGAATTGTCTGCTAAAGCTTTATCTATGCATAACTTAATATTTTTCACATTAAAATCAACATCTGCAACGTTAGTTTTTGGACATGCTGAAGAAATTTTTACGAAACTATGATTCATTGTAATATACTCTCCTTTATACATTTTGTAGTATTATTATATCACTAAATTTAATATAAATGATAATTGACGAAAAAACATGCTATAATAAGATTTGAGAATAAGGACAAACTAAAATACGATAAAAGGTATTAATTAACCCTTTTAAGGATAAAATGAAACTTTATTTATAGTAAGAAATAATGTAAAGTATATTCATCAGGGGGGGTGATTTTATGAATGATTACCAAAAAATATGGATAATTATAGCTATTTTTATGGTGGTAATTGATTTTGGAACATCTGGATTTTTATTCGTATGGTTTAGTGCAGGTGCAGTAGTAGCCATAATAGCAGGATTACTTGGAGCACCAATTACAGTTCAAATTGTATTGTTTGCAATTATAAGTATTGCTTTATTAAGTGTAGGATACCCACTATCTAAAAAACTCCTAAATAGGACAGTAAGGAAGACACCTCTTATGGAGGAAAAATACATTGGGAGGGAAGTAAAAGCTGAAGCTGATATGGAGGTTGGAAATTCTAAACTAAAGGTAGATGGAATATATTGGACTGTGAAGAATGTTGGTGAAGCTATAAAAAAAGGAGACTGTTTTATAATCACTGGGATTCAAGGAAATAAACTTTTAATTAGAAAAAAAGGAGAGATTGAATAATGATAGTTTTAATTGTTGTATTGGTACTTATTTTATTACTTATTTTTACTTCACTAAAGGTTGTAACTACTGGATATGTATATGTGGTGGAAAGACTTGGACAGTTTCACAGAACTCTTCAACCAGGATGGAATATTGTAATACCATTTGCTGATTTTACAAGAGCTAAGGTTTCAACTAAGCAGCAAATACTTGATATACAGCCACAAAGCGTTATAACAAAGGATAATGTAAAAATATCTATTGATAATGTAATATTCTATAAGGTTATGAATGCAAGAGACGCTATTTATAATATTGAAAGTTATAAATCAGGTATAATATACTCAACTATAACAAACATGAGAAATATCGTAGGTAACATGACACTTGATGAGGTTCTTTCAGGAAGAGATATAATAAATCAAGAGCTTTTAAAAGTTGTTGATGAGATTACAGACGCATATGGAATAAAGATACTTTCTGTTGAAATTAAAAACATCATTCCTCCAGCTGAAATTCAACAAGCTATGGAAAAACAGATGAGAGCAGAAAGAGATAAGAGAGCAACTATACTTCAGGCAGAAGGCCAAAAGCAAGCACAAATTGCTAAAGCAGAAGGTGAAAAACAGGGTAAAATACTTCAAGCTGAAGCAGAAAAACAAGCAAACATAAAGAGAGCAGAAGGTCTTAAAGAATCACAACTTCTTGAAGCAGAAGGTAAGGCAAAAGCTATAGAAGCCGTTGCAGAAGCAGAAGCTAAGGCTATAAATAAAGTAAACAGATCTATAATAGAATCAGGAACTAATGAAACAGTTATAGCTTTAAAACAAATTGAAGCACTTAAAGAAATGGCTAAAGGACCTTCAAATAAGCTTATATTGCCAAATGAAACACTTTCATCACTTGGAAGCATAGCTGCAATAGCTGATATCCTAAAAAAGGACACTATTAACTTAAAAAAAGAAGCTTCTGAAATAAATAAATAAAGCTTCTGATAAATAGTTTAAAATAAAAAACATAAGCATATATATAAAGAGGTAAATGAGGTAATAACTTTAAACTTTCATTTACCTTTTTTATGCATTTATTTTATAAATAATAATAATAATATTACATTGCATTATATATAACTTGAAAATTCCATAAAAAAACATTTATAATTAGAAAGTAAAATATATATAATTAAGCATGCAAAGTTCTTTAGGGGGTAATAATAATGAAAATATTAATGTTATCATGGGAATATCCACCTAAAAATGTAGGAGGATTGTCTAATCATGTGTACAATTTATCCCATGCCCTTGCGTCTTTAGGTCATGAGGTATATGTTGTAACTTGTGAAGAAAAAACAGCGCCAGTTGAGGAAAATGATGATGGGGTATATGTACATAGGGTAACTCCTTATAAAATAGATACAGAGGATTTTACTAAATGGGTTATGCACCTTAATTTTTCTATGATTGAAGAATGCACAAGACTAATGAAAAAAATTGGAAAAGTAGATATGATTCATGTTCATGATTGGCTTTGCGTATACTGCGGCAAGGTTTTAAAATGGTCATATAAAATTCCAATGGTATGTACTATTCATGCTACTGAAAAGGGAAGAAATAATGGAATAAGAACAGAAATGCAAAGATATATTTCTTCTGCTGAATGGCTGCTAACCTATGAGTCTTGGAAGATAGTTGCATGCAGTGGTTATATGAAGGCGCAAATAGTAGATACATTTAATACACCTGAGGAAAAGGTTTGGATTATACCAAATGGAATTGATTTGAATTCCTTTGATTTTGACTTCGATTGGTTAAAATTCAGAAGAAAATATGCATGCGATGATGAAAAGATAGTATTTTTCATTGGAAGGCACGTATTTGAAAAAGGAATACAAATATTAATAGATGCAGCACCTGGAATAGTATCAGAATACAATAAAACTAAATTTATAATTGCTGGTACAGGACCTATGACAGAGGAACTTAAAGATAAGGTTAAAAGCATAGGACTTCAAGATAAATTTTTGTTTACAGGATATATGGATAACAAGACCAAGAAAAAGTTCTATAGAGTTGCAAGCGTAGCAGTCTTTCCATCACTTTATGAACCTTTTGGGATAGTTCTTCTTGAAGCTATGGCAGCTGGATGTCCTGCTGTGGTTTCTGACACAGGAGGCTTTGGAGAGATAATACAGCATAGAAGTAATGGTATGAAGATGATAAATTCGTCAGTAGAAAGCCTTAAGGATAATGTACTTGAAATACTAAAGAACGATTCATTAGCTCAAACGGTTAGAAGAAATGCAATAAAGACTGTGGAGGATAAGTATACCTGGCAAAGGGTTTCTAAGCTTACAACTGAAATGTATGAGCTTATAAAAGAAGAGGCACGTTACACAGAATGGGACCAAGGGTCAAATAAACTAAAGGAAGATAAATTAAAGAAGAATAAAGAAAAGACAAAAGTTAAAGTTAAGAATTCTTTAAAAGATGAAAATACTGAAGAAACTAATATAAAAAAGTCTTCCAGAGTTAAGGGTATAAGTTCTGATGTAACAAAAGTGATACTTACAGAGGCAGCAACAAAGGAACTTTTAGGAGAAGTAGAAAGTAAAGAATAGAATGAATTAATTTTATATAAAATATAGGGAATCTAGTTTGAAACTAAAATAGATTCCCTATGTACTACTTTAAGTTTTTAAAAATACAGTCAATAAACTCCATAACTAAATCTTCAGTTTGATGATCTTTATCCAAAGCTGGATTAAATTCAACAAGATCCATGGACTTAACAAGACCGCTTTTAACAAGAGATTCTACCATTAGTTTAGTATCGTCTACATTTAGACCATCAGAAACCGGTGTTCCTGTTCCTGGTACTATGGTTTCATCAAGACAATCTATATCAAAACTTAGATGAACTGAATTGATATTATTTTTTGAAAGCTTTTCGGTAATCTCTTTGAGAATATACTCAACACCTAATCTCTTTACGGTTTTTGTTGAATAGAAGGTAAGGTTTTTTTCATAAATTAGAGCTAATTCACCCTTATCAATTGATCTTGCTCCTATTATGAACACATTTTCTGGTTTCACTTTTTGACCGTTATAGCATATGTTTGTAAGTTCGCTTGCACCAATACCCATTGCAGCAGATAAAGGCATTCCGTGAACATTACCTGTTTCTGTGGTTTTGTCTGTGTTTATATCTGTGTGAGCGTCAATCCATATTACTGCAAGGTTATCAAGAGCTTTACTTGCACCCGTTATGCTGCCAAGACCGAGTGAATGGTCACCTCCTACTACAAATGGAAAGTTTCCGGAGGATAGTGATTCATAAACCTTGTTTGCGAGTTCTGTATTCGCTTCAACTATGGGCTTTAAAAATTTCATTTTATCATTGAATTTAAATTTATCCTTTTCGGATATAAATGGTACATTAACATCGCCCATATCTTTAACATTGTGATTGTACTTGGCTATAAGTGACGCTAAATTTTTTTCTCTCAACTTGCTGGGACCTAAATCTACTCCTTTTCTATCAGAACCATAGTAGATAGGTACGCCTAATATATCAATGTTCATCTGCCATACCTCCAAGTTATAAATAATAATACGAACTTATTATATAATAAATATGAAAAATATAAAGTAGTAGAAGTATAAACGCAATATTAAGAAAATTCTACAAACTTACTAATCTATAAAGAAACTAATATAAATTTTAACATTATAGTTATGTATGATAATATAATGATATTAATATTAAATTTAACCAAAAAACTTATAAATATTAAAAAAAATTTTTTTGAGGTGAAATATGAATAATAAAGAAATTTTAGAATTCATGGTTGATGAAGGAATAAGTAATTTAGAAGAGATAAACTATAGTAATGATATTTTTATAATAAAATTTCATTACAACTTCGATGAATATGAAATAAAAGCAGCCAGAGCTTTTGCAGATGGTGAGTGCAACAAAAATGAAAATAGAGGTGATTGGTACAGCAAATACTATCTTCCTTTCTTAAATGATATAGCAAGGGATAATGTTGAAGCAATGGTGGATGATTGTATGGATGAATTCTCATTAAAGGCAGAATGCTTAATTCATGACATTAAAGATGAAGAAGCAGGTTATAGTGAAGCCATTGCTGCATTTTCAGAGGTAGGTAATAGCTTTGACATAGAAACTGTAGCAAAAGCTATAAACTTCTAAATTATAAGGCTGTGTTTTATTATGTATAAAACACAGCTATAGGGATTTAAACTGTATCTAGAGTTTAAATTATAAAAAATATGAATATTGGTAGCTAATTAAAGAAAATAATAGATAATTAAAGGTAATTTGATAATATGGCAAAGTTGTACAAAAAAAGCACTTGAAAATATTAAATATAGTGATATAATATTATTCGTTGGTTGTGTTCAGCGAGTCAACGTAACAATAAGGCCCTATGGTCAAGCGGTTAAGACATCGCCCTCTCAAGGCGGAATCACGGGTTCGATTCCCGTTGGGGCTACCAAAGCTTTAAAATAGCAAGTTTACAGTATTGTAGACTTGCTATTTTTTATTTTAAAGCATTTTTCGCAAAAATATTACATTATAGGCTATAGCCTTCAAACTAAGCAAGATAATAATATGAAATATAGAACATAATAAAAGGTAATTAAATCTAAAAAGCGAAACTTAAAATTAAGTGGCTAATGCCATATTTAAATCATCAAATAGATATGTATGTAAAAGAGCTTGCCAATTACAATGATTCAGGAATAAGAACAGAGAAAACTGTAATTGGAGTTACTACAAAGTGTCAGTACAGTGAAATCATTAGTAAAACTTGATCCGTAGACGTATTAAAATAATAATTTTTAAGTTATTTTAATACATCTACGGATTTTAGTTTTACTGATTTCATTGAATGGTGACAAGGTAACTTACGAAACGGATGGAACAAATCAAATATATTACAGTTACGATAGCACTGGTAAATTATTAAGTATGAATTTAAATGGTACTGAATACTACTATATCAAAAATGCTCAAGATGATATAATAGGCTTAATTGACAAAGCAGGGACACAGGTTACAAGTTATACTTACGATACCTATGGAAAAGTAATATCAATAGATGGAAGCTTAAAAGATACTGCACACAAAATAAATCCATATAGATATAGAGAATATAGGTATGACAGCGAAACTGGATTATACTACTTACAAAGCAGATATTATAATGCTGAGTGGGGTAGGTTTGTTAATGCTGATGTTATAACGGCTGTAACAGGAGATATATTATCAACTAATATGTATGCATATTGTAAAAATAATTTTATAAATATGAGTGATGTTAATGGTGATTTCTCAATGGCAAATATTGGAGCAATGATTGGAACAATGATTGGAACAATGATGGTAGATGGAATTAGATCAATGATGTCATCAATAACAGGCAAAATAAACAAAGCTATAGATAAACATCCGTATAAAACAACAGTGATACAATCAACAGTAGATGTAACAGCAGGATATAAATACAATAAGATTAGAACATCAAGAGTTTTTAAAACGGTAAGACCAGTAGAATTAACGGTATATGAAGAATTACCATTTAACAAAGTTCTAAAGTTTATGGGAAACAAAGTAGGAATGCTATCGGCAGGGCTTACTGTACGTTCACTAATATTAGATTATGAAAGGAATTCTGGACAAAAGGTTGTCACGGCAATGCTTATAGATATTGGTGGATTTGCAGCTACATATTATGCGGGAGATTTAATTGGTAGAGCTACGACTCCATTAATTGAAGTCAATCCTCCTGCTGGAATTGCAGCTACAGTAGTTTTAGTTGGAGCTTCATCGGTTGGGATAGGTATTTTTACCTCAAAGGCAAAGGAATATTTTAGCGTTAATTAAATTATATAGGGTGATGAAGGATGAAAAAATTATTAGAAAATTATAAAGTCATGATTTCATTGATATCGATAAGTCTTTTTATACTAGTTAAAAATACTGGACAAGCTAATTTTGAAAACTTTTATTTACTATATGTAGTTATCTCAATACCTATTACGATTTTTGTAGGAATTAAATATAGAAATATTTATGCTACCATGCTTTTTACATTAATGGGACCATTACTAGGTATAAGTGGTCTAGGAATGTGTCATTTCAAATCCGATAGGGAGAGTTTAGCTATGGGTGGTTTATTTATAATGACATTTATTTTGGGTGATATAGTAAATTATGAAAGAATAAAAAAACTAGGAAATAAAAAGGAGATTGAAGAAACGCGTAAAGGTATGAGTCATAGAATAATAGTTTTGTCATTAATACTTATAGGACTGTTTTATGCAGTATTTATATATAAACCATAGCATTTAGAGAGAATGTTATATTAATATCTAAGTCTATATTATATTAAAAAAATGTATGATAAAAAAAGAACTAGGTTTTATAACTTGTAATAATTAAAAGTGTATTTAAAGAGTGCTCATAGTGAGAAATTATAGCTATGAGCACTTAAACTTATAAAGTAATATCAATAGATGGAAGCTTAAATGATACTCAACACAAAACAAATACATATAGAATATAGGTATGACAACAAAACTTAATTATATTACTTGCAAAGCAGATATTAATATTATAATGCTGAATGGGGTAGGTTCGTTAATGAAGATGGAATAAGTCTTGGTATATCAGCTCAAATAGTGAGGGATTTACATAGTAAAATAGGTTTAGCTGTTACACTATCCATTGGTGTTGGTACTGTAGCGGCAGGACCAGCAGGTAATATATCAATAACTAATGCTAATTCTATATTTGATTTGAGAGGTTGGGGAAAAGAATTTGGAGGATCATTTAATAAATTTGGACCAAAGCTTTATTCACTAGAGGTAGAAGTTCATATGGATTTTACTTATACATGGATATTAATACATAATTAAAAGAAAAGTGATAATTAAGTAGTGGAGGCGATTGGTAAATGAGTATTTCAAATACAAGGGTAGATGAATTTACAAAAATAACCTTAATAATAGATATATTTATCATTATTTTAACCATAATTTTAAGTTTTATTTTTAATGCTGATGGAATGTACATATTAAGAATAGGAGGGGGGTGGATGTTCATAGCTAATTGGATTTATCTTATGAAAAACAGGAAAAAAATAAGAGAAATTTGTTGTGAATATTATGGTAAAGAGCATGTGAAATTTCAATTTGTAAAATCTATGATTTTAATACAGTTTATGTTTCTTATAGGTATATTTATAATAAGTACAGTATTTATACGCTTCTAAATTATATATTCTAAGAAATTTATAACTTAATTTGTTGTTTTGAATGAAAACCAACAGCTAAGTAAAATTGTAAGATAAAAGTAGACATTGGACTTAATTACCAATTATCTACTTTTTTTAGTTGACGCCCATGCTGGGCACACTTAAATATAAGTTCAAACTTAAAATAGAAAGTTGGAGCTTATAATATTTTTGCCGCACTTTTCCCACACAAGTTTTAAATAAGTATAAAAATGTATAAAAATATATAAAAGCTTATATGTTATAAAACCTCATATGGGGGAAATTCTATAAAGAATATAAAAATTTATAAAAATCATTGCACAGAATCAAGGGTTCGATTCCCGCCCGAGCTACCAAAGCTTTAAAATAGCGAGTTTGAAGTATTGTAGACTTGCTATTTTTTTATTTCCAAGTTATTTTAATACATCTACGGATTTTAGTTTTACTGATTTCATTGAATAGTGACAAGGTAACTTACGAAACAGATGGAACAAATCAAATATATTACACTTACGATAGTGATGGTAAATTACTAAGCATGAACTTAAATGACACTGAATACTACTATATCAAAAATGCTCAAGATGATATAATAGGCTTAATTGATAAAGTAGGAACACAGGTTACAAGTTATACTTACGATACCTATGGAAAAGTAATATCAATAGATGGAAGCTTAAAAGATACTGCACACAAAATAAATACATATAGATATAGAGAATATAGGTATGACAGTGAGACTGGATTATAATTCATTTGTGCATTGTAATAATAATCCTGTAAATAAGGTTGATAGCGATGGAAGATTTGCAGCTGTGGCAGGTTCTGTGTATTTTGTTCCAGGAGTTGTAGAAGTTGCGATTATTGTAACTGTAGGGGCTATAGGCGTATATGGTGTTTATAAAGCTGTTAGTTGGGCTTATAAAAAATTACGTATGCTAGAACTAATGGTAATATCAATTAAATTTATCAATAGGAAGGGCTAATAGGAAAAAACAAGGGCGAGAAGTAAATACAAAAAGTAGAAAAAAACCAAAGATTAAATCTAGAAGTAATAAGGATCCAAATAGACTAATAAACCCACACACATCAGCAAAAGTGCATAGAAAAAATTTTAATAATTGGATAATTGGGAGTAATGGAATGAATAGCGATGGATTGAGAATCAGATGTGAAAAAGATATAGATTTAAAACTAAGAGATGTAATTATTGAGTTCACAAGGTGGCTTAGGAGTAAATATGTATTCCCCATAAAAGTTACTGTTTTTATAAAAAATAAATATAAAAGCAAATCAAATGATAAGGAGCGTTTTTCTTCATCGTTTGTTATACCGAATAAAGAAAGAGGAAATCCACATATAAGAATAGAAGTTAAAAATGATATGTATGATACCATCGAACTTAGAGAATATGTAGTATATTCTATAGCGTATGAAGTAATGATTTATATGCAGTGGATTAAAAAATTAGAATTTTGTGATAGAGATGCTGAAAAGCAGGCAAATAAGTTAGTGGACTTATTTATAGAAGAAAGAGGAGATGATTTAACAGTAACGAATAAAGAGAAGAAAATGTTAGAATTAGCTGATAAAAAGTTCAACAATAAGGATTTTGACAAAGCTATTTCAATTTATAAAGAAATGATAAAAAATGATTACTACTACAGTGGATGGGTATATAGTTCTATTGCATATTGTTATGATTGTTTAGAGAATTATAATGAGGCATTAGTATATTATGATAAAGCATTAAAAAATAACAAAGATAGTGTAATTTATATGAACAAAGGCTTTGCACTACAATCGCTTGAAAAACATAAAGAAGCAATAGAAAATTTTGATAAATCAATTAAAATTAAACCCAGCAAAGAAGCTTATGTATTTAAAGCAGATTCACAAGGAAGACTTAAAAAATTCAAACAAGCTATAGAATGTTGTAATGAAGCTTTGAAGTTAGATGAAAATTATGATATACCATATAATATGAAAGGTCAATTTTTATATGAAATAGAAGAATTTAAAGAAGCTAAAAAGATGTTTTTAAAAGCAATCTCCATTAGTGCTGATTATGCTGATGCTTACTATAATTTAGCATTAGTATATATGAAATTAGATGATTTTAAATTGTCAATTAAATATCTTAATAAGGCAATAAAATTAGATGAAGAGTATAGAAGATATGCAGAAGAAGAAGAAAGGGCTTGGAGGAATTATATTAAATAACTTACTTCAAATTAAGGTATATGATATTGGATTAATCTTTGGTTATTTTATGAAAGGAAAAGTATAATGAAGAAAATATTCTAGAAAATGATGAATTTAATGAGTTTTCAATATATGGTAGTAAAATATTTATTAGAATTGCTGGTTGGCTATATTTATTTGACATGAAATCTAATAAACGAGGATGTAGATAATTGCAAAGTAATTAATAGAAATATATTTTATACAGATTATGATCAAAGAACACAAACTATATATAAAACAAATTTACAGCATATGAAAACTGAATTAACTAAGAAGGATATTAATATGAAATAAAAGATAAGATAAGGTAAGGAGGAGTTATTGGTATAGAAGTTGTGTATACCGTACAAAAACATTAGTGGATATAGAAAAAATTTTTGAAGAAGGCGAAGAATATTATGTTAATGGGGATTATAATAAAGCATTAGAATATTTTCAAAACGGATATAAAATAAGCAAAAATGAAGATTTTTTGAATTACATTGGATGTTGCTATTTAAACTTAAATAAATTTGAAGAGGCTATTTCAACATTTGAAGAATTAATGCAAGTATATCCAGAGTGGGAAAGACCTGTATTTAATCTAGGAAGAGTTTATTTGAAGTTAGAACTTTACCAAGAGGCACTAGATTATTTTAATAAGGCATTGGTAATTAATCCAGATGATGAAGATGTATATTTTTACTTTGGTATTTATTTTGAAAAGAAAAGAGATTATAAAAACGCTATTTGTTGTCAGAAAAAATCTCTACGCTTAAATAAATTTCAACCAGAAACACATTTGCATCTTGGTTTATGTTATCTTAGAACAAATAAATATAATGAAGCAATTGTAGAGTTTGATATGTGTTGTAAACAAGATAATAATTGTGAAGACGCAATATATAATAAAGCTATAACATTATTTTGTATGGGAAGGTATATGCAATCATTATATACATCATTAGACTTATATAAAGCCAATCCTAATGATGTTGAAAATATATTAAATATAGGAGAGTGTTATTACAGATTAGGTAACTTGAGTTATGCAGAAAATCATTTTAACGAAGTGTTAAAAATAGATTCTTTGAATAAAGTGGCAAGTGGATTTTTGAAAAAAATACATAATAAAAAAGAATGAAGAACTAAGGTTTATAATTTGTAATAATTATAAAGGGTGCTCATAGTGAGAAATTATAGCTATGAGCACTTAAACCTATAAAGTAATATTAGTAGATGTAAGTTTAAAGGATACTGCACACAAAATAAATCAATATAGGTAGTTATGGAAGAAGGTTACTATCCCCACTTTCATATTAATGGAGGGCATGGTGATCCGCATATATGGTTTTTCCTGTACCTTAAAATTCTTAAGAATGTAACAGCATTGTCCCAGGTTAATTTATATCATATATGATAGGGGAGTTAAAATGTATAAAATACTAATAGAGGAAGAGTTGAATTTAAAGGCATATGAAGGGATAATTAATTTTGCAGTTTCTAAATCTGATGCATGTATGCTGGTAATATATAGGTACGGTGAAGAAGAAAAAATATCTAATCCTCCAAGAAGGAATGATTATAATAATGAAGAAGATTATTTAATGTTTTTAAATTGTCTTGAACGAATGAAAAAAGAACGATATGACAATTTAGATATTTTTAAAAAAAGTACTGAACCATTGCTGGAAAAAATAAGACCATATCTAATTAAAAAGAGAAATTTTCCAACAGAATGGCCCGGTGTAAAGGTTGTATTTTATAGTAAATATACAAGTGTTGATATTTGTGTTTACAGTATATGTAAAGAACTAGAAACATATTTGTTAGAAGCAAAAGGATTATTTAACTGGAAATATCCATATTTTCCTGATGATTTATGTTTTTTTAAAAATGGATACTGTTGGTTTAGTGTAGTTGCGCATGAAGAATATGCTTGTATTTATATTGAAGATGCTCAAGATATAGAAAAACTATTAAAAATAGGTGTAAAATTTAAAGTTACTGAATGCAATAAAGATGAAGTTAAGTTATTTTATGAAGATTATAGTATATAAAATATAGTTTTGAGGAAATGGTTAACAATAAAGTGGTAGCAGAAAGTGAATATTCAGAATGTCTAAAGGAAGCAGACTAGAATTAATAAAAAATTAAAGATAAATCTATAAAGTATATAAATTATCATAATTAAACAGCTAGAAAACGTGCGTAGTTTTATGCAAATAAAGCTATGTGCGTTTTTTTTTATAGGATTTTTAAGATATGAGGTTTTATATGGAAAGATTTTTGAAGAATTATAGTCCAAGTAGTTTGTTCGTATTAATTTGTTATATAGAATTTGTAATAGTTAGATGTGTATTTTAGGAGTGCATATTCTGAGTTTCCCCACATAATTATTTGTAACTTTATTAACATACTGAAATAGGAAATACATTCATGTGGGTTACAGTACAAAATGATAAGCTTGCATTTTAATATAACGAGAAATGTATTATGAAAGATGTGACAAAGAAAGGGCTTAAAATTACTAAAGAACTATATAGTTTTCAATTTATAATGATGATTTTAGCAATATTAATAATGTTTGCATATGTATTTATTGGCTTAATATATAATATTATGGTGGTTCTAGAATGGCTGTAGGAAAAGCAGAAAAACAAATTAGAAAATTAGAAGATAAGATATTACAAGTAGAAAAGAAAATCAAAAGGCTAAGAAATAAGATTGTAATGTTAGAAAACTTCTCAAAAAAATTTTTTGTGACTATTTAATGCAAATTTCGACATATAAAATATGGTACAATTTGACTCTATGAATAAAGTATTAATAAACTATTAACTAAAACAGATAGTTATGGTAAGTATAAAGAAGATTCAAATTAAGGTATACGATATTGGCTTAATCTGTAGTTATTTTATGAAAGGAAAAGTATAATGATGGTCATTATACAAGGTAAGCAAATGAAGAAAATAGTTTTAATTTTAATTTGTATATTTACATTCAGTTTAGTTGGGTGTAATAAAAAAGTTAATGATACAAGGGTGGCAGTGCATAAGAAGGTTAAATTAGATTATCCAATACATCTTAGTGATAAAGTGTTAGATAATACTTCAGATATTATTGAGGATGATAATTTTATTTATTACTCTGATAAAAAGGGAATAAATAAGCTCAATAAGAAAAGTGGGGAAAGTAAATTAATTTTAAAACAGAAAAATGTTAATCAGTTAGTATTAGTTGAGGAAAATATATATTTTTCAACAGTGGATGAAAAGAACTTTGGAATATTCTGTATTGATAAAAATGGAAGTGAACTTTCTAAAATAATAGATGGTAAGAATATGGAATACGCTAATCAATTTAGATATTTTATGATACGAGATAATAATATATATTTTCAGGTGACTATGTCATTATATTTGTTTGATATGACGTCTAAAAAATTAAAGCTTTTAAATAATGATGCAGAACAGTTTAAGGTAAATAAAGGCAGTGTGTTTTATATAGATCATGGGCAAAGAACATTTACCATTTACAAAGAAAATATAGACGATATGAAACCACAAATTATCTTAGGTAAAGGAGTATCAGAACCTAAAAGAGATATATATTACGGATTTGCATTTATAGACGATGATTTGTATTTTCTTAAACGTATACCAAATAGTTCTGATAATCACTACACTACAGCACTATTTACTTATAAGAATGGAAATGAAACAATTATAATGAAAAACGACAACGAGGTTATAGGTGAAGATATGGTAGAGTATAAAGGAGATTTATATTTTACGACTTATAGTTCTGATGAAAAAATCAAGCTTTTAAAATATTCTGCTAAGGATAATACTATATCGCAAGTAGACTGCAGGGATTCGTCTAAAGTAGATAATTATTTTGTTTGGAACACAGTAAAGATAATTAATGGTTATTTATATTATCCAACAAAAGATGATAAACTTAGATGTGTTAAATTAAAGTAAATATCCTGTGGTATTAAAATAATATGTGTAAAATAAAAAAGAACTAGGTTTTATAACTTATAATAATTAAAGGTGTATTTAAAGGGTGCTCATAGTAAGAAATTATAGCTGTGAGCACTTAAACTTATAAAGTAATCTTCAAAAGATTGTTTTGATTGCAGGTACAGCAGCAATTATAATAGCAACAATAGTGAGGATATAGAGTTACAGGGGGAGATGATCCTTAAACGATTTCTGTTGAAGCAGTTTTAATTGTAAGGGCTTTTGCAGAATAAATTAAAGGAGGACAAATATATGACGTTTGATAAATTGTATAAAAAAGCTGAGGGTTATTACATGTCAGAGGATTACGAAAAGGCATTAAAGTTATTTAAAGAATGTTATGAATTAGAATTAGATAATAATTCTTTAAATTATATAGGTTGTTGTTATTTAGAAACAAATCAATTTGAATCTGCAATTTCTACATTTAGTGAATTAATAAATGATTACCCCGAGTGGGAAAGACCAGTATTGAATTTAGGAAGAGTATTTATAAAAAAGCAAATGTTTTCAGAAGCATTAGAATGTTTTCAAAAAGCTTTGAAGATAAATCCAAATGAAGAAGAAACATATTTTTATTTAGGAATATACTATTTTACTATGAAGAATTTCAATAAAGCAACAGAATTTTATAAAAAAGCTTTAGAAATAAATAATTCTATACCAGAAGTACACTTGAATCTTGGAATATGTTATTCAAAAATAGGGTTAGATGAAATGGCTATTGATGAATTTGATGATGCATTTAGGCTTGATAATAGTAGTGTAGATGCACTATTCAATAAAGCTATGGTATTTATTTTTATGAAAGATTACAATAAGGCAATTGAAATGTTTTTATGTATAAATAAAATGGAACCTGAAAAAATTGAAAATATAATATATATTGCAGAATTATATTTGATAATTAAAGATTTAGATAACGCATCAAAATGGATTAATGAAATTTTAATTAAAGATCCCAAAAATATAACTGCTAATAAACTGTTAAAGATTTTGTTAGCATTAAAAAATAAAGAATAATATATCATCAAATAATAATTAAAGGTGTATTTAAAGGGTGCTATTATAATAAATAAATATTTTGAAACTAATCTAAAAGAGAAAAATTCAATTGAGAAAATAAATATGCTTGAAGAATTAGAGGATATGAATTGTTTTACAAAAGATATGTATAAGTTTTTAGATTATCTTTCCGAAGATGAAGAATATGAAGTAAGGGTAAAAGTTTCTGAAATATTAGTTTTGTCAAATGATGTAGAGGGAGATAATATACTAATAAAGCTGCTAAAAGATAAAGAAGAATTAGTAAGAGTTAATGCATGCGATTCTCTTTGTAATAGCTCTTCAAATGATGTTATTTATCATCTGAAAGATAGAATTCTAAAAGACAAAAGTAGTTTGGTAAAAGGATAGGCTATATTATCCTTAGTAGATATTTTTGTTACACTAAATAATAATTTAAGCGAACATATTGAGTTCCTTAAACATATACTAAAAAAACAAAATACTCAATGGGTTAGGATTAATATATATAAAGCTTTATATATATTAGGAGACAAAGCCTACTTAAATACACTGGTAAGCGAATTAGAAAATAGATATTATAGAAATAGATGTGCGGTTGTAAATATACTAGGTGAATTAATTTCAAATGAAAGTCGTGAAATAATAGAAAGAGCATTAATTAAAAGATTAAAAATAGAAAAATCTTTTGCAGTAAAAAGTGGAATAGAGAAACTACTTGATTATACAATTTTATAATTAAATATTTAAGAAACGTTCTTAGCTTCGTGTAAATGAATCTATGCGTGTTTTTTTATAAAAATTTATTTTACCCATTACAAATTATAAGAATATATAGAAGGCTTATAATTTGTAAGAATTAAAATTTTGTTAGTATTTTTTGAAGTATATCAGAGACATTTTCTTTTGTCATCATCATTCCGTTGTTTAACCAATCTTCTATAACTCCAATAACACCTGAAACAATAAAAGTAGCTTCAACTACATCATAATCAATATTATTATTTATAGGTCTAGAGAGTACTATGCTCTCATGCAAAACTTTATTATAGAAATAGCTTTTTAGTTTAGAAAACAGATTTCCTTCAAGTTCAAAACGAGTAAAGGTTTGGAATATATCACTGTGTATTGATATATAGTCCATAATATTATTGATTAAATGCATAAGGTTGTTTTCATTAATATATGGATTGGACTTTTCAAATAACTCACAAATTTCAGTGTACAGTTCGTTTTCAAGAGTATTATATAAATCATAAGTGTCTTTATAATGCAAATAAAAAGTTCCTCTTCCAAGGTCAGCCATTCTTTAAATTTCAGATACGCTTATTTTGTTAAGAGATTTTTCTTTTAAAAGCGTTAAAAATGCCTTGCGAATAGCATGTTCTGTTTTTACAAATCGTCTATCTTTCATAATTCCTCCAAAAATAATACAAATATTTATTAAGTGTTCATTAATGTACAAAGTTAGAATAATTGCAGATTGTATTAATATATGTATCAAATTATTTAAAGAAAGCAGTTTATTAAATGTTTTACGCTTTTTTAAATTTTTAGGTGATGCTGAAAAATCATGTAAAAGTTTAAATAAACCTGTATGGTATCTTGAATCATTAGCTGTTGATAATTTATATCAAGGTCAAAGTCTTGGAAGCAAAATGATAAATGATTGCCTTATACATTGTATAGCTAGTCATGGTGGAGAAGAGGTTGCTTTAATTACTAATTCTGAAATAAACCTCAAGTTCTATACAAAAAATGGATTTAAAGAATTTAACAACACGACTATATACTTTAAAAATAGCGGTATTAGTAATTGGAGTTATTACAAGAAGTTATAGAAAAAACAGTAATAAGAGATTAAATAAAAAAGATAATAAGTAAAGAATATAACTTTATTTTATTTAAGGATGGACTTATAAACATTTCTTTACAGAACCTAAATTTAAGAAACGTGCGTAGTTTTGTTTAAATTAATCTATGCGCGTTTTTTATAATTTCAATAATTCCCTCTTATGGTAATATTGTAAAATACATCACATAGATGTATAATTAATACAAATTTTATATATTTAGGAGGAAGCGCATGAAAAAACATATAGCGTTAATTTTTACACCCATAAACAAAAAATATAAGGATGCATTAACACACTATGCACCGCCATTAGGATTAGTTGCTCTTGCAAATTATATATCTGAAAGATTGCAAAATGTGAGAATATCAATTCTTGATGGGAGTGTTACCCACTCGATGGAGGACATTATAAAATTTATAGAGGATGAAAAACCAGATATAGTTGCTCAAAGTGTACAACTTATATCTTATGAAAATTCCCTGGTAATTGCGAAAAGTGCTCATAACATTGGCTCTATAAATGTTCTTGGTGGACAGCATGCGACCCAAATGGCAGATGCAATAATTTTTAGACAGCAAGGATTAATTGATTATGTAAGTATTGAGGATGGAGAGGAGTCTTTACTAGGACTATTAGAAGAAAGAGATATTAGCGAAATTCCTAATTTGGTTTTTATGAAAGACGGAAAAATTAATAGGACAAAATACTTTCAACTAGATTTAAAAAATGCACCAAAATTAGATTATTCCATCGTAGATTTTAAACCATATCAAAAATTGCTTAATGAAAGTAACTTTACAAACCCTAACCCTATAAATAATTATCTTCGTGTTTATTCACATAAAGGATGCGGCAATCGTAAAAATAGTGTGGGCTGCGTATTTTGTGGAAGAGCAGACAAAGGAGTAAGATTTAAAAGTCCAGAGAAATTTTGGGAAGACATTAAAATATGTGCAGATGAGTTTAAAGCAGACTATATATTTGATGTAGGAGATGATTTTTTATATAACCATGATTGGGTCTCAAAAGTGGCTGAAATAAAGCCTGATATACGAAAAAAGTTTGAATTAGGTATATTCGCAAGGGCTAATAGAGTTAATTTATCAATAGCAAAAAAACTTAAAAAGATTGGAGTAACTGATGTTGTTATTGGATTCGAATCCGGTGATGAAGAGGTATTGCGTCGTTGTAATAAACGAGATACATCTACTGAAACTAGTTTAATTGCAGCAGATGCATTAGCTACAGCAGGAATTGATATAACAGCAAGTTTTGTATTGGGTTTACCTGGAGAAAATTCAGAATCATTAAAGAAAACAATTAAGTGTGCTGAAAAGGTTGTAAACATAATAACGGAAAAATTGGGGAGACCGCCTAGAGAAATGGTTGGGAATCTTATAGAGCCTAGTCCTGGTTCTATAGCTTATAATCAATTATTAAAAGCATATCCTGGTAAGTACTATTTAAATGATTATGTACCATTGGATGAAATGCAAAGGGATTACTTTAAATATTATTTTGGTTTGGATTCGTTGAAATCATATTTAGAGTTTAGGAAAGAATTAAATAAGGCAGCACAAGAAATACATGGTCTTGTTAGCTTTTCCGATTCCCAAGGATGGCTTGAGGATGAATTTGTATAAAATTTAGGAGAGTGGAGAGAGAATATATGAGTGATTTATCATATGATTACAGAGAAAAAAAGATAGTAGTTACACTTGCAGTAAATATTCCGCTAGAGGTAGCTTTTAATGTAATAGGACATCTTGGGATTTCTATTGGATTTTATGCAAATGATAATTTTATGGGAAAGTCGCATATTATGGATAAGTCGGGAAAACCTCATATAGGAATATCAAAATATCCTGTTATTATTACTCAGGCAAAGCAACAAAAGTTACGAAAAGCAATAAATGAAGCAAGGGAAAGTAATGATATTTTGATGGTGGATTTTCCAAGACAAATGTTAATTACTGAACATGATGATGAATTAGTAAAATCATTAGGCGAGTCTTTGGAAGAAGATTTAGAATACTTAGGTGCAATATTTTATGGAAAAAGCAAATATGTCGATAGCATAACTGGCAAGTTTTCGCTGTGGAGGAGTAATAATGTCAAAGTCAACTAAAGTGGATTTAGTATTTCTATTTTTTACTGCAATATGGGGATTATCATTTCCGTTAACGAAGAATGTACTTGGCTATACATCAATCTTTGCTTTTTTATCATTAAGGTTCACATCGGCTGCCGTAATTTTAATAATTATTTTTTGGAAGAAATTAAAGCTTATCAATACTAAAATAATATTGTATGGTTCATTAATAGGGCTAATGTTTTTTGGATCATTAGCATTTCAAGTAGCAAGCCTTAGATTCACAACATCATCAAATTCATCCTTTATATCAGCTTTAAGTGTTGTAATTGTTCCGTTAGTATCAGCTGGATATTATAAAAAAAAGATAGATTTTTCTTGTGTATTAGGAGTATTATTTGCTGTTGTTGGGCTTTTCTTTATTTCTGGTGGGGTGAACTTTAAGCTGAATATAGGTGATTTGTTTTCGTTTTTATGTGCAATATGTATTACTTTTCAGATAATATTTATTGACATATTTTGCTCTAAGTGTGATTCTGCTTTACTATCCTTAATTCAAGTTGTGTTTTGTGCTATATTTTATAATATAGTATTATTTATAATAGGAACGAAACCTATAGTATTTAATACTCAACTGACTGTGAGCATATTCATAACTGGAATATTGGGAACAGCGGTTGCATATACTGGAATCGTGTTTTTAGAGAAATTTACATCGCCTACTCATACGGCATTAATATTTTGTGCAGAACCCGTATTTGCAACAATATTTGCAATGTTTATACCCAATAATAATGGTTCCTGTGAGTCAATTACAATAAATACCTTTATAGGGTGTGGAGTTATTTTGTTATCAATGGTGATATCTGAACTTAAAATTGGAAACAATATTCCTCAAAAAATTATAAAGTTATAGTAATATTGTACTTCAATTTATATTTACACTAATCATAAAAGAGCACCGCGGGTGATTTTTCATCATTTTGCGGTGCTCTAGTATTATGTTTATGGATGTGCTGGTGTTATAGGAAGCCTTGGTGTAACCTGATTTTTAGTAAGTCCGTAGCCTGAATCAAATAGCATATATTGTTTATTACTATTTGTTATAGGGTATGCTTCTGTATAAAAAGCCCATTTTTCTGGAAGCCTTCCTGTGAAGTCCTTATTTCCAAATAGAACATCAGAAACTCCATTACCCTCTGTTCCAGGAAGCCATGCCTCGACTAAGCCTGCCCAGTCCTTTATATAATCAGTAACTATCATTGGTCTTCCTGATACAAGTACAACAATAGTAGGTACACCTGAAGCTTTTAGATTTGCAAGAGTTTTTTTGTCAGTTGAATCTAAATTTAATCCATTAAGATTATCGCCATTAGTTTCTGCATAAGGAGTTTCTCCTATTATAGCTATAGCTACATCATTTCCGGAAGCTCCAGCACCATCCTCGCTGAAAGTAACATTTTGTTTTGGACTGATTGAATCTTTGATACCTTGAAGTATGGTTGTTCCTTTGGTTGTATTACCACTCTTTCCTTGCCAGTCTATAGTCCATCCACCGCACTGATTGCCTATATCGTTAGCACTTTTTCCAGCAACAAAGATTTTTTTCATTTTCTTAAGCTGAGAAAGAATTGGTTTTCCACCTACAGCATCATTTTTTAACAGTACAAGAGACTTACTTACAGCCTCTCTTGCTAATTTTCTATGTTTGTTTGAACCTAGTTGTGCCATTACCTTTGGATTATTTTCAGGGTTATTAGAAATAGGATGTTCGAATAACCCTGATTGGAATTTTACTCTCAATATTCTTGATACAGCATCGTTAATTCTAGACATTGGTATTCCAGTACCAGGATGCGCTTTTTCATCTGCAACAAGTTCTTTAATGTAGCCAATACAGCTTTTCCAATCGTTAGGTTCCATAAGCATATCTACACCAGCATTTATAGAAACTTTAACTTGATTTTTAAGTCCACTTACACTGTTACCGTTTTCATCCGCGGTGATTTGTTGAGCTGCATTGTAATCGGAAATGACAAAACCATCAAATTTTAGTTTGTTCTTTAATATATCAGTTAAAAGGTATTTGCTTGCAGTCATT
The DNA here is from genome assembly GCF_000008765.1 of Clostridium acetobutylicum ATCC 824. Taxonomy (NCBI): domain Bacteria; kingdom Bacillati; phylum Bacillota; class Clostridia; order Eubacteriales; family Clostridiaceae; genus Clostridium; species Clostridium acetobutylicum. The sequence goes on from NC_003030.1 coordinate 1,227,634, forward strand.
TTAACTCCCTGTATGCTGTTGTAAGAAGGCATAACAGTTCTTGCGCCTGCCCTTACTGCATCTTCATAAGGTTTTATAAGATTTTTAGCAACCTGCTCCTTTGTCATTGAGGTCACATTTCCTTGATTAGTGCCGTTTTCTGTGTAACCTTCTCCAAGATAATGTTTTATAGTGGCAACAGCCTTGTTAGGCTTTTTTAAATCATTAATGTCATTACCTTGAAGTCCCTTTATATAGGAGCTACCAAGTTCAGAGGCTAGATTTATGTCTTCTCCAAAGCCTTCATAAGTTCTTCCCCAAGTAGGATTTTGTGGATTAGCAAGGCAAGGAGCAAAGGTCCAAGGAATGTCAGTAACCCTCATTTCTTTTGCGGTAGCAGAGCCAATTTTTCTTACAATTTTTTTACCCTCATTAAGATTACCTGTTGCAATAGCGCCAAGAGCAATGTTGTGTGGAAATATGGTTGCTCCAATTATGTTACTGTTACCATGTACTGCATCGACTCCATAGAGTATAGGTATATGAAGTCTGTTTTGTGTTGATGCTTCAACAAAGCTAGTTACAGTGTCATACCAGCTTTGAGCATCATTTCCTGTAGTTGGGTCTGCATTACCGCCGCTTAATACTGAACCTAAAGTATAATTGATACAGTCCTCTGGTTTTGCGTTATCAGAAGAGGTTCCTAGTTCTCCTTGAAGCATTTGGCCAACTTTTTCATCTAATGTCATTCGTTTTAATAAATCTGAAACTCTAGCTTCAGTGTTTGCATTAGGATTTAAATAAACAGGTTTTCTGGCATTCTCTGCTTTTATAGGCTTTGATGATGTTAGATTTATAGTTGTAGAGACAAGAAATGTAGAACTTACCAAAACAGCTAAATTTCTTTTTAGATTTTTATTCATTAATTTTTCCCCCTTAAATAGAATAAAAAAGTAAATGAAAACATTTACAACTTTGGATGTATATATTATATCTTTATGCATTGTAATATTCAACCATTTAATCAAAAAAATTCATAAAAGTAAATATATTTTTATAAAGTGATAAGATAAATTGCAATTGGAGGTGGATTGGAATATCGAATAGTAATTTGAAAATTAGGCTATGTTAAAGAACAGTCTTGGGAATTGGTTACTTGTTGTAAAAAAGGTTATAATATGGTTATATAAATAATTATGGAGGTCATATTATGCCAAATGTAGAGTCAGTAAAAAGAGATATTCAGGCTTTAGGAAAATCAGGACAGGAAGCAATCTTTTGTACAGATTCACATAAGAGTTATATTCAGTTCGCATAAAATTTAGGTATTGAATTGCAACAAATCAAGCGTGGTAATCATAAGGAAGGTATATATCATATTCAACACATTAATGCATTTCATAGTAAACTAAATAAATGGATGGATAGTTTTAATGGTGTTGCAACTAAATATCTTGCTAACTATATATACTGGTTTAAATGGTTGGAAGTCTTTAATACAGAGAAAGATACTGTTAAGAGTAAAAATCTGTTGGTACAATCTCATACTTGTCATTCTGACACAAAATTAAAAGACTTTAGATTTAGAGAAGCAATTTATATATAGTTATGCAAATAATTAAATATTTGTGGCTATATAGTATATAATTAAACAAATGGATAATTGTAAGATATAGTGAGTGATAAATAGGAATTTGTAACGAAAATATAATACAAGGAGAATGTAGAATGAGAGAAATTATAAGAACAGAAATAGACAAAGAATGGGCACACTCTGCGATTGTTGAGGCAGGTGATTATGTTTATATCAGCTATTGCATGAAGAATGAGGGACAATCAATCGAAAACCAAATAAATGGTGCATTTGATGTTTTGAGTGAAAGACTTGAAAAGATAGGCTTGACATTGAAATCTGTAGTACAAATGGATTGCTTATTTAGAGATATTAAAGATTTATCGTTTTTAGGAGAAATAATTAAGGAAAGATTTGAAGGAAAATATCCAGCAAGAAAGGCATATGAAACAAAGTTTATTAGAGATGGAATTGCCTTTCAGGTTGATGCAATAGCTTTCAGAGAGAATTAAATAGATTCCAATTTATAAGCGAGATTAGATGAATAACTTTAATGAATTATTATATACTATGCTATCAACACTGTTCATTAACATAGCCAAAAATTAAAATGTATGTATATGAAAATATAAGCTCCAACTTAAAATAAAAAGCTGGAGTTTATATTTTTACTTATATTAAAAATCAATAGTGTAGGTATTCATTGTTTTACAAGTACCATTTGCTTGATACTTAACGCCTGTTACTACGATGCCATCACTAAATACTGTAACATGATATCCTTCAGGACCATTGCTATCGACTTCACCAGTTGAAGGCACGCTGAAGATATGAGCTGATGAATCTCCATTTAGAGCATACCCATTACCTGAATTCCAAGGATCATTATTATCAAATTGTTTGTGAGTATGGCCTGTAAACATTACAATTTCATTGTGACCATTGAGTAAATTTTTAATATTGTAGCTAGCATCCTTGTTTATATAGCCCCAATCATCACGATCAGATCCATAAACTGTGCTATATACGGGTTGATGAGAGAAAATAAACATAGGCTTTTTACCTTTTGATGTTTGCTTTCCTTCATTTGAATTATCATTAATAGCTTGGCTCAACCAACCTAATTGACTACTGCCGATAGTGGAAGTGTCTGGAGCATCTGATGGTAATTCGTCAGTACCTAAGAAAAAGAGTCTGCTATTTTTGTTATTAATATATTGTAAATCATATGAGTTATTGCGTCCTGTGGTTGTTATGCCTACAGCATTACTTAGTAGAGAGCTTTGAATTGCATTTGTTTTGGTGTTAAAGAAGTTAAGTGCATCAGTATAATTCCATTCTGTATTAGGACTACTTTGAGTTTTGAATTCATGATTGCCGATGTTAAAGTATACATAGGGAAGATTAGAATCTTTACAGCCTAGTATAGTATCACTTAGCTCCTTATAATTTTGATCTGAAGCATAGTCAACTATGTCGCCATCTACTACTATGCACTGATCATTTAAATAATTTTTATAAAGAGGGCTATTAGGATTGCTTTTTGCAGCTTTAATACTATTTTTTATACAGGTTAATGCATCTGTTAAATGATTACAAGCACCCCAAGATGAATCGGCTCCTATATGAGTATCAGAAATAACGTCGAAAGAATATTGGGCATTTACGGTAATAGAAGTTGCACAAATAATTCCCATAGTGCAAATAGTTGCAGTTAAAGTTTTTAATAGCTTCTTACTTTTTTTCATAAACAGCCTCCTAATTATAATGAAATTATTTTACAAAAAGTTAACTTAATATTTAAAGAATACAATAAAAATTAAAAAATGTCAAATAGTTACATAAGTGTTAAAGATATTAATTGTTGATTCATTTAGATTTAAGTAAAAAATAAGAACTGCATGGACAAAAAAGTCGCATACAGTTCTGCATATATAATTATTAAATATTTTTAACCTCAGTAGCAGTACCATTGTCATTTATTTTATAGGTTATACCGTCTACGATAATTTTAGTATCTTTTTCAAGGTATCCGTCTGAAGAAAAATAATAAATACTTCCATCAATTGTTTTAAGTCCTTTAGGAGCCAATCCATTAGAATCAAAATAATAGGTTTTAGAATCGATATTTTGCCAGCCCTTTAATAAAAATCCTAAAGAGTTAAATCCATAAGTACCACCGTCAATTGAAACAACTCCAGTCTGCATAACACCATCTTGGTCAAAGTAATATGTGCAGCCAGTAATAGTTTTAAATCCAGTTATCATGTAAGCGTATTGAGGGTCGAAATAGTACTTTTTGCCGCGGTAGTTAAGCCAGCCATTTTTAGCGATTCCGTTAGGTGCAAAGTAGTAGGTTTTAGAATTAATAGTTTGCCATCCAGTAAGCATGATGCCGTTAGAGTCAAAGCCGTAGATTGAATCATTTATAGTATTAACTCCAGTTTGCATAACGCCATCATTATTAAAGTAATAGTTACATCCACTTAAGTTCTGCCATCCAGTTTGCATAATACCATTTTGATCAAAGTAATATTTGTTATTGCTAAAAGTAATTAAGCCGGTTTGCATAACTCCATTTTCATTAAAATAATATTTATTTCCATTTACATCTTTTAAACCAGTAAGCATCATGCCGTTAGAATCAAAATAATGTTGAGAGGAAGAAGAATCCTTAAACCACCCAGTAAACATGGTACCATCAGAGTTAAAGTAGTAAGTTTGATCATTTAATTTTTGTATACCAGTAAGCATAATACCATCTTGGCCAAAGCCGTAATAGGTGCCATTTATAGGAACGATTCCAGTTTGCATAACACCACTAGAATTTAAGTAGTACTTGTTATTATCCAAAGTTAAGAAGCCAGTTTGAACTACACCATTAGAGTCAAGATAATATTTATTAGAGTTAGCAGTAATCCAGCCGCTTAAAATAGCTCCATCAGTGTCAAAGTAATAAGTTTTGTCATCAATAGTTTGAAAGCCTGTTAATTTGTAGCCTAAAGAAGGACTGAAATAATAGGTTTTATCAGAAAGTTTAGTCCAGCCAGTAGAGGCACTTCCGTCTTGGTTAAAGTTATAAGTGTGATTGTCTATATCTTGCACACCAGTGAGCATAACACCGTAATTATCAAAACCGTAAAATTTATTTCCTATAGTTTGCACACCAGTAAGCATAATACCGTTTGAATTAAAATAATATTTTTTTCCATCAATTATTTGAAAGCCAATAAGTCTAATTCCTGTGGAATCAAAATAATATTTATTGTAGTCAATAGTAATCCACAAGGTTTGCATTATACCATCATCATTAAAGTAGTAAACATTGTTATTGATAGTAGTAAAACCAGTCTGCATTACGCCATTAGTATCAAAATAATATTTATTATTATTTAGAGTTAAGAAGCCAGTTTGCCTTACACCATTAGAGTTTAGATAATACTTATTTCCATCAACTGTGACCCAACCAGTTTGCAGTACGCCATCAGCGTCAAGATAATAGTTATCCCCTGAAACAGTAATAAAACCAGTTAATTTGTAACCTAAGGAAGGACTAAAATAGTAAGTTTTATTTGAAAGTATTACCCAACCAGTAGTAGCAGTACCATTGGAACTAAAGTCATAAGTATTTCCCGCTATAGTTTGCACGCCAGTAAGCATTATTCCATTAGAATCAAAACCATAAATATATCCGGTAATATTTTGAGCTCCAGTAAGCATAACGCCATCTGAATTGAAGTAGTATCTGTTTGAATTAATTGTCTGCCAACCTGTGTATGTACAGCCATAAATGTTTAAATAATAAGTATTCCCATTTATAGACTGAAATCCATTCATAGCAGTACCGTCATTGTTAAAGCAATAAACATAGCCATTAATTCGCTGAACTCCAGTTTGCATAATACCATTATTGTTAAAGTAGTAATAATGTCCATTTATAGATTCTATACCAACTTCTGCGGCACCATAAGAATTAGGATTAAAATAATATTTATTTGAACCTAAAGTAGTCCAGCCAGTTATTGCAGTACCATTGCTATTGAAGTAGTAGGTGTTTCCATTCAATTTTTGCAATCCGATTTGCATAACACCATTATCATCAAAGCCATAGTAGTTTCCATTCAGAGAAATTACACCAGTTTGCATAATACCGCTATAATTAGGGTTAAAGTAGTAGGTTTTACCATCGATGATTTTATAGCCTGTTTCTCTAATACCATATGAATTTATATAGTACTTAGAATTGTCTACGGTTATAATACCTGTTTCCATGGCACCATTATTATCAAAATAATAAGTGTTGTTATTTATAGTTGCAAAGCCAGTACAGTAAGAAGGATTTGCATAGTACATTTTTCCTTCATAAGGAATCCATCCAGTTTTAACGCTGCCATCAGCATTGAAATAGTAAGTTTGTCCATTTATGCTATGAACTCCAAATAGCATACCGCCGTCATTATCGAAGCCGTAGTAGTTATTGTTAATTGATTGAATACCATTCATCATAATACCACTGTAATTGAATAAGTAATTTTTACCATCGATAGTTTTAAGTCCTGTTTGTATAATTCCATTGTTATCAGCGTAATAAATATAATTATTTCTAATCCATCCTGTTTTTAGTGCACCATCATAACCAAAGTAATAAGTATTACTGTTTATATTAATAATTCCAGTTTGAGTGTAACCTCCAGTGGAAAAATAATATGTTTTACCTTCATAGGTATTTAAACCAATTTTAGCCGTGCCATCAGGGTTAAAATAATAATTATTGCCACTAATAGTCTGCCAACCGGTAAGCATAATACCATCATCATTGAAGCCATAGCAATTTCCATTAATAGATCGTGTGCCAGTAGTGGAATTACCATAGGAATCAAAGTAATAAGTATTACCGTCAATTGTTTGAAAACCAGTAAGCATAATACCTGATTCATTAAAGTAGTACTTTGAAGAGCCGGAGGTAACCCAGCCAGTTTTCATAGAATAGTCACTGCCAAAATAGTAGATGTTATGTCCTATAGTTAAAAGTCCCGTACTTAAGAAGCCTTGACTTGAATCAAGGTAACAGGATCTTCCTAAATAATTAATCCATCCTGTTTTTACGGTTCCATCGGTATTGAAGCAATACATTCTTCCATTTATGTTATGCCAAGAGTATAGTAGGGTTCCATCATTGTCAAAGCCATAATAAGTGTTATTAATGTATACGAGACCAGTCTCCATACGTGCGTAGGAGTTAAAGTAGTATTTTTTACCATCAATTGTTTGAAGGCCGGTTAGACATACTCCAGAAGAATTGGCATAATACCTAAGGTTGTCCTGTGAAATCCAGCCGGTCTGTAAAGTACCGTTGTCTCCAAAAAAGTAGTAGTTATTATTAATATTTTGAATACCTGTTCTCATACCGTAATAGGAATCAAAGTAATAAGTTTTTCCGTTTAAAGTAATAAAACCACTTTGAGAAATACCATTGGAATTTAGATAGTAGGTATTACCACCTATAGTTTGCAGACCATAAAGCATGACTCCATTTTTATCAAAGCCGTAGTAGCTTCCATTGATATATTGAAGATCATAAAGTAAGGAACCATCACTGTTAAAATAATAAGTTTTACCATTTATGGTTTGAAAGCCAGTTAGTAGTATACCATTTGGATTTGCATAGCGTAGATACGAAATCCACCCCGTCTCCATAATACCTTTGCTATTAAAATAATAATAGTTATTATTAATATAGGTTAAGCCAATTCGCATTTCTCCATAGGAATCAAAGTAATAGGTATTACCTGATAATGTAACAAAGCCAGTTTGAGATATTCCATAGGAGTTAGAGTAGTAAGTATTATTATTTATAAATTGAAGGCCATAAAGCATAACTCCATTAACACCAAAGCCATAACGATTTCCATTGATAGTTATAATACCTGTTTGCATTATGCCATTAGAATCAAAATAATATGTGTTTCCGTCAATGGTTTGAAGTCCTGTTAATTTAGTTCCGGCTGCGTTTAAATAGTACTGATAGTAGTAGGAATCACGTACCCAACCAACTGCCAAAGTATTAGGGCTATCAGTTGATGTTTTCATAACGCCATTGGCATAGAAATAGTAGCTTGTACCATTTATAGTCATTGAACCTATTTGCATTCTTCCATAGCTATCGAAGTAATAGGTTTTACCTAAATAAGTTATAAAACCAGTATTAGCAATACCGTTGGAATTAAAATAATAAGTACTTCCATTAATATGCTGCCAACCTGTTAGCATAACTCCAGAATTATTAAAACCGTAGTAATTACCATCAATATTTACAATACCTGTTTTTGCACCGTAATAGTCAAAATAGTACTTATTACCATCAATTGTCTGCCATCCAGTTACCTTAATGCCTGAGTCGTTAAGGTAATAACGGTAGTAACCATAATTGACCCATCCAGTTTGCATAGTACCATCGTTTCCAAAGTAGTAAGTGTTGTTATTTATGTTCTGAAAACCAGATACTGAATAAGAATCAAAATAGTAAGTTTTGCCTAGATAAGTCACTAAACCTGTTTTTACTGAGCCATCAGAATTAAAACAATACAGATAACCATTTATTAACTGAAGGCCTGTAAGCATAATTCCGTTATTGTCAGAGCCATAATAAGTATTGCCAATATAAAATATACCATTATGCTGAAGAATACCGTTAGAATCAAAACAATATTTATTACCATTTATAGTCTGCAGTCCAGTTACAGCTGCACCTGAGGGATCAAGATAATATTTTGAAGATCCATTAGTAATCCACCCAGTTTGCATAGTACCATCAGGGGCGAAGTAATAATGATTTCCATTAATATATTGATAGCCCTGAAGCATACGGCCATCACTTGGATTAAAATAGTAAGTTTTGTTTAAATAAGTAAAGAACCCTGTTTTGGCAGTGCCATCGGAATTGAAATAATAAGTGTTAAAATATGAAGAATAACCACGATTATATCGTATAGTTTGCCATCCAGTAAGCATAATACCGTCTGTATTAAAACCATAAGTGCTTCCATTAATTGTAACTACGTCGGTATAGATTGCGCCGTTGGAATCAAAGCAATACTTGTTACCATCAATAGTTTGAAAGCCAGTTACACTGGCACCAGTTGCGCTAAAATAGTATCTATTGGAATTATAATTAATCCAGCCAGTTTGCATTACGCCTTCATTGTCAAAATAGTAAAGATTATTATTGGCATTAACAAAGCCAGTATACATATTTGTATTAAAATAATAAGTTTTGCCTAAATAAGTAACGAAGCCTTTTTGAGCTTTACCAGTAGAGTCGAAATAATATATATATCCATTTATAGAATGCATACCAGTAAGAATATGGCCATTGTCATCAAAACCATAATAATCAGGATTTACATAAACTAAACCAGTTTGCATGATGCCGCTGGAATTAAAGTAGTACTTATCTCCATTGATGTTTTGAAAACCAGTCACTGCAGCACCAGATGGATCAAGATAATATTTTGAGGAGCGATCAGTAACCCATCCAGTTTGAATTACACCATCATTGTCAAAATAATAATACTTCCCATTAATATAGTTATATCCAAGTAGCATATATCCATAGTTTGGTTCAAAGTAATAGGTTTTTCCTAGGTAAGTAAAGAAGCCTTTCTGTGCGCTGCCATCAGAATTAAAATAGTAGATGTTATAAGATGAATAGTTACTGCTTAAAATAGTTTGCCATCCAGTAAGCATAATTCCATCTTTACTAAAGCCATAAGTATTTCCGTTAACTGTTATAAAGCTAGTGCACATTGCGCCACTGGAATCAAAGTAATATTTGTTCCCATCAATAGTTTGAAAGCCAGTTACTCTAACACCAGTTGAATCAAGATAATAACGATTATTGGAGTAATTAATCCAACCAGTTCTTACTACTCCGTTGTTATCTAAAAAGTAATAGTTATTATTAAAGTATATAAAGCCTGTATCTAGATAGGCATAATAAGTGTTAAAATAATACGTTTTTCCTTCATAGGTAACTAAACCAGTTTTAGCAGCTCCATTATTATCGAAATAGTAAGTCCTGCCATTTATGCGCTGCCATCCAGTTTGCATTATGCCATTATCGTCAAAACCATAATAATGATTGTTTATAGATATAGCACCAGTTTGCATATTACCGTTAATATAATAGTAAGTTTTATCGTTGTCAAAAACCCAATAATTAATCATTACACCATTGCCGTCAAAATAATAATCCTTACCTTTTATAGTTACCCAACCAGTTTGTTTAACGCCATTGTCATCAAGGTAATAAGTATTACCACTTATTGTTTGAAATCCAGTTTGCATTATACCATCAGGATCAAAGTAATAATATTTGCCATTGATATATTGGAAACCAGTTTGTTTAACATTATTTATATAGAAGTAGTATTTCTCGTCATTAATAACCCAATTTTCAGTCATGATGCTGTTGCTATTAAAGTAAAAGTCTTTTCCATCAATATTAACCCATCCCATTTGGCTAATACCGTTAGAATCAAAATAGTAGGTATTGCCCTTTATAGTTTGAAGACCAGTAAGTAATTTACCATCGTTATCAAAACCGTAATACTGATAATGGTAATTATAAGGAGAAGTAGAATAAGAATAAATCTTTAAATCTGTTTGCATACTGCCGTCTGAATTAAAGTAATATTTGTTATTTTGGTAGGTTATCCAACCTATTTGTCTAATTCCATTATCACCAAAGTAATAAGTTTTTCCATCTATTTTTTGAAGACCAGTTTGCATAATACCAGAGGAATCAAAATAATAGTAGTTACCATCAATATTTTGAAGACCAGTTTGTTTAACACCGCTTATATAGAAGTAATATTTACCATCATAATTTATCCAGTTATCAGTCAGTATTCCATCTTGATTAAAGTAGTAGTCCTTTCCATCAATAGTAATCCAGCGGCTTACAAGTCTAATTCCGTTAGTATCAAAATAATAGCTATTGCCATTAATAACCTGAAGACCAGTTAGTAGTTTACCGTCATTTGCAAAACCATAGTAATAACCGCTAATATAAATTATTCCAGTTTGCATAACACCGTTAACAGAAAAATAGTATTTGCTTCCGTCAATAGTAATCCAATCAGTTTGCATAACACCGTTACTATCAAAATAGTATGTATAATTATTAATGTTTTGAAGACCAGTTAGCAATTTACCATCATTTCCAAATCCATAATATTTATTATTGATATGAACTAATCCGGTTTGCATAACGCCATTATTATCAAAGTAGTACTTGCTATCATTACAGGTAATCCAGCCGGTTTGCATAACACCGTCATTATTAAAATAGTAATAATTGTTATTAATGGCTTGAAGGCCAGTTAATAATTTGCCGTCATCATTGAAACCATAATAGGTGCCATTAATGTTTTGAAGGCCAGTTAGCATAACCCCAGAGGCATCGAAATAGTAGCTATTACTGTTATATTTAAGCCAGCCGGTTTGCATAGAACCATCATCATTAAAATAATAAATGCTCTTATTTATTGATTGAAATCCCTTCTGCTGAACTCCATTTACATAGTAATATTTTTTACCGTCCTTGGTTACCCAGCCGTCCTGGCTATCATTATTTAAATTGGAAGCTTTTTTGTCAGTACTAGTGGTGTTTACCTTAGGCGCATCATTATTAGAACTAGTTACCTTTGATGTTTGAGAGGAATCAGCAGCTAGATTGTTATTTGATAAAGCTTTATTTTTTGCTAGTGCAGAATCAGATTGGTTATTAGGAGTATCTTTTATAGGCGCATTTGCTGGAGCTTCAGTGGTCTTAATATCAGTATTGGAGGGATTCTCGTTTTTAGAAGTATTGGTAGAAGTATTGTTAGAAGGTATATTGTTATCGTTAGAGCCTTTAGTTTGGGCAGAGGAGGTGCTTTTAGTTTTAGAAGTGTCCTTAGGTATAATGGGCGCCTCATTATTAATTGAGCTTTCATTTTTGAAGGTATTTTTATTATCAGTAACATTTGTATAAGGTATGGAAGCTTGTTTTTTAGGAGTAATACCTTCATTAGGAGAAGAAGCCTGGTTAAGTTTTGGGTTAACAAGAATTTTAGAATTATTAGTAGCTTGTTTGGGATTTGTATTAGGCATAGAACTAGAAGCAGTGTTAGTTTGTACCTTGGTATTTAAATTGTTTTTTGCATTGCTACCGTTTACATTTGAAGTGATAGGTGTAAAAACATGGTTTTTGTTTAAAGAAAAATTATTTGAAGAGCTTCTCTTTGTCAAGGCTGAAGAATTTTTTGTTAGTTCAGAGGCTAAAGTTGGAGTAGAAATAGATCCTAATATATATATACTTGATAGTAATAATGTTATTTTATTTTTTAACATTTATACCAACTCCTTTCAAGTTCTATTTTATTACATATTATACTAAAATATCAATGAAAACATTACAATATGTTGATAAAAATAGCATATACATATTTAATTAACTATTATGGCATATAAAGGCAAAAGATGCTATAATATAAAATATGGGGGGTGACAATATGAGTAGAATTAAGAATATTCTGCTAGTATTTTCAATATCAGTAACAACTAGTGCGGTGTTATTAAGTAAGCCTGCAATAAAAGCTTATGCGGCAGATAACAGCGTATACAAAAGTTCAATTTCAAATAGTAATGAAATTAATGTTAAAGGCAAAGAAGTTCAAGAAAAAGAGGTGAATGTTAATAAGAATAACGACTCTAATTCTAAGGTAAGCTCGTCAAATGAAAATCAAGTCTCTAATAAAGAAAATTCAAATCCCAAGGTAAGTTCATCAAGTGAAATTCAAAGTATTAATAAGAATGTTAATTTACAAGTTCAGCAAAATAATAAGTCAGTATTAGCTGCTTCAAACGTAGATGATGAGGTTAAGAAGATTAATTCAGGTAATGTTCAAACGTCAGATTATATTGCAATAGGAGAAACTAAAGTAAAGCCTGATACTCTTGATATCATTAACAAAGCTATAGTTGATGCAAGAAGCGCGGAAGGTACAGATTTATCTGAGGTAGAAATTTATGACATAGTATCTCAGACGGCAGAAGCTATACAAGAGGCATTTCGTAACATAAACGATGGAGTAGCAAATGTTTCGGATTATACACTGCTTGGTGCAACTTTTGTAAATGATGCAAATCTAGATTCTGTAAATAAGTATTTTTATCATAAGAGATATGCTACTGTAACAAAATTTAAGGATGTAGCTACAAAAACCTCAAATGCTCTTAAAAATATTAATAATGGTCAAGGAGGAGAAACTGATTATACTGCCTTAGAAGTAAGCGGTGTTACTCAGCCTTATTTGGACTTAGTTAATAAAAACATAGTTAAAGAAAAACAGAACAAGGGTAGAGATTTGACAATAACTGAGATATCAGATTCAGCTGCTTCTACTATAGCAAGAATTAATACTGCATTGGATAATATGGATGCAGGAGTGGCAACGTTAGAGGATTATCAGGCTATTGGAGCTAATAATGTACCTCAACTTCATGTAGCGGATGTTAACAGCTTAGCAATGGATCAAAGGTGGGGAGACGTAAGTGAAGCAATTGATGGAATAAACACCATAATGACTTATATAAATAATATAAATAGTGGCGTAGGAACAGAAGACGATTACATAAATTCGCATGCGGTAGATTCAAATGAAGGAAATATTGATTATGATATCCTTAATGCCAACATTATTGAGAAAAAAACAGCCAAAGGGCAGGATTTAACAATACCAGAAGTAGCTAATGTAGTAAAAGAGGTTAAAACATTATTGGATTTTTATAATCATGCAGCAGCAGGACAGACAACCTTGCAGGATTATAAAAATGTTGATCCAAATGCTCAAGTTCAACAAGATGATGTAGCTACATTAAGCGACATGCTGAAAACTAGAGATTGTAAAACATTGAAAGCATTACAGGACAAAATAGATTCAATATTAAATTCACTTAAAAATATTAATTCGGGAATAGGAAATATTGATGATTACAGTAAGCTTCAAACAGAGGCAGTTGATGCATCAAAGCTAGAAGCTGTAAATGATGACATTAAAAAGATAAAAGCAGATAAAGGTAGAGATTTAACTATACAGGAAATAAGAGATTCAGTTAAGAAAACTATAGATTATATCAATTCGACCTCCAATGTTTCAAAGGGAGACGGAAGTGTTAGTGATTACATTACAATTGGAATTGATGGAGTTACAGAGATAAATATAGAATTTGTTAATGAAAGAATTAAGGAAAGTGGAATAACCATAACTATAGAAAATATTAAGGTTGTAATTGAACCAATAGTACAACTGTCAGAGGTCTATGTCAGAATAGTTACTGGAGTTGGAACAGTAGTAGACTATAAGACACTTGGTATTAACAATGTCAATGATAACAACATAATCTATATAAATGCAGAACTAAAGAATAAAAAGGATGTTAAAATTCAAGACATACAAACAAGAGTTGACAATACCATTAACAATATAGATGTAATAAATAAGATAGGTGCAGGTGATGCGGTACTTAGCGACTACTTTAATATAGGAATTACAGATGTTTATCAAGATATTTTAGATTATGTGAATGCAGACTTGAAAATTCAAAATTACAAAGATGTAGACGACATAATTGAAAGAGTAGAAGCTAAAATAAGTTCCTATGAAGCTTTAATGAGAATTAATATTGGGGAAGCTGTAACTGACGATTTTAAAGCTCTTGGGTTAACAGATATAAATGATGGACTACTTTTATACGCAACTACAGATTTGCAAAATAAGAATTATAAGACTGCTGATGAAGTTATAGCTAGAGTACAAGCACAAATAGAAATTTACAGGGCATTAATGCAAATTAATTTAGGAAAAGCAACTACAGCTGATTACAATACTTTAGGAATTATAGATGTAAATGACAGCATACTTACATATGTGAATGCAGACTTGCAAGGCAAAAATTATGTGAACGTTGATGAAGTAAAAGCAGAAATTGAGAAGAATATTCAAATATATAATGCATTACTTAAGATAGATTCTGGTTCAGCTACCATAGACGATTATAGAACAATTGGAATAACCACAGTAATTGACTACAATATCTCCTATGTAAATATCAGAATAAAAGGAATGAATATACCACAGGTTTCTGATGCTAAAAGATTTATTAATATAATACTTAATAACATGATAGTATCAAGCGTAAGTGGTACAATTACTGATTCAGCAACAGGAACTCCACTTCAAGGAGTTGAGATAAGGTTTAGAATTGGAGAAAACAATATTGCAGGAAATTATTTCTCTAAGAATGGCTCACCTGTTGAAGCAACTGTAGATGCTCAAGGAAAATACAGTATTCAATTACCTGAGGGAAGCTATACAGTTGAAATTAAAAAGGATGGATACGTTACTCAGAACTTTGTAATTACTTCAAATGGAAAGGCTAAAACAGTTCTGCAAAATATTCAGTTAGTGATGCTTCAATACACAGTAAGTGGTGTAGTTAAAGATGCACAAACAGGGAATCCACTACAGGGAGTAGCAATTAGATTTAGGATTGGACAAGATAATAAATCAGGAGACTATTATTCAGTTAATGGTAATGAGGTTGTGGTATATACAGATGCACAGGGAAAATATACTGTTAGCTTAGAGGATGGAACATACACAGCTGAAGCAAAAAAAGATGGGTACATTAATGTATATAGTGTGGTTATTTCAAGTGAGGCCACTGAAAATAATATACAGAATATAGTTATATCTCAAACATTATCTGAAAACCAATATCGCGTAGTTTTAACCTGGGGAGCTAATCCTTTGGATTTGGATTCGCATTTTAGTGGTACAACAGGCAGCGGTCAGTCAATAAATGTTTATTATCAAGCTCCAAGCGCTCAAGTAGGAGATACAGTGGTGTCGCTAGATACAGATGCTAAGTTTGGTTATGGTCCAGAAACAGTAACTTTTGTTGTTGATTCAAAGGGAAGCTATACTTACTCGGTGTTTGATTTTAGTGATGGTTCATCATCAGCTTCAAATAAGTTATCTTTATCAGGAGCCACAGTAAGGGTTTATAAGGGCAGCGAGCAAATAAAAACATATACTGTTCCTACTAATGCAGAAGGAATTACATGGAACGTATTTAAGGTTGAAAATGGACAAATAGTTGATGTGAACAGCATAACAGGAGATAGGGAATAGTAAGGAATTAAAAATATAGATATAGGGTTATTCCTATATCTATATTTATACTAAATTAATTAGGGGGAAAATTTATGAATAATATTAAAAAAACTTTGTTAATTGCATCAGTTCTAGCCTTGGGGACAAAAATGGGTATGGACTTAAATGCTGTAAAGGCTTATGCAGCAGAAAATGTTTCAAGTAGTAAAATTGTAACAAGTGAAAAAGCTTCTGAGTCGGGGAACAATGCTGTTAATAATAATGAAATAAAGACTCCAGATAATAGTTATGAAGAACAGGCAAAAAATCTTCAAGTGCAAGCAGATGTTAAAAAAAATGTACAAGGTACTGTAAATAATACTCAAACATCTTCAAATGAAACAGATGAAGAAAAATTAATTGCTAGTATTAATGCAGGATCAGAAAATTTATCAGATTATAACTCCTTGGGATTTACAAACGTGAAGCCAGATAATATTAAGGTTATGGAACAGCAGATAAAGAATGCTAGGACAAGTAAAGGTGCAGATTTGACAAAGGATGAAATTGGAACCACTATAGCAAACACTTCAGATAGCATCAAAGGCATTTTTGATAGAATGACTAAGGGAACAGCAGTAGTTAGTGATTATCAATTTCTTTTAATAACACAGGTAAATAGTAATAATTTACAAGATATTAATTCATGGTTAACAGGAAAAAGATATGCCTTAATAAGTAAAATATTAAGTACTGTAGATAAAATAACAACAGCGGTTTCAAATATTAATAATGCCAATGACCACGAAAGTGATTTTACTGCACTGCAAATTTATAATGTACAGGAAGATTTAGTACCTTTCTTAAATGAAAATATAAGTGCTGCTAAAAAAAATAAAGGTAGTGATTTGAGTTCATCCGAAATTAATACTGTGGTAAAGGATTCTTTAAGTAAGCTTCAAGATGCTTTAGAAAGAATTAATTTAGGTCAAGGTACTTTGGATGATTATCACTTCATTGGAGCAGCTAATGTAGATGAAAATAATTTAGAGGATGTAAATGGATGGGCAAACGGTAAAGGATGGTTTGAAAGAAATAATGCAATTGAGGAGATAAATTCAATTGTAGAGCCATTAAGCAGAATAAATTCTGGAGATAGTACAGCAGCAGATTATGATGCCATACAAGTAGATGGAGTAGATGACAACAATATTGATAATATAAAATCGGTTATAGCTGAAAAAAAGCAGCTTAAAGGGAAAAATTTAAATATAGCAGAAATAAAATCCGCAGTAGAGGAGTACAAAACTGTATTGGATTTTTATGACCTAATAAAAAAAGGAACTGCAAAGGTATCTGATTATAATGCTATTGGATTGACAGGTGTTACGGAAGATAATGTGACAGATATGAATGAGCTGTTAAAAAATAGAGATATAAAAACATTAAATAAGCTTCAAGATAATATAAATTCTATAATTAAATCCTTAAAAAACATTAATGCAGGAACGGATACTCCGGATGATTACACAAATTTAAATATTAGTTCAGTAACACAAGATAATATATCCTTCATAAGAGATGATATAAAAACTGCAAAACAAGCTAATGGCAGCGATTTAAATAAAGGAAAAATACAGGATTCTGTTAATAATTCTTTAAAGCGTCTTTCTGCAATGGACAGAATAAATGCAGGAAGTGCAGCCTTAGATGACTATAATTTGCTTGGGATAGAGGGTGTTACCAGTGACAATTTAACCTTTGTAAATAATCAAGTTAAAGGAAGCAATTGTAAAACTATAGATGAGCTGAAAACTAAAGTATCAGATGCTTTAAAGCTATATGATTCATATAACAAAGTAAATAATGGTGATGCAACGTACGATGATTATTTAAAGATAGGAATTGTAATAAAAATTGAAGAGGTAACCTATTATAATGGAGTATTTAAAGGCAAAAATTACTTTACTCTTGAGGAGCTTAAAGTTGGAATTAACATAGCTGTTAGGGTGAGGATTTCTACTGAAAATATAAAAAATGGAGTAGGTTCTGTAGAAGATTTTACAATAGCAGGATATACAGGAGTAACAGAAGAAAATATTAAATATATAAATAAAGTAATAATTGAAGGAGGAGATGCATCGCCAGAAGCCATTAGCAATATAATAACAGAAGTTAACGTTGAAATACAAAGTTTAAAAAGATGGAGTTCTGGACAAGTTACTGCAGAAGATGTTAAGTCTTTAGGATTAAGCATAGTTACAGAAGAAAATATTTCTTATATCATGGATAGGGTGGTTAAAAATACATATTATAGCAAGGTTGAGTTGATAGAAGCGGTTGAAGCTATAATAAAGGAAAAAGAAATATATGAAAGAATCAATTTAGGTCAAGCAACTGTAGCAGATTATGAATATATTAAGGTAACAGGGGTTACCTCTGTTAATATAACCTCCATAAATGACTATGTTAAAAGTGGAAATTTAACTACAAGAGAAGAACTTCAAGCAAAAATTGATGTGGTTATAGAACAAACACAGTCCGTAGCACATACAGATGTTGTTATAGGAAGAGTTAATTTAGGGGAAGCAAATATAAGTGACTTTGAGTTTATGGGAATAACTGTAGTTAACTCATTTAATATACAATATGTAGATGATCATTTAAAAGATGATAAATATACAACAATCGATGCAATTAAGGCAGCTGTTACGGTGTTTGTAGGACAGTATAGTATTTATGAGGAGATAAATAAAGGGACAGCTACTTTAGATATATACAATTCCTTAGGTATTACAGGCGTGACGACAGAGAACATAACATATATAAATCTAAATATCAAAGAAAGTAGTTATTTTAATGCTTCTGATATACAAACTAAGGTAAACGCATTAATAAGCGTATATGGTTATTATGAAGAAATAAATAAAGGAGAAGCTACTGTAGATGTATATACTTCCTTGGGTATTACAGGAGTAACGAAAGAAAATATAATATTTATTAATACTTATATTAAAGAAGGACAGTATTTTGATTTGACATCTTTAAAAAGCAGTGTAGAAGTACTTGAAGAAAAGTATGAGGCTTATGTAAAAATAACTTCAGGAAAGGCAGTTGTTGGAGACTATACAAAGGTAGGAATAAAAGATGTAACAGAAGAAAATATTGCTTATATTAATTTAAATATAGATTTGCAGAATTGTTTTGATACACCAACGGTTCAGGCTAGAATAGAAGTACTTGTTAAGCAATATAATTCTTACATTGTAATTAGTAAAGGTAGTGCAACTGTAGAAGACTATGAAGCTATAAACATAACAGGTGTTACAAAGGATAATATAAAGTATATAAATTGTGAATTGAAAGGCACAAATTTTGCTGAAAGTGCTGAGGTTCAAGCTAAAGTAGATGAAGTAGTTAAAGTTTATGAAGAGCTTGTTAGAATAAATCTGGGTACAGCTTCAGTAAATGATTATACAGCTATTGGAGTTAGTGGAGTTGCGGATATTAATATAGCCTTAGTAAACCAAGATATGAAAGAAAAAGGTTATTTAAGTGTGGAAGAAATAAAACAAAGAATAGATGCTGTTTTTAGTCTTCAAACTGTTCTAGGAAGAATAAATTCATCTGAGGGAATCTTAAGTGACTATGAAGCAGCAGGGGCTGTAGGTGTTACTAATGAAAACTTAGCGTATGTAAACACCAACATTAAAGGAAAGTTATTTGAGTCACTTGAGGATGTTAAAGCATCTGTGAATGAAATTGTAGCGCAGTATGAAATAAGTATTAAGATAGAACAAATAGTACAAAGAATCAATTTAGGTACAGCATCAGTAAGTGATTACAACTACATTGAGATTACAAGTGTAACTGACGAAAATGTAGATGCAATAAATGCAGATTTTAAAGGAAAGGGTTACAGTGATATTGAAGAGATTCGTGAAAGAGTGAATGTAATAATTAAAATTAAGGCTGCATTAGATAGGGTGAATTCAGGTACAGCTTCATTAGAGGATTTTAGTACTCTAGGTATAACAGAGGTTTACAAGGATATCTTGGTGTATGTTAATAGTGATTTAAAGGGCTTAAATTATAAAACTATAGAAGATGTACAAAAAAGAATAGATGAAAAAATGAATGTATATGTATTCTTAAACAAGGTAAACCTAGGAGAAGCAGTTTTAACTGATTACACTTCTTTAAATATAACAGGTATAGACGCAAGTTTATTTGTTTATGTAAATGAAGACTTAAAAGGTAAAAACTACACGACAATACAAGAAGTTCAGGATAGGATAAGTAGCAGGGTAAGTATATATGCAATAATAGAAAAAATAAATAAAGGACAAGCAGTACTTACTGATTATTCAACCCTTGGAATAACAAATGTGGATAGTAGTATAATTATATACATTAATGCAGATTTGCAGGGGAAAGATTTTAAGACAGTAGAGGAAATAGAAGAAAGAATAAGTGCTGAAATAAATATTTATAAGGCACTCCAGAAAATCAATGCTGGAGAGGCAGTGCTTAGTGATTACGGAATTTTAGGAATAACAGGATTGGATTCAAACTTAGTAGTGTATGCAAATGCAGATTTACAAGGGAAAAACTATACTAATGTAGATGAAGTAAAAGTTACAATTGAACAAGATCTCAATGTATACCAAATTTTAAAGAAAATAAATGATGGTACTGCCAGCTTGAACGATTATAGTGAAGTCAATATTACTGAGGTTATTGATTACAATTTATACTATGTGAATGCAAGAATAAAGGGAGCAAATTTAGTAACCTTAGAGGCTGTCCAAGAAAGAATTTTAAATTTA
Source organism: Clostridium acetobutylicum ATCC 824 (assembly GCF_000008765.1). Classification (NCBI taxonomy): domain Bacteria; kingdom Bacillati; phylum Bacillota; class Clostridia; order Eubacteriales; family Clostridiaceae; genus Clostridium; species Clostridium acetobutylicum. The sequence continues at coordinate 1,248,216 of NC_003030.1, forward strand.
GTAAATTCTATTCAGATATCAACAGCTTCTGGATATATTAAAGATGCTTCAACTGGTAATTTTGTAGTAGGTGCAGCAATTAAGTTTAAAATAAATGATGGAACTGGCATTGATAAATATCTTTCTAAAAATGGAGTAGAAATTGTTGTATATACAGATGCTAATGGAAAATATAGTGTTGATTTGCCAGAAGGAAACTATACGGCAGTAGCTCAAATGGACGGATATATTGCTCAAGAGTTTTCAATTATAGCTAATGCAGCAAATGAAAGTGTACAACAAAACACGGCTTTAGTACCAATAAGAAATGATGAAAAATATAGTATAGTACTAACCTGGGGGGTAGTTCCAAGAGATTTAGATTCACATCTTACAGGAACAACAGCAGATGGAACAATATTGCATGTGAATTATAATACTAAGAAGGCTTATGACAATGGCAAGGAAGTTGCAAGCTTAGATGTTGATGATCAATCTAGTTATGGACCAGAAACAGTTACACTTGATGTTGACGGTAATGGAACTTATAAATATTCAGTTTTCGATTATAGTGATCAGTCAAGTACAACTTCAAATTTAATGTCAAATTCAGGAGCAAAGGTAAATGTATATAAAGGGAATCAACTGGTTAAAACTTATACAATTTCTCCTAATGAAGTAGGAGATGTTTGGAATGTATTTCAAATTGTAAATGGGCAAATTGTAGATGTTAATACAGTAGGATACACTAAGGTTCCAGAGTAATATTTACTAAGTTTATAGATAATAAAAGCGAGTTTGCAGAAATGTAAGCTCGTTTTCTATTATGTATAAGGAGCATGAGTTAATGGAAAAATGCTGAACTATTTTAATACATAAATCAAAAAAAATTTTATTTAACGACTCAATTATACAAAATTCAACAATAATCAGTGGTATAATCTGACTCTATGGATAAGCTGAAAAACGATAAAAGATATGTTGAAGGAAAAATACAATTGTTATCAAAGTACATTGGAATTAGTTATATAATAAGAGGTGCATAGGATATGGAGAACAAGTATATTATGGAAAAATTAATTTGGACAGAGTGGGACTTTGATAAAATGAAGTGGCAGAATTGTAATATTTATGCCTTTGCATTTGATAAGTATAATTATAAATTAATGATTGATATTGACTACATATTTGAAAGGATAAGTTCTAAAAACGAAGGTGAATATTATAAGTTTTTGGTTTCACCTGCTACATTGGTATTTGAAAATGTACATAAGCTGGAAATGCATATGGATAGTAATAGTGATTTAGAAATACATATTAATAAAGTATATAGAGAAGAAATAAAACATCTCAGCATAAAGGATTATGTAAGTAAAAGAGTAGAATGGAAATGGATAATTGATACAAAAGAAGGCAAAATAAGCTTTTATTCTACTGGGTTTAACATGTACATAAGAAGACAGCCTATATTGCAGCAAGCTCAAGGTATTGAATTTGTTAAAAGAGGGTGGATATCGTTTTACCAGGGGAGCTTGGATAATTTATAGTAATACTTTTAGGTTTGTCTAGTCACTTGAAACCTATAACAAAGGACACCATACTAAAATCCAATATTTTATTTAGTAATACCCATTAGAATCATCTAACTTATGATATAATAGGGTATTATTAAAGTTTTAATATAATTTATAAAGCTGAAAGGTGGATTTTATTGTGACAGGAAAAACTCATATTAGTATAGGCTTGATGTCTTCTGCAGCAGTTCTTTCAGTAAATAATCCAACGCCTGAAAATATAGCGGTGGGTCTAGCAGTTGGAGTTTTAGGAGCGTTAATGCCAGATATAGATACAAGCAGAAGCAAAGTTAGCTATAATTTACGAAAGATAGTAGTGTATGCTGCACTAGTTATAGTAGGTGCGTATATTTTAATGGCTAATTTTTATCCTGAAGTTGAAAAGACTAATTTATTTCTTAAAAATATGGGAGTATATAAACTTAAAGATTATATTCCTTATAATTTGAAACTTTCAAATGCAGGATTATTAATTATTGTAGGATGTATTATATTTTCTAAGTTTACAAAACACAGGAGCTTTTCACATAGTATATTAGGTCTCATATTGTTTACGGTGGGAGTTAAGTTATTACTAGGAAATATATTTATTTATTTTGCTGTAGGTTTTATATCCCATATGGTGGCAGATACCTTTACAAATAGTGGAATAGAAGTTTTTTACCCAATCAAAAAAAAGATATCCTTAAAGCTTGTTCATACAGGATCTATGTTAGATCACTTTACAGGTGGATTAGCTTTTATAGTTTTTTTAGCTATAATTTTGAAAATAAAATAATTGCATTAAAAAACATAGTGAAGACAATATGGTTTTTGCTATGTTTTTTGTGTATTGTATAAAAAATAAATTTAAAGTGAGACAATAAGTGTTTTTATAAAGTACTTCAAAAATGTAATTAATTCATGGTAAAATATACATAGTAATAAATATAATGTAAAATGCAAAGAAGTTAAGGTAACTAGTAATAAATTCATACATTATATGAGTAAAATCTATGTATACGATTTCTTTGAATTTAAAGCAAGTTCACTAGAAAAATATACTTTACTTTTAAATAGAAGAAAAAATATTATAAAAATCAATGAGAAGGTGTGTTATGTTAAGTGAATTTCCAAAGAATTTTTTGTGGGGAGCATCTTCAGCAGCCTACCAGGTTGAAGGGGCTTGGAAAGAAGATGGAAAAGGAGAATCTGTATGGGATAACTTTTCTAAGATTCCTGGAAAAACTTTTGAGGGCACAAATGGAGATGTTGCAGTAGATCATTATCATAGGTTTAAGGAAGATGTTGCGTTAATGGCAGAAATGGGGCTTAAGGCCTATAGATTTTCTGTGTCTTGGTCAAGAATATATCCTAAAGGAAGAGGAAAAGTAAATTTAAAGGGTTTAGAATTTTATAAAAATTTAGTAGATGAATTACTTAAGTATAATATTGAACCAGTTCTTACGTTATATCATTGGGATTTACCACAGGCGCTTCAGGATTTATACGGAGGTTTTGAATCAAGAAATGTAATATCTGATTTTGAAAACTACTGTATAACCTTATTTAAGAACTTTAAGGATAAGGTTAAATACTGGATAACCTTTAATGAACAAAATGTATTTACAAACCTAGGGTACAGATGTGCTGTTCATCCACCAGGTATTAAAGATATAAAAAAATACTATTTAGCAAATCATATTGTTAATTTGGCCAATGCTTCAGCAATAAAAGCATTTAGAAAATATGTTCCAAATGGAAAGATAGGACCAAGTTTTGGAATGGGACCAGTGTATTCTTTTGATTGTAAGCCTGAAAATGTCTTAGCAGGGGATGAGGCAGAGGAGTATTTTAATCATTGGTGGCTTGACGTATATTGTTTCGGAAAATATCCAACAATTACTTTAAATCGTTTAGAAAAGTTAAAGGTTATGCCAGAAATAACCAAAGAGGACTTACAGCTTTTAAGAGAAGCTAAGCCTGATTTTATAGGACTAAATTATTATCATGGTGGAACTGTTATGGCAAATGACAATGTAATTAGAGAAAACTTAGATAAAAAAGATCCTTATTTAGTTGAAAACAGTGAAGAAGATAAGGGATTTAAGTATATTTCTAACCCATTTCTTAAGAAAACGGAATGGAATTGGGAAATAGATCCACAAGGCTTAAGAATAGCTTTGAGAAGATTAACTAATAGATATAATTTACCAATTTTAATAACGGAAAATGGTATTGGAGCGGTTGATAGACTTGAAGAAGATGAAAGAATAAATGATGATTATAGAATAGAGTACTTAAAAGCACATGTGTTAGCCTGCAAAGAGGCTATTGATGATGGAGTACAGTTAATTGGTTATTTACCTTGGTCATTTACTGATTTGTTAAGTTGGCTTAATGGTTATAAAAAAAGGTATGGCTTTGTTTATATAAATAGAGATGAACATTCACAAAAGGATTTAAGAAGAATTAAAAAGAAAAGCTTTTATTGGTACAAGGACGTAATAGAGAAAAATAGTGACAATATTTATGGGAGGTAAGTAATTATGAAGTTTACTAACGGCTATTGGCTTATTAAAGAAGGATATAAAATAATAAATCCAAAGGTGGCTTATGAGATTAAGATAGAAGACAAAAAAGCTACTATTTACGCACCATGTACTACTATTGAAAATAGAGGGAAAACTTTAGATGGAGGAATGATAACAATAGAAATAACCTCTCCTTTAGAGGATGTTTTAAAGGTTCGCATATATCATCATGCTGGATACTTAAAGGTTGGACCTTATTTTGAAATAGAAGATAAAAAATTGGACTTAGTTTGTGAAGAGAGCTCTTTACAAGTGAAGATAAAATCGGGAAATTTATGCGCTAAGGTAGATAAAGAAAATTGGAGGATAGGTTTTTATAATAAAGAAAAGCTTATAACAGCTAGTCTGCCAGGAGGAATTGGATATGTAACAAAGGGTGAAGAGGAAAGTTATGTAAAGGAAGAACTTAGTATAGATGTTGGAGAACTCATATATGGATTAGGAGAAAGATTTACTCCATTTGTGAAAAATGGTCAATCAGTTGACATATGGAATGCAGATGGGGGAACCGGAAGTGAACAATCTTATAAGAACATACCTTTTTATGTTAGTAATAAAGGTTATGGAGTATTTGTAAATCATCCAGAAAAGGTTTCTTTTGAAGTTGCATCAGAAAAAGTATCAAGGGTGCAATTTTCTGTTGAAGGAGAGTATTTAGAGTATTTTATAATAAATGGACCTAGCTTGAAAAAAGTAATAGAGAACTATACAACCTTAACGGGTAAGCCAGCCCTTCCACCGGCTTGGAGCTTTGGACTATGGCTATCAACTTCTTTTCTTACAAATTACGATGAAGAAACTGTAAATAGTTTTATTGATGGAATGAAGGAAAGAGATATCCCTCTTGATGTATTTCATTTTGACTGTTTTTGGATGAAGGAATTTGAGTGGTGCAACTTTAAATGGGATGACAGGATGTTTAAAAATCCTGAAAAAATGCTTAAAACAATAAAGAGTAAAGGAATAAAGACTTGTGTTTGGATAAATCCATATATAGCTCAGAAATCTCCTTTATTTAATGAAGCAGTTGAAAATGGATATCTTCTTAAAAGAGCTAATGGAGAGGTATGGCAGTGGGATATGTGGCAAGCAGGAATGGGAGTTGTAGATTTTACTAACCCTAAGGCAACTGTATGGTTTCAAAATAAACTAGAAGAATTAGTAGATATGGGAGTAGATGCTTTTAAAACAGATTTTGGAGAAAGAATACCAACGGATGTAGTTTATTATGATGGCTCGAATGCAAAAAAAATGCACAATTATTATACTTATCTATACAATAAAACTGTTTTCGATTTGTTAAAAAGAAAAAAGGGTGAAAAAGAAGCAGTTTTATTTGCAAGATCAGCCACTGTAGGAGGACAAAAGTTTCCAGTTCATTGGGGTGGTGATTGTACTTCAAGCTATACTTCCATGGCAGAATCTCTAAGAGGAGGACTTTCCTTTACTCTAAGTGGCTTTGGTTTCTGGAGTCACGATATTGGAGGGTTTGAAAATGGAACTACAGCAGATTTATATAAGAGATGGACACAGTTCGGACTACTTTCCACTCATAGCAGATATCATGGAAGTGGTGAATACAAGGTTCCTTGGATATATGATGAAGAAGCTGTGGAGGTTACAAGAAAGTTTACAAAACTAAAGTGCAGTTTAATGCCTTATTTATATAAAAATGCATGTGAAACTTCTGAAACAGGTGTGTCTATGGTTAGAGCTATGGTGTTAGAGTTTATGGAGGATGAAGCTTGTTCATATTTGGATAGGCAATATATGCTTGGAGACAGTTTGCTTGTAGCACCTATATTTAAGGAAAGTGGTAGAGTTAGATATTATATTCCAAAAGGTAGATGGACAAATATCTTAACTAATAAAGTTTTAGATGGTGAAAGGTGGTATGAAGAAGAATATGATTATATGAATTTGCCTCTTTTAGCCAGGGAAAATTCTATAATAACCTTTGGGTATATAGATTCTAAAGCTGAATATGACTACACTAAAAATCCTTCATTTAATATATTTGAGTTACAGGAAGAAAAAATAGCTAAAAGCTGTATTTATAATAGTTTGGGTGTTAAAAAAGTTTTAATAACAGCAGTAAAAAAAGATGATGAAATAAAAATTGCAACTAATGGAATTAAGGGAGAATACAGTATACTTTTAAGAAATATTAAAAAGGTCTCAAGAGTATCCTCTGGCAAATGGCAGTCTGAAGCAGACGGGGTGAAAATAGAGTTAAGCTGTGATAAGCTTACAATTAAACTTTAATCTAGTTAAAAATACTCTAGGTATCTATTACTAGAATATATGAGTATGGAGGGTTGCATTAATATTTGATTGGACATTAAATAAGAAAGACGAAGAAACCTAATATTTTTCTATATTAGATTAAGTCATGGAAATATTAGAAAGTATTTTACAGAGGGGGTTTAAGAGGTGAAGAAGTATATAGGATTTGATATTGGTGGAACAAGGGTTAAGCATGCTGTTATATATGATAATGGAGAAATAAAGGTAAAAGGTGCCTATGATACAAACTATAAATGTAGAAATAAATTCATAGAAGATATTTTAAAAGTCATTAAAATCTATAAATTAAAGTATGATATTTCAGGAATAGGAATAAGTATGCCTGGTTTTGTAAATCCTTGCACAGGGCATACAGAAAAAGCGGGTGCTATTGAAGTTATGCATAACCAAAATTTGAAAGAGATTCTTCATGATAATATAGAACTTCCAATAGAAATAGATAACGATGCAAATTGTGCTGCCTTAGCAGAAAGGTACAGCGGAAATGCAGTGAATTGTAATGATTATGTTCTGATGACCGTTGGAACTGGTATTGGGGGTGCTATAATTACAGATGGAAAATTATTGTATGGCCATAACTTTAGAGGTGGAGAAATAGGATTTATGACAATAACAGAAGATACAGATGGGGTTAAGACAATAAGTGAAAATTGTTCAACAAGAGGTCTTTTAGAGGAATATAAAAAATATAAGAACATAGATAAAGAGGCTTCAGTAGATGGGAGAGAAGTTTTTGAGGCGGCAAGAGAGGATAAAGAACTTAGTAAGATAATTGATGCTTGGTTTGAAAGGTTATCACGTGCTGTATTTAATCTTGCAGTTATTTTAAATCCGGAGAAAATACTAATTGGAGGAGGAATAAGTGAAAGGAAGGACTTTGTTGAAAATATATTAAATCACTTAGAGAAAAACAAGTATTGGGAAGATTTAAAGGTAGAAGTAAGCGCATGTAAACACAGAAATGATGCTGGCATTATAGGTTCTGTCTATAAGTTTTTATCATAACCTAAAAAAAGATGAGGGTTATCATGAATATTCTAAAAATAATGGTAAAAAGCATTTACAATTGTAGGAATAAAGGATTAATTTAAAATTATATAATAAAAGCTATGACTACTATATTAATGATAGTATATTCTCTTAGAAGGATGGCTTGAATAAAATTCTATCTAACCGTCTAAGAATAATATTATTTTAATATAGTAGTTTTTGTTTTTACAAATTGGATACAATATGAGAAACAAAGAGTTAGTACGAGATATAAAGGGTTATTTATCTATGATACATATACTTTTTAATAAATTGAGTATTTTATTTAGATTTGATAATATAGTAGTATGGTTTAGAAAAATTAGTAATAATATATTATTAAATATTATGTATTTAAGTAGCACTATAGGTTGTTTTATGCCATTAATATGATATAATACTTTTGGGTTTTAAGTAAAAGTTTTGCTATAACAGGTGAAATTTCATACTTGAATTTTACATATTTGCTATAAGTTATTTATAGTAAGGTTTAACTTTATGTATGCTTAAAAATAAAACTTTAGGACACTATAGCGCATATATAAATTTTTATGGTTGCAATGTGTTTATAAACAAATGTTTAATATAATCAAGGAGGGAAATTCATGTTTGATAATGATATATCCATGAGTTTAGTAAGAGTAACAGAAGCAGCAGCACTACAATCTTCAAAGTATATGGGAAGAGGAGATAAAATTGGAGCTGATCAAGCAGCAGTAGATGGAATGGAGAAGGCATTTAGTTTTATGCCAGTAAGAGGCCAGGTTGTAATAGGAGAGGGAGAACTTGATGAAGCTCCTATGCTTTATATAGGTCAAAAGCTTGGTATGGGAAAAGACTATATGCCTGAAATGGATATAGCAGTAGATCCTTTAGATGGAACGATTTTAATTTCTAAGGGACTACCTAATGCAATAGCAGTAATAGCAATGGGACCAAAAGGAAGTTTACTTCATGCCCCAGATATGTATATGAAGAAAATTGTTGTGGGACCTGGAGCAAAAGGTGCTATAGATATAAATAAATCTCCTGAAGAGAATATTTTAAATGTAGCAAAGGCATTAAACAAGGACATATCTGAATTAACAGTTATAGTTCAAGAAAGAGAAAGACATGACTACATAGTAAAAGCAGCTATAGAAGTTGGAGCAAGAGTTAAGCTATTTGGTGAGGGCGATGTTGCAGCTGCACTTGCTTGTGGTTTTGAAGATACTGGAATAGACATACTTATGGGAATTGGAGGAGCTCCAGAAGGAGTTATAGCCGCAGCAGCTATCAAGTGCATGGGCGGAGAAATGCAGGCTCAGCTTATACCTCATACTCAGGAAGAAATAGATAGATGTCACAAAATGGGAATAGATGATGTAAATAAAATTTTCATGATAGATGATTTAGTTAAAAGTGATAATGTGTTTTTTGCAGCTACAGCAATAACAGAATGTGATCTTCTTAAGGGCATAGTATTTTCTAAAAATGAACGTGCAAAAACCCATTCCATATTAATGAGATCTAAAACTGGTACAATAAGATTTGTTGAAGCTATTCATGACTTGAATAAAAGTAAATTAGTGGTAGAATAAAATTAAAATGTTCGATTTACGGCGAAGGGGGATAGTAAATGCAGGTAAGTATTGAAGATATAATAGAAAATCTCGATTTAGAGGTCTTGGTTAAGGGGAAAGATGGAATAAAACTGGGGTTAAGTGATATAAACAGACCAGGACTACAGTTTGCCGGATTCTATGATTATTTTGGCAATGAAAGAGTGCAGGTTATAGGAAAGGCTGAGTGGAGTTTTCTAAATGCAATGCCTCCAGAAATAAGAGAAAAAAGAATTAGAAAATATTTTCAATTTGAAACACCATGTATTGTTCTTGCAAGAGGATTGAAACCACAAAAGGAACTTCTTGATTGTTCCAAAGAGTACAATAGGTGGCTTTTAAGGTCAAAGGCTCAAACTACTAGATTTATAAATAAAATAATGAACTATCTTGATGACAAGCTGGCTCCTGAAACAAGAATTCATGGAGTGTTAGTTGATATCTATGGATTAGGTATACTAATCACTGGAGAAAGTGGAATCGGAAAAAGTGAAACTGCACTTGAGCTCATAAAAAGAGGGCATAGATTGGTTGCAGATGATGCTGTAGATATAAAAGAAATTGAATCAGTTCTTGTTGGAAAATCACCATACATAACTTCTGGTATGCTTGAGGTTAGAGGAATGGGAATAATAGATGTTCCAGCACTTTATGGTCTTAGTTCTGTTTTGTCAGAAAAGAATATAAATCTTGTAATATACCTTGAACAATGGAAAGAGGGAAGAGACTACGATAGACTTGGTACAGATGATGAACACATAAAAATTTTAAATATTCCTGTGAGAAAAATGACGCTGCCTATACGTCCAGGGAGGAATGTTGCTGTTATAATAGAGGCAGCAGCTGCTAATTATAGATATAATTTAAGCAGTAAAATATCTCCTGTAGATACTATTAATAAGAGAATTGAAGAGTCTACAAATTATGATTAATAGTAAAAAAGAACTTAGGAAAAATATGGTTTTAAAAAGGGATTCTTTAGAGCCAGATTTAAAATCAATAAAGGATAATATGATTTATAATAAAGTCATAAATAGCATACAATATAAAAGTGCTAATAATATATTTGTGTTCGTTAGTTACAAAAGTGAAGTTGATACTCATAATATAATAAGAACAGCAATTGCAGATGGAAAAAAAGTTTTTGTGCCGAAGGTTATTTCCAAGGAAAAGGGAATGGAGGCAGCAGAAATTAGAGGTTTTTTTGATTTAGAAAAGAGTGCTTATGGAATTTTAGAGCCTAAAAGTTCAAATTACATAGAGCCAGAGAGCATAGAACTACTGTTAGTGCCCGGACTTGCATTTGATGAAAGTGGAGGCAGGATAGGTTACGGTGGTGGATTTTACGATAGATATATGAGTCTTTTAGATAAGTCAGCAGTAAAAGTTGGAATATGCTATGACTTTCAGGTAATAGATAAAGTTATTATGAATATTAACGATGTTCCAGTTGATAAAATTATTGTAGGCTAAAGAATTTCATTATTTGAGGAGGTTAAATTTATGCCAAATGATTTATTAAAAGAATATAAGAATGCATGGGATAAGTACGACGATAAACAATTAAAGGAAGTTTTTGCATTAGGAGATAGATTTAAAAATTTTATTTCTAATTGCAAGACAGAAAGAGAATGTGTAACAGAACTTATAAAAACAGCAGAAAAAAGTGGATATAGAAACATAGAAGACATATTAGCAAAGGGTGAAACGCTTAAGGAAGGCGATAAGGTTTATGCTAATAATAGAGGAAAAGGATTAATAATGTTCCTTATAGGAAAAGAACCACTTTATACCGGGTTTAAAATATTAGGTGCACATATAGATTCTCCTAGACTAGATTTAAAGCAAAATCCGCTTTATGAAGACACTGATCTAGCTATGCTTGAAACTCATTACTATGGTGGCATAAAGAAATATCAATGGGTTACACTGCCTCTAGCTATACATGGAGTTATTGTTAAAAAAGATGGAACTATAGTAAATGTATGTGTAGGTGAAGATGATAATGATCCCGTTTTTGGTGTTTCAGATATATTAGTTCATCTTGCAAGTGAGCAGCTTGAGAAAAAGGCAAGTAAGGTTATTGAAGGAGAGGACTTAAATATATTAATAGGCAGTATTCCGCTTAAAGATGGAGAAGAAAAGCAGAAGGTAAAGCATAATATAATGAAAATACTCAATGAAAAGTATGATATTTCAGAAGAGGATTTTGTGTCTGCAGAGCTTGAAATAGTTCCAGCAGGAAAAGCTAGAGATTATGGATTCGATAGAAGTATGGTAATGGGATACGGACAGGATGATAGAATATGTGCGTATACATCCTTTGAAGCTATGCTTGAAATGAAAAATGCGAAGAAAACTTGCATTACAATACTTGTAGATAAAGAAGAAGTTGGAAGCATAGGTGCAACTGGTATGCAGTCAAAATTCTTTGAAAATACAGTAGCAGATATTATGAGTCTATGTGGAGATTACGATGAGCTAAAGCTTAGAAAAGCACTTTACAATTCAGAAATGCTTTCTTCAGATGTAAGTGCAGCTTTTGATCCAAATTATCCTAATGTTATGGAAAAAAGAAATTCTGCTTATTTAGGAAAAGGTATAGTATTTAATAAATACACTGGTTCAAGAGGTAAGTCAGGATGCAATGATGCAAACCCTGAATATATAGCAGAGCTTAGAAGAATATTAAGTAAAGAAAGTGTAAATTGGCAAACAGCTGAACTTGGAAAAGTAGATCAAGGTGGTGGAGGAACAATCGCATATATACTTGCAGAATACGGTATGCAGGTTATAGATTGTGGTGTTGCTTTATTAAATATGCACGCTCCATGGGAAATTTCAAGTAAAGCAGATATATATGAAACTAAAAATGGCTATTCAGCTTTCTTAAATAATTAAAAAGAACCCTTGTGGGGTTCTTTTTTTATAATAAAATTGATAAATAGTTTTATTTTGAAAGCAGGATATCTATGTTATTCTCATCTAAATATATTTCTCCAATTCTTCCATGCTTCGTGTCGCTTGAATCATCCGTATGAAAGTCAGAACCTGCGGTAACAAGCTTATTATAAATTTTTGCTAAACTCAAAAATCTTTCAGTATCAGATTCGGAATTCATTGGATAAATAGCTTCAATACCATCAAAATCAAGTTTTAAAAAATCTTCTATTGGAGTTTTCTTAATTAGAACGGGATGAGCTAAAACAACCACTGCATTTGCAGCCTTTAAAAGTTTAATTCCTTCTTCCACACTTACTTTTTTATTAGGAATGTATGCAGGACTTTCTTTGTTCAGTATATTGTTAAATATATATTCGTAAGTATAATTATAGCCCTTTGCAAGAATTGCACGTGCGATATGTGGTCTTGCAATAACATTGCTTGCTTCTTTTAGAATGCTCGCATAATCTAATTTTATATTAAAGTAAGTATCTAAGTTTTCAACTATTTTTTTGGCTCTCCATACTCTATAATTCTGCATTTCTGTCAAGAAATTTTGAAAATCCTTATTTTCGTAGGAAATATCTCTGAAGTATCCAAGGATATGGATGCTTTCTCCATTTTTGAGAGTTGAAAGCTCAATACCTGGAAGCACTTTAATACCCAGTTCATTTCCTACAGCTATTGCTTTTTTAACGGAAGACGTAGTGTCATGGTCAGTTATAGCAAGTATATTTATACCAGCAGTTTTTGCTAGTTCTAATACTTTTTCTGGAGTATATTTTCCGTCTGATGCATTTGTGTGAATGTGAAAGTCACCTTTAAGATACACAAAATCCCCTCCTTTAAACTGCATTGTTTATAAAAATAATATACCAAAAATTAATTCATTTGTCGATTTTTAAAGTTACCTTGGTATGATGTAAGTGCAAAAATTATATGGATTACAAGAAGGTGGTATATCCTTTATATTAAGGAAGTCCTTAGGATAGTAGCCGTCCCAAGGATATACAGCAGCATAGTTCTCGTCATATACATCAATAACAAACTTTGAATTTGAGAAGGTTAAAAAAAGTCTATACATAGGTTTAGCGGGAAGTTTTGAAGGCTTGTTTATGTAATTATGTTTCTTCAAATGAACTAAAAAGTCCCTTATTGTATCTATTTCAGTGGCAGTTAAATTGTGATTTTTATAATATGAGGTATCTATCAAAGAAAATTTTAAAGCCTTCTCTTTTACAAAACTTTTTGCAAGCAGATTAGTATAATAAAAGTTAAAAGGTTTCTTCTTATCTATAAGTTCATTGCAGCCTGAAAAAGATGTACAAAAAATCACTAATAGAATTAGGAAAGTAATTTTTTTTGCTTTAATGATAATCACCAGCTTACTTAAATTCATTTATAGGGTTCCCAAAACAAGTTAGAAACCCTATATAATCTAAAATATGAAGAGAATTTTTATTTTATTACAAAGTTAAGTAAGACTTTTCTTGTGGAACTTTTCAATGTATGGTTCTGCATGTATTACAGTACAAGAATCAGGAAAAACTCTTCTTATTTCATCTTCAATTGAGGAACATATATCATGTGTTTCTTTTAGAGAATCTGTGCCAACTATTTGTATGTGAATGTCTATTTCTCTTGTATTTCCGCATCTTCTTGTTCTAAGTTTGTGATATTCCTTGATGTTGGGATATTTTTTTACTATTTTAACTATCTTATTTATATCATCTTTATCCAAACTGCTATCTACTAAGTCTCTTAAAGATTTTTTTATTAAGTCAACTGCGGTTTTTATTATGAGTATTGCTACTAAAAAAGCTGTTATTGAGTCAATAATTTTTATATTAGTTAATTTTAATAATACGAGTCCTAAAAAAACACCTAAGGAAGTAAAAAAATCTGTAAAGAGGTGCATACCATCGGCTTCAAGGGCAATAGAATTTGTATCCTTAGAGGATTTTAAAAGTATTATAGAAATAAATAAGTTAACAGCAGAAGAGATAAGCATTATATATATACCTGAATCTATATTTTTCACATGTGAATTAGATACTAATTTATTAAAGGCTTCGTAAATTATCATTATTGCGGCAAACATTATGAGTATTGCTTCAACAAAACCAGATACGTTTTCATATTTGCCATGGCCAAATGGATGGTCGTCATCTTCTTTTAAGGAGGATTTCTTTATAGAAAAAAATGCTATTAAACTAGCTATAAGATCAATAGAAGAGTGAACCCCCTCTGATAGTACACTAATTGAATTCATTGTTATACCAGCAGTAAGTTTGAAAATTATTAGCATGCTATTTGATGCTATAGACAGAACTGCTGAATTTATTTTTTTCATTTTAATCTCTCCAATTCATGTTTGTGCTTGTGCAAAGAATTTTTAAAAAATCTAGTTTTAATATATAATATACATATAGAGTATTAGCTTATTGATGTATAATAATTCATAATTTAAGAGTTTTACTAGAGCATATTAAAGACAGCCTTAATAAACTTATACATTTAAGATTGGTATAAGCTAAGGGTGCATAAGGAACTCTATATATAGTATTAATTCTGGATACGTTTCGTGAGAAAAAATTATTAAGAACTTGGGGTAATAAAATGAACAAAAATAATAAGTATAAGGCAACTATGCTATTGGCTATTTTTGCAGGTGGATATTTTATAAGTAGTGCGTTTAGAAGTAACTTTTACGGAGGGTTAATGGAAAGTATATGTGAAGCTGCACTTGTGGGTGGCATAGCAGATTGGTTTGGAGTTACTGCTATTTTTAAGAAGCCTTTTAATATAAACTGGCCTAAAAGAATATTTAGAACGGACATACTTAGAGAAAATAAAGAAAAGTTTATTTTTACTATAGTTGATATGGTTCAAAATGATCTTTTAAGTAGGGAAAAGATTAATAACAAAATTAAAAATTATGATTTTTTTTCTTTTATATTAAATATGAAGCTTATCAATGATGGAACCTTGGAGACGTTATTTTCAGAGGATGCACTTCAAAGGATATTAAAGAAAAGAGTATATGAAAACAAAGTATATGTAGATAAGGCTTTATCAAAAGTTTTAGAAAGCAGTATCTATGATGTGGGAATAAATGCTATTATTGATAAAGTTGTAGGAATTTTGAAAAGAGAAGACAGTGCAAAATTTATTTCTGAAATAGTTGATAGAACTATAAATAGGTATGAAAAGGACAGCGCGGGAAGAAGATTTGCAACAAAAATTATAGTGAGTACTGTTTTAAAGGGAGATATTAAGTTGGCTCCATACATTATTATAGATAGAACTATACAAAGATTAAATGATATAAAGATGAACAAAGATAAGTACAGGAGTAAAATAAAAGATCTTATATTGGATGTTTACGAAGATGGAGATGAAGAAAAAATATCTTCAATATTGAGTTCAGTAAAGGAATGTAGTATTAGATGTAAAAATTGTTCTGAAAACTGTGAAATGATTGATTATAAAGAAAGTGAAAATATGTTTTCGAAATTACTTATTAGAGTTGTAAATAGTTTAGGAAAAGAACAAATAAACAAATACATAGTTCATATTATTGAAAGAATTTTAGATTCTAAGCATAAGGAAATAGGGGAATTAGTAAAAGAAAGCTTAAATAAATATAATGATGAAGAAATAATAAACTTAGCATATGATAAGGCTGGAGATGAACTTCAACTCATAAGAATAAATGGTTCTGTTGTTGGAGGAATAGTAGGTATGTTAGTATTTTTAATTACAAAAATATTAGTTTGAAAATAGGACGGTAAGAAATATGAATTATAAAAATAAAGCCAACGTAATTCTTGGCATTGTATCAGCGTTTTTTATATTTTCCTTTATATTAAAATATTATATTGTGAATAATGCATATACAGATTTTATTTTCACAGTAATTAAAGCAGCACTTGTAGGAGGAATTGCTGATTGGTTTGCAATAACAGCAATTTATAGAAAACCACTTGGAATATCTTTTCATACAGCATTGATTCCTAGAAATAGAAAGAAAATAATAGAAGCTACTGCTGTTTTTGTGGAAAATGAATTATTAAGTAAAGAAGCTATAAAGAGCAAGATGGAGAAAAATAATATTGCCAATAAAATTTCTGAAAATATTATTAATAACAAAGATAGTATAAATATAAAAACTATAAAATTATTAAATGAATATGCTGAAAAACTTGATAGAGATAAAGTAAAGGAAAAGGTGAAAAAACTAAAAACTAAATATTTACAAGAATTTTATGATGAAAAGAGAATAAAGTGTGTACTTTCGTGTATATATAATAAAGATGGGGAAAAAATTTTAGATGATATTTTTGATTTTCTTATAAATTCAGTAAAAAAGCATGAGGTTCAAGAGTACATATATGAGGTAATGGCTAAACTTAAAGAAGAAAATACTAGAGGATTTATTGCGAGAATAGGAATATCAATTTTTGAAGCATCCGATAGTGTTAATCTAAGGGAGGCCAGCAGAATATTCCATGATGAACTTCTAAAAGGGGTTAGAAAATTAAAAAATCCTAAAGATTATTATAGGAACAAAATAAATACTGAAATTAAGTTATATTTAGATAACTTAGATTCTCAGGATAATAAATTGGAGAAATTTAAAAACTATATTTTTAAAGATGAAAACATAGAAAAGTTTGTAGATAAGATGTTTACAAAATCTAAAATAGTTTTTAAGGATTATGAAACGGAAGGATATTTTGTATCAAAGGTTTTGTTTAAGCTTTTCTCAGATGTGTTTGAGGAAGTAGTTAGCGATAATGAAAAGTTAAGTAAGCTTTGTGAAAGGGTAGAGAAGGCTGCTGTAGATATACTTGAGGAAAAGCATTATATAATAGGAAAGTTCATAAGAGATACTCTTAATGAGTTCGACGACAAGAAGTTGAATGAATTTATAGACGATAAGGTTGGAAGTGACTTACAGTGGATAAGAATAAATGGTTCTGTTGTAGGTGGATTTGTTGGCATGCTTCTTTTCGTAATTATGAAATTTATATATAATCCTTTTTTAGCACCGCAAATTAGAAACATATTTTAAAATTGAATCGGCAAGATTTCTTGCCGATTTAATATAATTATATATAATCAGAAAGTTCATTTAGGTAGTCTTTAATTTCAGATCTATTAAGATTCCCTTTTTTTAACTCTTCGTCAGACTTATTAAGAAGTTCAGAGTAAAAAGCAGCGGCTTTTCTTTTGAAACCATCCTTATCACTGCTAGAATTCATAAGTTCATAAATGCAATCGTCTGCTTTAGCATAGTTTTCTGTAATCTTAAAATACTCAAAAACTTTTTCAAGAAAATCTTCATCTAATTCGTATTGAAGTAAATTTTCAGCTTCAATATCTGACAAAGACTTATAATTTTCTATATCACATTCAAGATTTTTATCGAAAACTTCAAAGATTAAATAAAACGCTCTTTCATATCTAAAAAAAGCTTCAGATAGGTTATTGTTATCTTCATAAATCTTTCCTTCTTCAAAAAGAAGAGAGGATACAATTACAAGTTTATTTGCATCTTGGATGCCATTAGTTTTTAAAAGATTTAAAAGGTCTGAAAGTGATAATGTATTTATAAAACTAGAACTCATACCTGAGAATTTTTTTAAAGAAGCATCTATTTCAGGAAGAGCATTTTCTCCTAAGTCTTTTAATCTATGTATTTCATCTATGGAGGTTGTAAATTCCTCACTTATGAGTTTACTTAAATTTTTCTTGATCAATTAAAACACCCCATTAAAAAATTTAGACATATAAAGTTACAAACAATGTCATAATATATTGTAAAATTTAATTGTATATATTGCAACCGCATTGATTATAAAATACCTATAAGTTGTGGTATAATATAGTGAAACCTTAACAAAACTTAAGTTATATAAGAATTAAAAACACAATCACCAAGTGATTTTAATTCTTATATAACTTGTAGTTTTGTAAGGTTTCACAAAAGAGTGAAATCCCAAGGATAGACTAAGGTTAAGAATTAAAAACACAATCACCAAGTGATTTTAATTCTTATATAACTTGTAGTTTTGTAAGGTTTCACAAAAGAGTGTGACTTAATTTGAAGAAACATTGAAACTTAATTTAGGAGTGATAAAATGGAAAGACTGCTTGTGTTAGATGGTAATAGTCTTATGAATAGGGCTTTTTATGCTTTGCCTGAACTTACAAATGCTGAAGGACTCCATACAAATGGAATATATGGCTTTATGACTATGCTTATAAAAATGCGAGATGAAATAAAGCCTGATTACATAGTTACAACCTTTGATAGGAAAGCACCTACCTTTAGACATAAGGAATACGAGGATTACAAGGCAGGAAGAAAAAAAATGCCTCCTGAACTTAGTGAGCAGTTTCCTGTATTAAAAGAATTACTTGAAAAGTTAGCTATAAACATATTTGAAATAGATGGTTTTGAGGCCGATGACCTCATAGGAACATTAGCATGTTTTGCTAAAGAAAAGGGAATAGAAGTATACATAGTTACAGGGGATAAAGATGCCCTTCAGCTTGCAGATGATAATGTTAAGGTTGTTATAAATAAAAAAGGAATGACCGAAAAAGAAATATACGATAAAAATAGAATGATTGAAGAGTTTGGTGTTACTCCAGTTCAGTTTATAGATGTAAAAGGACTTATGGGAGATAATTCTGACAACATACCGGGAGTACCAGGAATAGGCCCTAAGACAGCCTTTAAGCTCATACAAGAATACGGCAGTGTAGAGAATGTTCTCGACAATATACAAAATATAAAAGGCAAAAAAATAAAAGAGAACTTAGAGAATTATGCAGAGCAAGCAGTTTTTAGTAAAAAGCTTGCAACCATAATGACTAATGTTCCTATTGAAATAGATAT
Organism: Clostridium acetobutylicum ATCC 824; assembly: GCF_000008765.1. Classification (NCBI taxonomy): domain Bacteria; kingdom Bacillati; phylum Bacillota; class Clostridia; order Eubacteriales; family Clostridiaceae; genus Clostridium; species Clostridium acetobutylicum. The sequence continues at coordinate 1,267,132 of NC_003030.1, forward strand.
TGAGGAAATAAGATCTAAAGAAAGTTTTGATGTTGAGGGTGCTAGACATCTTTTAAGAAGACTTCAATTTAAGAGTATAATAGAAAAAATTCCAAGTCTTAATGTTGAAGCGGAAAAAAGTGATTTTGTTGTAGAGTATAATTTAATAGACGAATTTCCAAAATTTCATGAATTATTTTCAGCTATTAAAGATACTGAAATTTATATGTCATATTCTATAGGAAATGGAGAGCTGTATTCTAAGATTTATATTGATACAATTTTTATGAAAGTAGAAGAAAAGACATATATAGTAGATTTAAAGAAAATAATTGAGCAAAATAGAGAAGATGTTCTCAAAGATTTAAAAGAGTTCTTTGAGAATAAGAAAATAGCTAAGATAATACATGATTCTAAAAATATGTATACAGTGCTTATGAAGAATGGCATAAAAATAGAGAATCTGGCATTTGATACGGCAATAGCAGAATACCTTATAAATCCATCTAAAAAAGAGTACAATTTAAAAGACGCGGCGGAAGAGATGCTCTTATTGGATTTGACGGGAGAAGACAATGATATTAAAATAAAAGAAGTTTACGTTATGGATAAAATTTACAATAAACTTAAAGACAAAATAAAAGAATATGATATGGATGAGTTATACTATAAAGTAGAGCTTCCACTCATAGAAGTTTTATCCTCTATGGAGAGTGAAGGATTTAAGGTTGAAAAAAATAAACTTCAACAAATTGGCGATAAATTTACAGTTGAAATAGCAAAGGTTAAAGATGAAATATATAACATGGCAGGTGAGGAGTTTAATATAAGTTCTCCAAAGCAACTTGGAAAAATATTATTTGAAAAATTGGATTTACCAGTTATAAAGAAAACCAAAACGGGTTACTCCACTAATGCTGAGGTTTTGGAAAAGCTGATGGATAAGCATCCTATAATTGAAAAGGTTGTATACTATAGACAGCTTACAAAACTCTATTCAACATATGTTGAAGGACTTAAACCTGTTATAGATGTTGATGAAAAGATACATTCAAGTTTTAATCAAACTGTAACTACAACAGGTAGGCTTTCAAGTACAGAACCAAATCTTCAAAACATACCTATTAAAAATGAGATGGGAAGAGAAATAAGGAAAGTTTTTGTGCCTGAAAATGATAATTGTATAATACTTTCAGCAGACTATTCCCAAATAGAATTAAGAGTTTTAGCTCATATTGCTGATGATGAAAATTTAATTAATGCATTTAAACATCACAGTGATATCCATACAAAGACAGCTTCGGAGGTTTTTAGAGTACCTATTGAAGAGGTTACGTCTAGAATGAGAAGTAATGCAAAGGCTGTAAACTTTGGAATTGTCTATGGAATAAGTGATTTCAGTCTAGCTCAGGATATAAAGGTATCCAAGAAGGAAGCTAAAGAATACATTGATACTTATTTTGAAAGATATCCAAATGTAAAAAAATACTTGGAGGATATAGTGGTTACAGCTAAAAAGAATATGTATGTAAACACTATAATGAACAGAAGAAGAATTATTCCAGAAATAGCCTCATCAAATAAAATTGTTAAAGGCTTTGGAGAGAGACTTGCTATGAATACACCTATACAGGGAAGTGCAGCAGATCTTATAAAACTTTCAATGGTTAATGTGTATAGTAAAATAAAGCAACTAAAGCTTAAAAGTAGGCTTATACTTCAAGTGCATGATGAACTAATTTTGAATGTACATAAGGATGAACTCGAAAAAGTAAAGGAATTAGTAAAACTTGAAATGGAAGAGGTTATGGAACTTAAAGTTCCTTTGGAAGTAGATATAGAATCAGGAAATACCTGGTATGAAGCAAAATAATCTGTTTGGTGGTGGGGATAAATGTTAAAGATTGGATTGACAGGAGGAATAGGCAGCGGTAAAAGCACAATTTCGAGAATTTTTAAAGAAAGACAAATTCTTGTGGTTGATGCAGATGAGGTATCTAAAGAGGTGCTAAAAGAGCATCCTGAAATATTAACAGCTGTTAGAAATAAGTTTGGTGACAATTTCTTTGATGAAAATGGGGAATTTACAAGAAGAGAATTTGGAAACTTTATTTTTAACAGTGAGCCTCATAGAAAAGAATATGAGAACATAATAATGCCATATATAAAAAAAGACATAGTTAGAACCATGAAACTTTATGAAAGTCTTAATGAAAATGTATGTGTATTAGATGCACCAACGTTAATTGAAAATGACATTTATAAGGACATGGATATAAATATACTTGTATGGGTTGATAAAGCTACTCAGATAAAGAGAGTTCAGAAAAGAGATGGCATGTCAGAAGATGAGGTAATCATGAGAATTAACTCTCAAATGTCTTTAGAAGAAAAGAAGAAATATGTTGATTTTATTATTGATAATAGTGGCGAATTTGAAAATACAATTAAACAAATCGACAGAATAATGCAGTCTGTAAGTATAATGAAGGGAAAATAAATGAAAGCTAAAATCTTTATATTTTTTATAATAGTAATCGCTTTATTCTTAGCGTTAAATACAAGAAACATATTAAAGCACTTTTATCCAGTAAGATATGTAAGTTATATAGAGAAGTATTCTAAGGAAAACGATATTGATCCTTATTTTGTAATGGCAGTAATAAGAGTAGAGAGTAATTTTAATGCTTCAGCAAGATCTAATAAGGATGCATACGGTCTTATGCAGATAACACCAGAAACGGCAGAATGGGCAGCAGAAAAAATGGGATTGCAAAATTTCAAGGTGGACGACCTTTCTGATCCTGAAATTAATATAAAGATAGGTTGTTGGTATCTAAAGGATTTGTCGAGTGAATTTGGTGGAGATCAAACATTAATTCTTGCTGCATATAATGGGGGAAGAGGCAATGTGAAAAAGTGGCTGAATAATAAGACAAACTCTAAGGACGGAAAGACACTTCACTATATACCTTATGGTGAGACAAGTAAGTATGTTAAAAAAGTAATGATGGATTATAAAGTGTATAAAAGATTATATGATAATGATTAAAAATAGACACATGTAACTAGAGAATTCTAGGATACATGTGTCTATTTTTTATTTATATATAAAATTTATTAATGTTGTTGACAAAAATAAATTATGTAGTATAATATTCTTTGTCAGCTGTTTTGGGACTAATATGCGAGGGTGGCGGAATTGGCAGACGCGCACGTTTGTGAGGGCGACTACTCGGTGATTAGCATATTAAATGAGTTTTGTAAAATATATAATCTTGACAAAATGCAGATTATAATATAAAATAAATATTGTTTTGCGAGAGTGCTGGAATCGGCAGACAGGCACGTTTGAGGGGCGTGTGTCATTGACGTACGGGTTCAAGTCCCGTCTCTCGCACCAAAATAAATGATTTTCTGAAGTATTTGTGAAGCTCTTATTTTGAACCTACAGTTCAAACAAGGGAGTTCAATATTTAGATGAGTATATGTGCTTCATGTGAATCCTTTTACGGTATTGAATGAGATAGATGCATCTGTGAGGACACCCACCTATCGTAGAGATAGGTGTCAAAATTGGGGTAACGGTATTTTGGATTTACATTTGAATGTAGAGAGAGGTTTTAAAGACCTCTCTTTTTTTATTATACTTAATGAATATAATCACATAAAAGGAAATCATACTAACATAATGGCTTAATTTGACAATAAGTATAATTTATACTAATATATAATTAGTAAACAATAATTAAGGGGGTATTAATATTGCTAAATGTAAAACTTTGTAGTGAGAAAAAAATATCCATTATTTTAAAAAAGATATATTATATATTACATCCTGATCAAATTCCAGAAGGAGTTAATAGGATAGAATTTGCTTGGTTCTATGGGTATGATGATAAATAAAATATATAATAAGATATTAAAAAATTTTTGGCTGAATTGCAGCTTAACAGTTATTCCTTCCATATTTTTTTTGGCTATTAAAGTAATTGGTAAAAATATAGGATTAGTAAATAAACAAGATGATTTAACTTTTTTGGGTGGTATATTGTTTAGTATATTTATATTTTTTACTTTTGCGTATGGCGTTATTAAAAGCTATTGCGATTGTCATATGAATAGCAAAAAAAGTGAAACCCAAAATATACTTCAGAATGTTGCTTCTAGCACAACTTCTGTATGCAATAATAAGTTTCATAACTTAATCGAATATATAGAAAAAAGTTCACAAAAAGAAAAATTACCCAATATTATTCGTGATACAATGAAACCAGAAATACAAATAAAAGAACTATTAAAAGAATTAGAGATTTGTTTAAACTATGTAACAGGTATAGGAAGGGATAATATAGAGATAAGTATATTCCAAAAATTTGACTTTTGGAATAAATGGGAATGTAAATATTATAGGAATACGAATAGTTGTGAAATTAATAATATTGTTAGTGATGTAAGATCAACAGCAAATCAAGTTATAAATGGACAATATGATTCTTTATTTTTTCACGATAAAAGACAAGCTATAGAAAAAAATCAATATTTACCAAACGTTAAGGATCAAGCTAGTCAAAATGAAGGTTCAATAATATGCTTAGACATGTCATTGAGAAAAAACAATATTAAATATATATCTTCTGTATTAAATATATCTACATATGGAGAAAAAATAATTAGTAAGGACGATAAAGAATTAAAAAATAAAATTAAGCACTTTGTAATTGATCCATTTTTACTAAGAATAAAAATGGAGTTATGTAATGAATATATATTGGAGTTATATAACAATCAGGAATTCAGTAAAGAAAATAAGGTTATACCAATAGACAGTAAAGTAATGAACAATTAAACATAAAAGACTCTTAGATTATTATCAAGAGCCTTTTTATATTTTGAAATTAATTATATATTTATGGTAAAATATCTTAGGAATCTATAATAAATAACATCATGGAAGTGAAAATCGTATGAAACATTTATTCTCTAAAAAAATAGTATGTATGAATTGTGGTAAGTTTTTTAATTTTAAAAACGATAATGGAATTTATATTTATATATGTAGTGGTTATAAGAATTATGGATCAAAATTTTGTCCAAGGAATGTTGTACATGAGAAAGATCTTATTAGTTTAGTAAAATTACATATGAGTAAACATTTAAATAAGTCGCATAAAAAACAGATTTTATACGAAGATTTAGAAAGATTTATTAAAGAAAATATTGTAAAAATAGAAGTGGACAAAGATAATATTGAAATTTTATATTCTGATTGTACTAGAAGCTTTTGGAATAAAAAAGATTTGATTCTCTAATTTAGGTCGAAGAAAATTAAAAAAATAATCGATAGGGGAGAAGTAAATCTCCCTTTTTATATGGTAGTTTTTATTGGATTAGTTTTTGCAAAATTGTTATCTTTTGCTCTAACTGCGGTCAACAATGTGTTTATCTGAGCTAAAACTTTATCCTTAAATAAAATACATTTTGCTTGAGCAACTAATTCTGGAGTAGTTAATTTTGTGCCTAACTCGCTTGATAAAACTTGTGCTGCTGCAATAGAATACTTTGCTATAAAGTTTTCATCAATAGGTATTATTTTATTAGGGATTACCAGCGAAACTGTATCTCCATTAGTTTCGTCTTCCACAATATCTTTTCCATTAACAGTATACTTTCCTGTAAAAGAAATAGCGCTATAAGTTAAATTTAAAGGATAATCTTTTAATAGAGCCTGCTCATCTTCGGCTGTCATAGCAAGATTTCCATAAGAATCAAAAGTGGTAGTTGTTGTGAAAATATTATTTGTAACATCTTGAGTTGTATTGAAATTCATATAAGCATCTCCTTACATATTTTTATATATTACTTTTAACATCTCTATAAGCTCTCTAACATCTTGTTTTTGTATATTGTCTGAAATCTCATTTACTCCTATTTTATCTGCAAGCTTTATGTTACAAATGCTTTCAGATTGATTATCGTTTTGCTTTTTTATGCTAAATAACATTTCTGTTTGTGGACTTAAAGTAGCAGAAATACTATTTAAAATTTGTTCTCCATTCTCTGTTAAAAAATTTGAATATGATATATTTACATTCAATCTTATCACCTTCTATACAAAATATTGAATATAGAATCCTACATTTGGCTCTATTATTTTTAAACTATTTATAAAAAAATCTTCTTTTAATGTTTCAAAAGAATTTTCTAAAGCACACGTATATGAAAGGTTATTTATTCTGATAGTACACTTAGTATCTGGTACTAGCTTTATCTTTTTAGCTCTTAAACTATCTGAAGGTAAATCTGTAAATTTAGAAAAATCCAAAAGTTCTTGATTGGCTGTTGAAGTCGCCCTATAGGAATAAAAACCACTTGTTTGTATCATAAAGAACCTTCTTTCTCTTATAAAAAGAGTAAGATAAAGTCTTACTCTAAAATTATTTCGCTATTTGTCCATTACTTATAGTTCCTACTGTTGCTATTTTAGCTGTATCTATAGCCCCTGTCGTAATGTTATCCGCAGAAGTTTGAGATACTGCATTATTTATGTTTTTAATTTTCTCATTTAGAATAGTATTTTGATTTGTAAGAGTGCTTATCTGAGTATTTAAAACATTATTTTCATTAGCAGTTTGAGCTATCTTAGTCTTTAGCTCATTTACTAAACCATTAACTTCTGTGTTTTTAGAAGTTAAATCAGTTACTTGTTTTTGCAATGCAGATACTTTTTCTGCTATAAGCTTATCTACTTTTTCATTTATTTGTTGTATATCTTTATTACTAAAAACAGTATTTCTAATTTCATTTTCTACAATGGTTTTAACATCATCTGTAATAGTTACACCGCTTTCTCTTAAAAGAGCGTAAATATCATTTGTAGCAGTTTCTCTTCTTATTGAGCCAGTGGGATCACTTGCTATATTATCTAAGTTAAGAAATTTATCTTCAGCGGCATTAGCAGCAGTTAAAGCATACTCAGCTACAACTTTTGCGACATTGAAACCTGTCTTAGCATTTCCTGTACTAATATTACTACCAGCGGTAGCAAAATCATCTACCTTTTTACTTAGCATCTTTATTTCTTCTAAAATAGCCTTAACATTTACTTTCTTATATCTCAAAAAATAGGCTAAGAAAAATAAAATAACAACTCCAATAGTTACACCTGTAATTTGTAAAAATTCTTTCATTTATACATCTCTCCTTATAATAAAATTCCATGTAATTTATTGCATGGAATTATTTTCTCTATTTTTATTTATTTTGACAATAAAGTTAACCACGATTGAGAACCAAACAACCCATCTGATTTTAAACTATGAGATGATTGCCATGCTTGTACATGACTTGCGGTATCTCGTCCATATATACCATCAAACTGTATGCCCATATTATATTGAATAATACGAGTAGGTATTCTATGAATATAAGGTCTGCCGCATAAATCTTTTCCATAAATCTGTTGTATTGCATTTACACATTGTTGTCCCCAAATGCCATCTGTTTTTAGACCACAGACTTGTTGAAATACTCTAATTTGCTGTGTAGTCGCATTACCTTGTATCCCATCTACAACGAGCTTGCTAGAATATAAAACTGCATTTAATTGAGCTTGTATAGTTTTAATTCTGTTGTATGTTTGGACTTGCATGTTAGATTGTACCATCCGCGGTGCTTGTCCCGTAAAGATACTATCATTAAAATAATCTAAATCAATATCTCCAACAACGCCATTTATTCTTTCATTTTCACTATATTGCCAACTTACTATATTAGGAAATTGAGCAGGCTGTCTACCATATGAAGCTAACCATAAAGGCACATTAGTAATATTACCTTTTAGATATTCATAATAAAATGAAAGTCCACTATAAAGTCCTATTCTATAACCTTGTGATTGCACGTAACCTATAAATTTATTTGTGTAATCAATTGCTTGCCATTTAGTCCAATTAGATTCATTCTCTATATCAAGCCACAATATTGTGTCACTATGAAGCCCTTGAACTTTTGATAAAAAATGTTGTGCTTCAGCTACAGGTTGCCCTGTATTATCTGCAAAGTGATAATACCCTACTTTAAAACCATTTTGAATTATAGCATTATATCTATAATTCAACAGACTGTCATTGTGACACAAACCTTCTGTAGCTTTCTGAATGACTACAGAAACACCATTGCTTTTTAATTGCTGATAATTTGAAATATTATCATACTCATACACATCCACACCTTTATAAATTTGTGCATGAATATTTAAAGGCATAAAAATAACAGCAGATATAACTAAAACTGCTGTTAACAAAGTCACTATTCTATTTTTATTTTTCATCTAAACACCTTCTTTTTATTTTACGTGTAATTGTAATAAGTAGATAAAAAAACTTATTATTCCACCAGCTAAAATACCTATGCCCCATCTTAGCGTACTTGTAAGATTTCTTAAATCTACACATAAATTGTCTATCTTTTCCTCACTTTTAGATTTATATTGCTCGAGTTTATCTAATCTTTCTGAATGATTATTTAATCTACTCTCATGTTCGTTTACTTTTTTATCAATGTTTTGATGCTTATTTTCACAAAGTTTTGAATCATAATCTTCACTCATTTTTTAGTCCTCTTTCTTGATTTCTCCTTTTCCTTTTTTATGCATAAATGAAAGCATACCCTTCATATTTTCCGCACCATCTATGTCTATATATATTTGTGTTGTAGAAGTATCATTATGCCCTAAAAAGTCTTTTATTTGATCTATTGTAGCGCCATTTCTTTTTAGCCAAGTAGCAGCATAATGCCTAAAAGCATGAGTATAACAATCTTCTCCAATTATTTTTGAGAATTTGTTCATCCATCCATTCACTGTACTTACTTTTGCTGGATACCATTTATCCTTATGCTTAACTACAAACAAATCATCTGTATCTATTCCTAGTTGTTTTCTTTCTTCTATCCATAAATCGAAGGCATGCTTAACAATATCTTTTATTATAAATTTAACCAATGGTTTTCCTAATTTACCATGTCCTTTTGTACGAATCTTAGGAGTATGATACATTCCTTCTTCATCTAAGGAGTTTTCTGTAAAAAAGGAAACTTTAAATTGTAATATTTCTGATTTTCTTACCCCTGATGCAGCCAAACAAGCTACAAAGCAAGCTTGTTGATATTTTTTATCTTTAATAAGCATTTCAATTAACTTTTCAACTTGTTCATTTGTAAACACTGTTTTTTCTCTAGTTTCTTGCTTGGTTGGCGGCTTTATTTTAGATATGATATTCCGAAATTCAGGGTATTCATCATCTAATATGTCTTCTACAAAAGAAGACATTGAAGATAATGGTGCTCGTAAATGTTTTATTCTTGCAGGAGATAATCTTTGTGTATTAAGCAACCAATTCTGATATAGCATTATATCTTTTTTCTTTATGTCTACAAACCTTTTATTTCTAGCAAATTTCAATAACCATACTAAAAATATCTTTATGTTACTCTTATATACCCTTACAGTTTCTTTTGACTTATCTTCTGCTTCACAATATTGAATAAATTCTTCGAAAAGCTGTTTGTTTAAAGGATTTACTTTATCCCAGTTATCATTATTAACGTACCTATGTTGATTAGTTTTCCTTGGCACATTATCACCCTCTATATATTTTCTTGTAAAAAAATAAGGAAGCCATTCACAGTGCCAATAATATTGTGAACTCTTCCTTGGGACAAAGATAAGGTATTATTTAAGAATTTTTTGAATAATACCTTATCAATATTTTTTATTCTTTTTAAATTTTTATTTCTTCTATAATTCAATAACCATACAAGAAATATTTTTATATTTGTCTCATACACTCTCAAAATATCTTGTGACTTATTCTGTAATCTTAAGTAGCTTAGAAATAAGTCTAAGAATATCTTATTTCTCTTATTTATTTTTTGTAACTTTTCTTCTGTGGCATAAGGAAGACCACTTCTATTTTTTCTGATAATTTGAGTATTAGCCTTTCTCATATTCAATCATTCCTAGTACTTATTCAACCCCATTTTTAGCTGTTTGTAATAAAAAACCAAGCAAAATCATATTTTTTCTTTTGCTTGGTTTATACAGATTTTTGCTCCAATTTTTTCATCATAATTGTCTCTATTAACACAACTTGATGTCTCTGTAATCTCAAATCCATTTTTTAAAATTATCTTCATAAATTTTATAACTAGGAATATTTCCACTACATGATATATTTGGCTCTGCTTTGACTAAATTTATTTTTATATAATTATCCATCCGTATAAATCCTTCTTTCCAAATTTGTGACGATAAATTTCATGTTTTATATTTTAAAGGTAATAATAGACACTATTCATTTCATCATCTTTCGTATCCATATCACACCTATTATCATCTTGTTGCACCTCAACGGTACTGCTTTTAATTTGACTTATATTATCGTTCTGCACCAAAAAGCAACCATTTATAGCTAAACGATATAAAACATTCTTGCTTTCATTACACTTTCTTTTTATATAAAAATAACACCCTATTTGGATGCTTTTAACTCTTGAATAGAATTTTCTAAAGTAGTTACTCTAGTTTCTAAACTTTTACTTTTGGCACTTAATTCTTGTATTGCGCCAATAATATAGGGCAAAATAGAATTATAATCGGGGGCAAAAAAGTTTGTCCCATCTTCTGTTGTATATAAAATTTTAGAAAACTTTTTATTTATTTTAGATAATTGCTGTGCTATTGTACCAACTTCTATATGCTCTCCAGTTTTTATAAAATCAAATTCTTTTAAGTTTATTTGATTTATAATACTTGAACAATTTGTGGTAATTGGCTTTATATTTGTTTTGAGTCTTTCGTCACTGGCATTAAAGTTATACGCCCAGTAAGTCGTTCCGTTGTTACAGTGTACTCCTAATCCATTACTATCCTCGTTCATGATAAAGTCCATGACATTTCTAGAACTTAGAATATAGTAATCTTGGGATGTGCCATTATCTATTGTATTTCGTATCAAATGATAATTCCAACTTTTACCACCATCATCGAATCCAACTTCGAATTCAATGGCAGTTGCTGATACTCCTATACCTTTATTAGCGGAAGTGTTATTGCATATTATGTCTATAGCTGAACTAGAAACATTTACACTGTTTCCTCCCTGACCACCACTGGCAAGAGTTATTGTCCCTCCCCCTAGATAGATAAACTGTCCCGCTGCATCTAAAAAACCTTCTGCAGAGTTGTTAGAATTGTACGTAGTATTGCTTGGAGTTAAAATCAATCCATCTGCGTTGCCTTGTAAAACAGAATATCTTAATAAATCTCCTGCCCAAGTCATATTCATATCGGCAATTCTAAAAACAGAACGATTTTCTTGAGTATTATACAACTGAAAACCATTTATGTTTTGTGTAGCCTCTTGCCAAGAACCTATAGTTCCATGAAGGATTGAACCAGGTGTTGTTATTCTCCTTGCATTTAGATTATTTGTATCTATCCTGTCTGCACTTAGTACTCCTGTTGTAATTTTTCCTGCATCTAAAGAAGCTATTATTCCACTTTCTGCGGTTATAGTATTGCTGGCTATCTCATTAGCTGTAATTGATCCAGCTTGAATCTCATCTGCGGTTATACTATTTGCTTGAATACTATTTGCTTGAATACTATTTGCTACAATATCTTGACCATTTATGCCATTTCCAATTAAATTCGTACCTACGTACAAGTTATTTAGATCTCCATTTGGAGCAACAGCGAATACTTTATCTCCATTGTTTAAAATATTGACTGACTTATTTTTTACATTATTTAATATAGATACTTGACCACCAGTTGTAATTTTTATATTTGCATAATGGTTTGTACTATCTGTAGAAATAATTGTTGCTGGATAAATTTCTGTATTTTTATTTTCGGATAATCTCTTATCAATTATTTTTAGTATTACACCAGTAACAAACTTTCTTAAGTCATTTTGTGTTATTGCATTAGAATCATCAGTCATTCTATCATCTCCCCGTAGGTAATTCGTGAATATTACCACTTTCACTTGTTAAATCCTGAAAATCAGTAGTATCATTATATCTAAATCCTAATATACTCATATTTTGAGAAAGGTCTAAGGGTAAAGAAACTGATTGGATAGCATAATAATTCTTAAACGTACTTAAATTGTTATCTTCTATAGTAAAAGCTTTATTTACTGTAGCGTGAGGAAGTGGTAAACAAGTTATTTCAATAGAGTCCTGCACTCTTTTGTTTTTTTCTAACAAGTATTGAGCTTCTTTTAAACAAGCAGTATCGCTTTGTAGTTTGGAATCAGAGATGTCAAGAGTATTTATTGAATTCAAATATATATTTGAACTTGAGGTCAAATCTGTATTTTGAGCAAGTCCACTGTATGTATATCCAGATGTTGTGTCACTTCGCACGTATACTTGATTATACATCTGATCAAACCTGAACACTCTTTTTCCTGACATATAAACCCTATCTAATTTATTAAAATTCCATATAACTTCTAAGCTTTCAGTACTTGGCATATCTTCATATACCAATACTCCCATCTCATTATAATAACAATCTCTTTGAAACATGTTTCCCAAATCTTTAAGAATTTGTCCATAAGTAGAATTATTATCCCATCTTAAATCATATTGTGTTATATCTGCTAAAATAGTTTTTAATATTGGATTTTTTGAATCCTTTATTAAATTTAAAATTTTCCTTATATTATCTGTTATAGATTGATTAATACCAATTTGAAAAATACTACCTGTAACTGTCTCAGAAAGACTCCATTTATCACTTGCATTAATAGTTACTATTTTATTAGAAAGCTCAGAAGTAACTTCTGGTTCAGAATGTGCTAAACAAAATACGCCTTGAGGAAAAAAAATAGTATCTCCATTTGTATCTTGAATACCTATAGAAAATTTGAATTTTGTATTTATCCATAGGTTACCATTTGGTGTTGGTAAAAAACTACCATCATTGTTGTTTAGGTTCATAGTAAGACTTCTTCGACAACCACTTTGATTTGTTATGTTTAAAGTAGAACCCTTTAAAGGAGTTTTTATTATTTCATCATAAACTGATTCATCTTCTTGCCTTAACATTTCCAATTTTACAAGAGGAGTTTTTAAGATACCCTTTTTTATTATTTCTTCATATCTCTCATAAGACATTTGCCCCATATAAACACCCCTAACTTATCAAATCTTCAACATCAGATACTTCTTGATAATAAACTGTAACAGTTGGTATTTGCTGAGAAATACTATCATCAAATTTGTACTCAAAGCTTACACCATTAGTACTTGTTGTTACAACTTTTATAACTTTTCCATTTTTGAATTTCAGATATTTTTGTTTTTGGTTATTAATAAATTTTCTGAATTGATCAATGTAATCTGAATCCCAAGTATATTCTAATTCATCATTATCAGGATTATAATAACCTAAAATACTATTTATTGAACCGCTCAAAAAATCTCTGTTTCCAAAAATAACGGAATCATATTTTGTATAATTCTTTAAAAAAGTAACATCATTATTGTTTGTTACTTTTTCAGTAGATAAATTTAAATCTAAATGGTATGTCTCTACATCATATACATTTCCATTATCTACTGCTTCTGCGTCAATTAAAAAATAACCACAAAAGGTTGTATTAAATTTATCAAAAACTATAGGGGCAGATATCATGGAAGTACTAGCTGCATACAAAAAATACTGGACATTTTTTAATCCAGCAACTTTATAATCTATATAGCTTGTAGTATCTAAATCTAATTCAGTAACTTTATATAAACAATCTACACCTTCCTCTTTTCTGTATAAAAGCCATTTTTGAGGAGGTTCTATAATTCCTGTTATATTACTTCCATCTACAGTACCATTCATTGCAGCTAAGAATACTATGTCCCAAGTCCATTCAGGTAAAGAACAGACTGTTTCACTAATTATTTCAATATCACTTTTTACCTTTTTTGAGATGAATATACTATCTATTATATACCCTCCATAAAATTTTAACCCTGTAAAAGAATTTTTTATAGCTGATGGTGTACTTAGTAATGATGTTCTTGGAGACACACTATTACCTATTAAAAATCCATCTCCTATAGTCAATTTATCCCACCTCACTTTATTTCAGGGAGTCTGCACTTTTCATAATACTTTTGTTTAGCCTTAATTTCCCATGTAAATTTAATGTCTGTTGTGCCTTTAACAGTAAAGTTAGTTGGGTTTCTTTCTTCTACCCATATATCTCCCTTACCGTACTTTGTCAAAAATACTTGGTATGAACAATCTTTTGTATTTACTGTTTCTAAAAATACTTTGTCTAATTCTATTGTTGATGTGCCATTTACCAATTTACTTTCGCCAACATCTCCAAATAAGCAATCTGCTGTCTCATAAGCATTTAATCCTATTTTTCCATAGCATTTCGTTTTTACAGTTCTATGTTTTGCACCAGATACATAAAGATCTCCTACTACAGTTAATTTGGCATCAGAGTTATGTGAACCATTAGAGTAGGAGCTTCTTATAACAACTTCTTGAGCTGGTTGTATATAAATTTTATTTGGATCTTCTTGGTAAAACACTATTGATCCATTATGACTCCCCCAAACATTTAAAGCATCAGAAAGTCTTTTTAATTGAGATTCTGATATATCTGCATTATCTCTTATTATATTTACTAAATCCAAAATTTTTTGATCTTGTCCAAAAGCTGGTTTTTTAAAACCAAAGCTGTTTGTTACTTCCATACAAATCACCTCATTTGTTTTCTTGAACCATAAAATCTAATGGGAAAGTTTGCAAATCATCTAAATTGAAATTTTTAATATTATCTAAATAATTATAAATATTATATTGTTTTATAATAAAGTGATCAGATAAAAGGATAACTAAAAAAGGATTTTCAGTTATCCTGATAACTTCGCTATATATCGTAAAATCATTTATTGTATAATAGAACTTCCTATTTTGACTAGAATACCCAAATTTATATTTTAAATCTATTGAACTACAAATTAAACCATCAAATTGTAAGTCTAGCTTAATAGTAAAATTAATACTACCCATGGATGGAATTACACTATCCTTATAAGTTAGTGTTGTTTTTGCTGGCAACGATAAAGCTTCATTTTCATAAAAAATAAAGTTATTTATAAAAGAATAATCTCCATCTAATGTTCCATTGTTTGTAACCAAGCTAGAAAAATCTATTTTTACTCCACCTTTTTCATCTAATTGTGTAACTTTTGGCTTTTGATTTAATTTCATCTCTTCATATTGTGTAAAAAATGTTCCACTACCCTCAAGCTTCATTCCCTCGCCATTTATAGGATTTTGAGTTTCTGCTTTAAAAACTACTTTATAAGTTCTATTATTTAAAAGTCCATCAAAGTTAGCATTTATATCATAACAAAATTCTTTATCTGTCTGTTTTATTGGGGCATCAGCGCATTCTACTATCATTTATACACCACCATTTTTTATATAAAATTGCTATTTTATCTTTTTTAAACTGATGTGCCTGTAGCGTCTACCCATCCTGATAATGATTTATTTGTCCATATAGGTTTGTTTAGTGTTGTATCAAAAATTGTCATTGGCATTCCATTTATTTCAGGTCTATTCTGAGTAGTACACGCTATAATCTTTTCGCAATTATTTTCGGCTGTATTTTTAGCGTCACTAGCTATAGCTTGTGCATTACTAGCTGTTTGAACTGCTAAGGAAACTGAATTTTTCACATCATCTATCGCTGTTTCTACATTTAATAAATCTTTTTGTGTAGGTATAACAATATTTGTTCCATTATTGCCTATAATAACTTTACCTGTATCTCTAGTTACCATTTGAATTCGATCTGGTAACACATCAGGAATTTCATTTTCATAACCCCATGCGCATCTTATAATATCAACATTATTTGCCATTTTAATTAACCCTCCTCACCAGATTTTTTTATTTTTTCAATTAAATCATTTATATGTCCTTCATCTAGACTGTATCTTTTTTCAACACTTTTATTTATCAAATCTGTAATATGACCACTATCTAAAACCGATCCATCAGCTCTTTCAATAATATGACCACCATCAAGCCTATAACTAACAGGATATAAAGCTGCTTGCCAACTCTTAAGTTGTATATTTTCTGCCTGTGAATATGTAGCTGTAAAAGAGACTTGCGAAGAAGCAAGCTGAGTTGGTAAAGAGAGATTTATAATAGGGGTTGTCATATTGTAAAAAATCTTTTCTTGAGATGTAATAGACTCGTCACCATTCCAGTAAGTTAAAGTCCATTTTATTTCACCCTTAAAAGTTATAGTATTAGCTGATATTTTAACTTCTAAATATTTTTGATTTTTTGTTGGTAGTGGAGTGGATAATGAAACTTTTCCACTATCCCACAGAAGAGAGCCATCTACGTTTTTATAGAATTTTAATTGATATGAATCTATTTTTATACCATTAACTTTTGCAGAAACAACGATATCTTCACTTAAATCTACACAAGAACCATAAGGATACATAAAACTTGGTTGGAAAATTGTTGCCATTTAAATAACCTCCTATTAAAAAGAAGTGTTAGATTTTAAAACCTAACACTTTAATAATCTCCTGTTTCAACCATTAGTTCCAAGCTTTTTATTAGTTGTTTTGCATCATTCGCTTGGACATTTAGGTTATTTATATGAAAGACTCTTTGATTAGCTAATCCACTAGAATTAGGACTATTTCCATTAACATTTAAACTACTAGGTAAAATAATTTTTGGTGTTCTTATAGACGCCATTAAATTAGGAATATTCTCAGCAAAATTAACTATACTTTGAGTTTTTTGCGCAGTAACCACCTGATCTCCTGCATTTAACATTCTCATTTCCTGACCATATTCATTTATTGTAGCCAAACCATTATCTTCAACTTTTCCACCTCTAGCATAACCCACATAAGGTCTCCCTGCTGCTAAAGCTTTAATGCCTGGAACATTAAATATGTTTCCATAATCATGTTCTATAAGCCTTATACCTGCTGCTATGTTTGATATTGGATTATAAATATCATCTGGTAAATTAGGTAAATGCCAGTCTTGCATATTCTCGTCTATTAGTTGCATAAGACCTTTTGAGGGGTGTCCCTCTATAGCATTAATATCCCAAAGGTTTATACTATTAGGGTCACCACCAGATTCATGTTCAATAATTTGTGTTAATGGTGCAAACCACTCTTCTCCAACACCAGTTAAAGACATGGCGGTTCTTATCCACTCTGATAAACTTCCGCTTGCTGCTCCACCAGCCACACCTATCGCACTTGAAACTTGAGATTTAATAAATTCTGTTACATCATTATCAGACATACCATTTATTAAGCCCTGCATTAAGTAATCACCAATCTCATACATAACCCTACTAGGAGAATGTATCCCAAAGCCTTCCTTAAATTTAGTTATTACTTTCTGAGTTAGATCTTGAACAATATTTGTAAGGTTATCTTCACTACTCTTTACTCCATTACCTAGTTCAGTAACTAAATCTGAGCCATAAGAAGCACAACTTTTAGAAAAATCATTTAAAAGTTGTGCTTCTTCAGCAGTTAATAGGTTAATAGGGTCTATAACATTTTGCTTTTCATCAGATATTCCTTGTCCAATATTTTTATCACTATTCTTACCATAATTTATTGTATTATTAACAAATTGAGAAATAGTTTTATCTATATCTTGTTGAAATTTTTGTTGTGGAGTTAAAGTTAATTCTTTATTATCGGTAATTGCATCCCCAATATTTTTTAAGGTATTCTTACTAAAATTTGAAGAATTTTTTTCGAAAGACAGTAAGCTTTTAGTTATATCTTTTACTAAAGAAACTATTGGTTTTGCGTTAACAGAAATTTCATTTATATCATTTGAGCTATTTGGGCTAGGGGCTTTTTCTGTTGCCTGATTGCTTGTAATAGAACCTAGTTTGTTTAAATTTTCATTATTTATTACCATTGAGCCTTTTGGTAAAAATTGTTTGCTAGATTTTACAACTAATTCTGGTTTACCATCTTCAACTAAATCATAAAAACCACTTTCAGGAACATAATCAGTTCCATCAACATATCCACCAAGTGCTTCTTCTTTACTTTCATAAGATTGATCAACATTATCTTTTTGATTTTGATAATTATTTTCTATTTCATCCATTTTGCTTTGAGCAGATTCTAATTGCCCATTTAAAGTGTCTTCTTGCTGTTTATAATCTTGTTCCTCTTTCCATTGATCATATTCTTTTTGATCTTCATTTAGTTGTTTTTGTGCTTCATATATAGCATCACTATCAGTAATCCATTGTCCTGTTGTTATGTCCCTAACAGTTTTTTCTGTTTGGGCATTTTCTAATTTTTGCTTATCCTCAAGAAGTTTGTTTTCATATTCTTGTTGTTCATTGTTAGATTCTTGAAGGGCATGTTTTTTTTCTAATTCATCTAGTTGAGATTTATACATATCTATTATTTCTTGCTGGTGTTGTTTTTCTATCTTATAGCTTGATTCCAAAGCTTCATCCATGTGTTTTTTTTCTTCTTCGAGACTCTTTCTCTGTTGCTCTTCAGCCTTTCTTTGAGCTTCTTCAGCCTTTCTCTGAGTTTCTTCTCGTTGACGTTCAGCTTTTTCTTCAGCTTCTTGCTGTTTTTTTTCAGCTTTTTCCTCAGCCTTTTCTGCTTTTTCCTCAGCCTTTTCTGCCGCATCTTCAGATGCATAGTCACCAATGTTATCTGAATCTACTGTATTCATTGATGAGTCAGCAGCACTTTGAGCTTGTTCAAACAGCTTGTCAATTTCCTTTGAAGCTTCCTTTAGGGAATCAATTTCCTCTTGTAATGCTTTTATTCTTTCTTTTGCGTTTTTTTGAGCCTTAGAAGTTAAAGCTTGACCAGCCTTTATCTCTAAAGTTGAAGCATTTATTTTTACTTTTGCCTTTGCAGCTATCATTTTTGCTTCTTTAGTATAATAACCTATACGATATTGAGCTTGTTTCTGAGTAACAGCAGTATTGCCATCCTCTATCATGGTTGTAGATTTTGAACTACCTAATTTTATTTTTTCTAATTCTTTATAGGTATTACCTTCTGATTTTAATATTTTTATAATTTCTTTTTCTTTATTCCCAGCTTTAAGAGTTACATTTCCATTTTTATCTGTTACAGTACTAAGCCCTTTTATTTTATTTGCTAAATCCTGAGCGATTTTACCAACTTGCTTTTTAGCATCAGCTAATTCTTTGGATGAACCTTTATTCTTACTTATTTGTCTCTGTAGCTTTGTATATTGCTGATATTCTGCTCCCAATTTTGAGTAATTCTTTTGTTCTGCCATTTGCATTTGCGCATATGACATAACTACAGTATTTTTAAAAGAACTAATTCCCTGTTGTATTTTACTATACAATTGTTTAGTATTATTTAAATATGGTACTAACTCTTGATGATTTTTTTTTATATCAGCTACAGATTGTGCATCAAGTTTGTTATTTCTTTCAATTTGATTTGAATACGATAAATATGATTTGTAGCTATTTGTAGTAGATTGTATGGCTTTATTTATTTTTTCTTGTGCTTGTTGCAATTCCTTATCATTTAATATAGCATCTTTAACTACAGCATTTCCTTTTATAAAGGCTTCAGTATCCTTTTGTAGAGCTGAAGCGTTTTTTATAATAGTGTCTCCATTCTTATCTGTTGATAAAGTTAAATCACCAAATACTAAGGCTAGTTGTTGTGCTAAACCTTTTTGCTTTTGTGATTCCAAGGCTGTTTTATCTGATTGTTTATATAAAGTAACATAGGATTGTATTAGCTGTCCTATAGAAGTTTTTGCTTTATCTGAATTCTCTGTAAGATCTCTAGCAACACCCTCAATACTTTTATTATTAGCAATTTGTTCAGATGCTTCTGATAAGAGCTTGATTTTACCAGTAGTTTTATCATAAGAATATCCAGTAGTGTCTAAATTTTTTTGAGTTTCACTTATTACCTTATTTACTTTGTTTAGTTCACTTTGAAAATCTTTAAGTTTTCCTGTATCGCCTAATGAATTTCCCCATTTATCATTTTTTTTAGATTTATTTACAGAATTGATTTTGCCTTCTAGTTCTGCTTTTCTTTTTAAAGCATTTTCTAAAGTTGATTGTTCCTTCTCTAAATTTTTATAATCGTCATTATCTGCTGTGATAGAGTTGTCCTTCATGGCTTTTGTTAAATCTTCATAGCCCTGTTTTAATTTATCTACTTTTTGCTTTTGCTCTTCATGTTTTTCGATAATGTCTGATATAGCCATAGACAAACCTATAGTTAATGCACCAACAATACCACCTAATGCTAAATTAAGTCCCATGGTACTTAAAGTAGCTGACTTTTGAGCAACAGAAAGCGCATTATTTGCAGAACTAGCTTCTTCTGCTGAAACAGTAGTCGCTTTCATTTTTATTTGCATTGCTTCTAAGGCTTCTGACGCTTCTTCTTCTGTCATTGTTCCTGCTGCGACCTTAGCTTTTAAGTTTTCTTCTGCTGCTGCAAATATATCTACTTGAGCCTTACTTAAACCTACCTTTTGTCTAATAACATCTAAAATTGTTGCGGATTCTTCCAAAGTTATATTACCTGATGCGACATCTCTTTGTACGCTTTTTACAGCAGAACTGTAAGCTTTTATGGAAGCAGTTGATTCACCACCATGATCATTAAACAACTGTTTCCATGATTTCCCTGTTATAGCGTTAGAAGCAAAATTTAAACCTTTTATTGCTAAGGCTACTTGAGGAATAAGCAATAAAAGTGAACCAAAACCCTTATTTACTCCTTCTAGAGCTTGAACAACATCATTTGCACCATTTACAACGGTTCTAATTTCTGTCAATCCACCACTTTGACCAAGAGTAACAAAAAATTCTTTTACCGAAGCTTCAAGAACTTTTACTTGTTTTTCTACAGTACTCATTGCTTGAGCGTTCTTTTTAGCAGAATAACCAGCACTATTGGCAGATTGTTTAGCGAATTTATCAACATCTTTCCAATTCTTCGCTAAAACATCAATCCAGTCTTTTCTCATTGTCCCACCCAAAGCATCTAAAATACTATTGCTCTGAGTAGTGTTATCTCCAAATTTATCGAGTGCTGAAGAAACTTCTTTTACTATATCTCCAAAATCTTTAAAATGGTCTTTATCTTTCATTACTTCAATACCATAACCTCTTAAAGTCTCTAATGTTTTGGGGCGTTCAAGTCTATTTTCCATAGACTTTAAAGCATCACCTATTTCGTTTCCACTTTTCCCAGTATTGTCAGCTAGCACAGCAGTAATACCATTTAATTGATTTAAACTAATACCCATATCTTTTGATGTCATACCAGCTTTATCTGTAACCTGAGCAAAATCTGCGGTTTTTGCCATGCTAATATCTGCGGTTTTATTCCAGCTATCCAAAACTTTTTCTGAGTCAGAAAAATTAATTCCTAATTGCTTCATTGATGATACTAACAATTGAACCATCTCATTAGAGTTTGTAATTTCACTAGTATTTAACCCTAATGAAACAGTCTTTGTCATACTTTCTAAGTCTTTTTTAGCACTAACACCTTGTGCAGCTAAGCTTGACATAGCACTTTGTATACCCCCAAGATCCTGTCCAAATTCTTTTGAGGTTCTAACTGCATATTGTCCAAAATCTTGTAGACTTTTTTTATTACTATCTAAGACTCTACCTAGGTCTACAAGGTTTTTTTCATACTCTGTATTGGTGCTAATCGCATTTCTAATTTCTCCCGTTACTGATGCAATAACAACAGCAGAACCAGCGTAAGCTGCTGAAATTTTCATTCTATCAAGAAAAGTGTTATTTGCGTTTCCTGATCCCATTGCTAAACTTGATTTACTTGATATCTGAGAAATACTTTCTGATAACTTTAAATACGCAGAACTATTAGCTTGAATTTGAGTGTACTCTTTAAGTTCTGCAACCCTTTGTTTTTCTAGTTGCTCTGTAATCTTTTGTCTATCTCTATATTCTTGTTCTAAACTTTTATTTATAGCTGTAGCTTGATTCTCTTCAATAATTCTTCGTTCTTGTTCTCTAGCATTTATTGTTTTTGAAATTTCTGATTCAATCTTTTGTCTATCTTTTTCTTCTTGGTCTAATTGTTTGTTTATATTTTTAGCTTGATTCTCTTCAATAGTTCTTCGTTCTTCTTCTCTAGCATTTATTGTTTTTTTAATCGCCGCTTGAATTTCATTACGAGCTTTTTCTTCTTTTTCAAGATTTTCGGTAACTTTTGTAACTGATCCTTTATCTAAAATTTCTCCATTCTCATTAATTTCTAAGTTCTTTATTTCCTGATATTTTCTGCCCAATTCGTCTATTTGCTCTGTTATTTGTTTGAATGTGTTTGCTCCGTTTTTTGCTTCTTCTGATGTTCCTTTATAAAATTTTGTGATTTTTGTTGTATTCGAATCAAGTGTTATTCCAAGTTTGCTTAATTGTTCTTCTATATTCCTAAAAATATCTGAATCAAAAGATTTTCCAGATGCAGTCTTTAGCTTTTCGAATTCTGCTTCTATAGAACGAAGAACTTCTATGGATTTTTTACCACTTTCAATATCTATAGAGTCGATTTTTACCTTAGATAAATCTTCTAAGATTTTATTAGCCTGACTTATATCTTCTTTTAGTTTATTTAAATCTAAGGTTAATCTACCAATAAACTTTTCACCGTTATTAGATTCCATTAAAAATCACTTCCTTTTAAAAGATAAAATTGACATTATGTAAAAAATATGTATAATTCAAAATGAGAGGGAGGTAATAAAAATGATTATTCTAGCAATTGTTTTGCTGATATGTTGTTTTTTATTAGGAGCAATTTTTCCTTATGTACTGGTTTTTTCACCAGCAATTATAATTTTTATAGTTGGGATAAAATTCAATTGGAATAGTGATTTTACAGGACTACTTACAGTTTCTTTTTTAATAATAGAGAGTTTTATATTTTTTAAATTACTTAAAAAGAAAAATGTTGTACCATATCGTTCAAAAGAAACAGAGGAATTATTTTTTAAAAAGGATAAAAAAACCAAGTGAAAATTCACTCGGTTTTTTATTAGATAAGAGGCTGTATATTTTTTATATCATTTAAAGTTAGCTTATGTTTTTGCTTCTTTTGGCTTTTAGATAATTTAAATTCTATAGGATTATATTCCTGTATTATTTTGACTGCATCTTTAGCATAAGAATTTCCTATTAAGCCTTTTATCCCATCATATCTTACTTTTAAGCTTAAATCAACGATACAATCTTTAAAAAATACATACGAAAAGTTATCTATTTCTGATTCTGTAAATCCACAATGGACTCCAAGTAAAGAATAACCTCGTCTAAGAGTTATTCCTTCATCATTGGAGTCCTTTTTTCGTTTTTTTTCTGTTCATCATCAATTTCATTTATTTTCTTTGTTTCTTCTAGTATTTCTTTGAGAATAGGACTGTTCAAATTATCAATTAATTCTTTTGGAAGCTCTTCCTTATCAAAAACTGCCTTTAAAAAATTTATAATAATGGTTTCCCCATCAACAAATTTGCTTACAAGATTTAAAAAACCATATTTTTTAATAAGCAAATAATCAGCATAAAAGTTCTGTTTTATATATTTCATTTTTACAGGTTTTATCTCGTATTCTTTATTACCTATTCCTATTTTTTGTCCCATTTTTTTCCTCCTAAAATATTATTTGATTTTATATGTATAAAGACAAGGCTTATACCTTGTCTTAAGATGTGGCAGTAGTAAATGATGTTGTGAAATTGTCTCCTAATCTATTCCCTGCTAAATCTGTAACGTCTCCACTTACTGTTGCTAAATACTTTGTAGCAGTATTTAAAGCAACATTAGGCTTTAATGTTACAGTCATTCTATCATCTGATAGTGTTAAAGTACCCTTTATATTTGAACCATCAGTACTTATAAGAGAAAATTTAGATAGAGTTACTGTAGCAGGATCAATAGGCTCATTAAATGTCCAAATTATATCATTAGTTGCTGAAGTGGATTTATCTGCTGGAACTACTGATAATATAGCTGGAGGAATTGTATCTACAGTATTAGAAATTGGCTTAAATCTAATATCATACATTTTTTTATCTGGTCTTTTAGGATCAAGACCATTAATTTGTACATCAAATGTTGATGCAGTCTTATAATTACCTCCAACCTTTGTTGATTGGAGAATCTTTGCTTTATAAATTATAATTTGTAAATAACCTGTAATTTCTTGTTCATCTTCTTCGCTTCCAGCATAAACAGGGAAATCAATAATAACTTCCCCTGATTTTGGGAAATCATCTGTTTGTACAGATAAAGAAGTAATATTGTCTACATCTATAGTATAAGATGGGGATACAATTGTACCTTTATCAGAAGGAGGTAATTCAACAATTGTTGAACTTTTTCCTATACTAACTTTAAATTGTCCTTCTCCAACATTTCCATCAGCAATTTGTTCATATCCATTTATCCTTAAAGAACCATCTTTTACAATATCGTTTATAGTAATTTTTCCTTCGTCATTTACTTGGTATGAATCTCCAAAAATTTCAAACTCGCTTTTTCCTTGTGATACACTACCACCACTTGCAATTGCAAGAGAAGACATATTCATTTCTGCATCTGTGAATTTTCCTGTTATACTTTTGCTTTTATCTATTTCTGCTAAATTATAAAAGCTCCATCCACCTGTTACCTTTAATGTATCTCCTCCAAAAGTTATTTCTCCAGAAGTAGCTGTAAGATTAGTATAAGTGGCTCTGGTTTTTCGTGATCTTATCAATACGTTTGGAGCATCTGCAATAAAACCTGTTACATTTTTTTCTGACATTAACCTTCCTCCTTAAAAAATAAAAGTTTATGAGTTAATTCCCATAAACTTTTTTATATAAAAATTGAACAAACATCCTAGAATAATTTGGTGTACTGGATGGAAGCTCATTGTGATTTTCTAACAAAAATAATTTTTGTGCAACTCTTTTATTATGAATTAGATGTATAAGCCTATCAACAATTTTATTTCCTCGTCTTTTAAAAAAGTTATTTTCATCTCTATCAATTTCGTTTGGGATATATATTTCTATAACTAAAGTTTCTCTTTTAATAAAAATATTATTTGTGCTTAATGAGGGGGCTGCATAAAATTTTATTCTACATGAATCATTTTTGGTAATAGGAACATATGAAATTTTACCTTCTATAAAATATTCTGTAACTAACTTTCCATAGTTATCAATATCTTCCGTTGGTATTTTCATTAATGTTTTTAGTCTTAAATCATTTGTTAATAGTTTTGTTATAGAAGCATAATCTTCTGTTATACCCATAAATTCAATCACTTCTTACTAACAGATAGTCCGCAAAATTTACTGAATTGATCGCATCAAGAATAGCTTCATTAAAATAACTTTCTGCCAATCCACTTGAAGCACCAAAAACATCTTCCCAAAAATGCGAGCCTTCTTGTCCTTGTGAAAAAGCTGGAATTTCATAGCGACTTTTTGCACAACTTTGTTTCCAAGCGTTTTCATCAGGATCAAAAATAGGTTCATTTGGTCTGCTGTAAATTTTCATATTGTCTCTTGTTTTATTATAATAACTTGAATTAAAATATTCTTCTATGTAAGGATTATTTTCTATATCTGCTTTTTGTCCTATACCATAATTCTCTAACATAGCTTTATATATAGTTCCTTCGTTTTGATTTAAAATGCCTATTTCTCGCACAAGAGCATTTGATTTTACAGCACTTCTAAATTTAATGGATTGTATTACATCATTTTTCCATTCTGGATTACCAGCATTAGATTGATAGATTTCTGCAACAATAAATTCTATTAAAATTTTACAAACATCATCTATTTTTTTGTTTAAAGCTATTACTATAGCGTTTATTAGTCTTTTTTCATCAATTTTGACTGTCATAATGTTATACTCCTAGCTATTATTGTTAATAAACCTTTATTGAAGTTTATATCAACTTGTGAAAAATTAAATGAACTTATTTCATATAGAACTGTACCCCAATATAATCTATCTCCAATTTTCAATTTTTTTGTATAAAAATTAAATTGAGTTTGAATTGATATTTCATTACTTGCTTCAAGCCCTATAGAGGTACTATTTGCTTTGAATGCAAAGTTCTGAGAATCAATAGAGCATAAGAATTCTTTTTCAAAAATAGAATTCCAACCTTTCTGTTTTAAAATTGTACCATTATTATCTACAGTTGCTTCTTGAAGCCTTAAAAAATCTATTTTTGAATTAATAACTGAGGTTAGAATTCTATAGCATCTGGGGAATTTTTCTATCTTTAATTGTGAAACAATATAAATCTCATCATCACCTGCTTGAAGATAATCTCCAAGGTTTAACTTAAAATTTATATCTGCGTAGATTGGTTTTGTTCCTTTTGTTGATGAACCACTTTTTAGTCTATGATCTACTTCTGGTACTATAGCTTTAATAATATTCTGCGAATTTGAATTTAGAATGAAAGAGGTTGCTATAGGTGAATTCAAAGAATCTTGAAAATTTTCATTTATATGAGGTGGTATATAAAAGTTCAATTTTATCACCTTCTTATGTTTTTGATAAGCTAAAAGAAAAACCTATATCTAATAGTCTATTTTCTAATTCTTTTATGATTTCATTTAAATTTTTATATGGTTTATCTGCATTAGTTATCGACAAAGCATCTGTTGTATAACTAACAATGTCAATGTAATTACTCCTTGCACACTTAAAAAAGTTAAGTTCTGAAGAGATTTTTATGTATTCTTCTTCAGTTAAATTTATATCTCTAGAAATTTTTATATCAATAATTTCTTCTGAATTTATATTTTTTATCTCTTTACACTCTACTTTAAACCTATCTCCAATACCTTTATCTACATATAATCTTTTAAGCCCATTTTTTAGATAATGCCAATAATCTATATTCTGTAAAAATATATTCATTTCTTTTACAAAAGGTTTTAATTCTTCTTCTAAATCTTGTTTTAAATACTCTAAGGAAGGCAAAACACTACCTCCTTTATTTCTCTTCTTTAGCAGAATTATTTTTAGATGAAATATTTAATTCCTCAACATCTCTGTTACAGAAAGTTGACAAATATTTTATTTTACTAGCAGTTAAATTTTCTACAACTTCTTTTGCTGTATCCCATATAGTAAACTTTAATTCATCTTCTGTAATATTATCTAATTCTTTTTTCATATCAGTAAGAGACATATCAAATATCTTTTTTATTTCTACTGGAGATAGAGACATTTTCTGGTTTGTATTATCTCCAAAGATCTCATTTTTTTTATCTTTATCTAAAATTTCTAAACTTTTGCCTAAAAATATAGTTGATACAGCATTAAGATAATCGAGATCTTCTTCCTTTAGAGAGACAACTACATTAGGTTTTATATTCATACTTCTAATTCCATCTAAAAACTTAATTCCAACATCATGCTTTGTGGAATTTTTTACTTTTATTTTTTTTTCAGTATTCGCCATTATATTAACTCCTTCTTTATACAAATAATAAGTAGAGAATTAAAAAAATTCTCTACTTAGATTAAGAAATAGAAAGATCTTTATACGCTCCTATATAGCATTTATCTCCAAATACTAACCCAGCACCAAAAACAGCATCCATTCTCATCTCGTAGGATCTATCTTCTAAGTGGAGATCATCTATAGTTGGAATTGCTTTTTCTTTTGCTACTTTTAGGGATCTTTTATCGTTTTGACCTGTTGGGACAATATATAAAAGGCTCTTATCTAAAATAGTATTACTAAATGATCCTGATGAAAATGGGTTTGTAAGCTGTATGACATTACAATTATTATAAGTTCCTATAAAACCATTTTTATTTTGCTCATTTATAAGCATTGGATCAAATTGCTGTGTTACTCCATTAGAATTTGCAGTAACAAAACCAGTTAATTCCCCTAGTTTTGAAACAACTTCTATATCACCAACTAAAGACACAGGCATACCAAGTCTTTGAAAAGCTCTTATTTGAGCATCTAATGTAGCCTTTACTAATCCTGTTCCTGTTGCATAATTTGGATTAGACAATGTACTAATACCCTTTTGTAAAACACTTTGAACTCTAGTAACCATTCTATTGTTCATCTCGATAGCTGCATCCTGAACCACTTCCTGAAAATTCACTCTACCACTTCTCATATCTATATCTGATATAGTTGGTATTGCGGTAACAGCTTCGGTATCAAGAAGTACATTTTTGTGAGAAATTGTGCTTCTTTCTACTGTACTGCCTTTTGCACAATAAAAAGCTCTAACTCCTCTTAATTTCACTTTGAATTCTGCTTTTTCATTAGGCTCTAAATCTAATTTTGTATCAGCTATAAGATTTAAAAATTGAGTTTCCTCATCAACTACATTTTCCACAGAATATTGTACAATTTGGGCAATCATATACCTATTTTGAGGAGTAGGATTCATTGCAAGTTTATTCATTATTCTGTTTGCATTTTCTAATTCCACTCTATTTTTTAATTTTCCTTTTGCCGCAGCAGAAAATATTCTAACTGCATCTCCATGTCGAGTAACTTTTCTTTCTGACATAATCATTTCTCCTTTATATGCTAATTGCTATAAGCTGAAAAATTAATTTGCTATACAACAAAAAGTTTTTTCACCCCATATTGTTTCTATAGAATCTATTGTAAATGTTTGAGCTGGTGTACCAGATGTTTTAGTAATTAAACCAGTTGTACCTACATCTACAACGTCTCCTTCCTTTAGGGAATCTCCATCAACCGCTTTTGTTGTTTGGAAATGCTCATCAGGTAAAAGTTTATGCAATCTAAGTTTCTCACCTGCATTTATTGTTAAATCATGATCGGTTTTATTTATAAGTTCTTCATCTGTTTTATCATTTAAATTTTCAACAAACCATGCTGATTGGGTATTAGAAGTACATGGTTTTGCTGTTTTATCTGCAAAGTTAACACAAACAAAAGAACCATTTTCTACACCATCTTTAACACTACTATCTAATTCTATTGTACCTAAATAATTGTGGTTGCCCATAGTAACCATTCCTGCCATATTAAAAATCCTCCTAATATTTTTCATATACTAATTGTTATAAGATGCTACTTGCCAAAAAAACTTACCATATAATTGTCACTTATGGATGCATTATCTGTAATACGAGTTCCTAGTGGTTGTCTTTCGATATTCTCTGAAGAAGCTAAAGCTTCTGCTACAACTATTTTTTGGAGAGTATCTTCGTTACCTTTCTCTAAAGCTTCTGCAACTTCTGACTTTTTCATAGTATCTTCTGAAAGTATTTTCTCATATTTTGCTTTTAAAGCTATCTTCTTCTCAGCTAACTCTTTTTCTGCTTTATCTTTTTTTAAAGTTTCATTTTCTGCTTTTAGCTCTTCCATATCTTTTAATTTTTTATCTTTTTCCAAAACTGAAGCTGATAAAGTACTTATTTTTTTATTGGCTTGCTCCAATTTTTTTTCTGCATCTTGTCTTTTAACTTTTTCTAACTCTAATTTTGCAGCTATTTCCGCACTAGACATTTCATCATCTCCCTCATCATCTGCTTTATCTTTTTTTGAATCCGAATCAGTTTCTTTTGTATCATTTAACTTCTTTTTAGGATTTTTCTTTTTTTCTGCCATTTCGTTTTCCTCCTCATTTTCAATAGAGTCATATTTTATAGTTACTGGATAGACATTTAAAATTACAACATTATCTCCATCAACAGTAAAATCAATTCTTACTAAAGAACCATCATCATAATTCTCCATTACAAGAAAATCTACACCATTTGAGAAAATATAAAAATTCCAATAGCAATCACCTAAATTATCTTTTAATTGGCTTCTTAAACTCAGCATTACTTGATTATAGTTTAATTCTGCAATCTCTGTTCTTCTATAAGACTTTTTTAGTTCTGCAAGTATTTTCTCTTCCCACTCTAAAGGGTTAATTTTTTTTACCATTTCATTCTCACTTTCCTTAATATTTAATAATTCCGCAACTAATTTTGTGGCTTTTGCAGATACAACGGCAGGAGTACTAACAATTGAATAACCACTCAATTTATTTGACTCGTCAACATCAACAAATTTAATTTCTCCATTATTTTCTTCTGTATATTTCCCAACGAGAATTTCGTAACTTACAAAAAGAGCTTCATCTTCATATAGTTGTTGTATAATGTCGCAAGCATCTTTAAATTCTTTTGGTATTCTTACCTGACCAGCTAGCTCATATATATCATCATCACTTTTAGTACTATAAAATTTAACAAATGAACCTATCATCTGATTATAAAACTTATTTGTTATTGGAGAATAATTGTGGGTAAGATTTTCAGTATTACCACTTACTAAATTATTCAAATCAACCTTAAGGGGAAGTCCTACATATTCTTCTTGGTTATCAACTATCTCTTGTAAAAATTCTTTTGAATATCTTACACCATTTAAATTGGTATTAGTGTCATTTAGTAGAAAATCTATAATAAGAAAAAGATCTGAACCAACTTGTTTCTCTGCAATTGAAATAATTCTTTTGCTTTTGCATTTAAATTTTTCAGGCAAAATTTCACCTTCTTACTATATAGTTTTTAAAAATAAAAAAGCCATTTTATATAATTTTACTATTAACGAAATTTTAATTCGATACTGTGCTAGGCTTTGGCTGCTTACCAGATAAACTTTTATCTTTATCTGAATTTTCTTCTTCATGTCTTCCACTACTATTTGAACTTTGATGATTAAATGATGGTGGAACAGAGAAAACAATATCTAAATTTTCACTATTTTCACTTTCTCTTCTTTTCTTTTCTTGCTTAAAATCGAATTTTAATTCAGATAAGGTCGTTTCTCTACTTAATAATCCAAAAGTATAAAGCTGCATAACTTCACTTCTAAAATCTTTTTCCGATTGTAAATTTAGGGATTCAAATTTAAAGGAAGGAATTCCATCCGAAGTACTACTTCTTCCTGAAAATTTTCTTTTTAAAAGTAAATTTATAAATTTTGCAATTTTGTTTTGACCATCTTTTATCCTTTTCGCTAAAGTACTAAGATTTATACTTGCCTGAGCAAAAGAACCACTTCCACCATTTCCCGTAACAACTATAGCAGATATACCAATAGAACTAAGAATGGATTCATTTACAGTTTGATATTTATTTTTATCAAACAGACTTTTTGTATCCATATTTTTCCATTGAGAGTCTACATTCCAAGATACAACAGCAAGAGGATAACCATTAATTGCATCTTTGTATATTTTCCCAACTTGTTCAATATCATTTATATTTATAGTTTTCTTATGGTCTTTATCTCCAACATTTACTTGAAGAAAAGATTTCATTCCATTATTTAATTGACTATCTTCATATATACTTATAAGCTGTTTTTTACCTAAAGCTTCTAAGGCAGAGCAAATAACAGGAGTTGCATATTTGCTCCATCTACTTTTTACAGCTTGTATACAAAAAGTATGCTTTGGATTTAATTGAATCCATCCAGTACCAGAGTTTGACCAATTTTTGCCTTTTATTGCATTAACAACTTCTATTGGGTAACCATCATAAGCTTTAGAAATAGTGTCTATAAACTCTTGATTTGTAATAGAATATGGCTTATTAAGTATCTCTGTTATGCTAAATTCCAAAACAGGATTTCCGTTTTCTGCGATAGAAGATACCTTTATTCTCCAAGGAGCAAAAAGTTCTGGAGTACCATTTTCTTTTATATATCCAAAAAGATTTTGATATACATAGAAATCATGAAACAAATCTCTCAATAAATCGTCTATTGATATACTATCTAAATAATCAAGCATCTGGTCTTTTATTTCCCCATCTTCTCCTTCTAGTTTCCAGCTACTCATACTAAAAGGTACAAGTACATTTTTTACCGAGTTGGCTAAGAGGGGTTCTTTTGCATAATAATATGTGCATAACTCAAACAATTGTTTTATGTTGCTTTCTTGATTTAGCAAAAGAGTATCTATAGAATAACCTCTTGGGATTCCTCTATAAGAAAATGTACTATTTTCATATGTCCTAATGTTTTCAATGTCGTCTTCGGCTAGACTTGCTCCAAAACAAAAATTATTACTTATATTGTTTTTAGATGTTTTTCTTTTACCTATTTTTACTCCTCCTTTACTAAAAATTCATACTTCTACCCCAACAGTTATCTCCGCTATTCTCTGTAGCATCTCCTCTGTTTTTATCTTCTAAACTAAAAATAAAATCTAAAGCCATAGCAAGAGAAGAGTATCTATCCTTATGCTGAGTGCTCTTTTTTACATCATATAAATAATTTCCTGCTGCGGTTCTAATTCTAACAATATTCCCCATTTCCATTTGTAACCCATCAGCTTCTATATAAACGCCTACTTCTTCTTTTGATATCTTTCTTTTTGTTCCAGTATCATCTTTTATTATTATTTTTTGTTCTTCAATCTGTCTTCTGATTTTTACAGAAGGTATTGGTATATGAAGAGAATGATTTTCTAAAAATAATAAAGTGTGAACTGCCATATTTTCATTTTTCTTATTATCTGCTTTTATAGCACTAATAATATTTATAGCCTTTCGTGAATCTGAAACTTCGATAGTATCTTTTATTAAAGGAGGATATTCTCGTCCTAAATCATCAACGTAAGGTATATTTAATAGGGATACTACACCTTCACCAATTGCATTAGCATCTATAATTACTTTTATGATATTTGGGAACCTACAACAAGTTATCCTAACTTGCTCTGCAAGCATTTCCAAACTATAGCCATGATAAGTTCTTATGAAAACAATATATTTTTCATAAGTTCCATCATTTTTAGGAACTATTTTTATAACAGTAATACAAGCGTTATCTGCTTTTTTATCTTCTGATGTTGCTACATCAAGAGATAAAACATACCTAGACATAGAGTTCTTAGGTTGTTGTATTTCTACATGGGAAAAATCTCTACATGGTTCTGTTAAATCATAAGGGAAATATGAACCTTCAGTTTCTCCTACAAATTTAGAGTTCCATTCCATTTCCCAAACAGATAATGGCATTTTCTTTTTCTGTTCTAAAACAAAATCTTCTTCAACTATGCCACATCTTACAGCGGTTTTATACGACAGAGCACAACAAAAACGATCTTTGTACCCATCTCTAATATCTTGTATGGTTTCTTTAAATCGTTGATAATAGTCACAACTCTTTAGATACGCTGAACTTGTTTCTATTAATTTTGAAGAAAAATCTTCAAAAGCAAGTCCTTTTAATCTATTATTTTCAACAACTTTTCTATTATATCGAAGCATTGGAATTAAAACAGACTGTATAACGCTACTCATAACCCAAGCTGATTCATCTATATAGATTATCTTCCTTCTTTCTCCTCTTATATTACTGCCATCTTTGTTCATAGCCATTGCTTCAATTTCTGAGCCATTTTTAAATTTTACTTTAGCTCCATCTTTGCTTATTTTAATAGGTTGTATTATTTCTCTAGCAAAATTGGCATTTTCTTCACCTAAGTCGTTAATATATTTTACAGTTAAAATAGCTTGTCTAACTGTATTAGAAACAATTAGTATTTTATTTTGAGGATATAAAATTGCTAGCCCTGCTAATACTCTTGACATTTTGAAAGTTTTTCCCATAGAACGAGCTTCTGTATCTCGAACTATGGAGCAATTTCCACATTCTCTTACTATAACTTTTTGAAAATCATAAAACCTTACAGGAGATTTCTCTGTAGAAAAATAATTTTCTATGAAAATATCCAAATATTGTCTCCACCACCAAACCTGCTTTTCCCATTCTTTTGGGTTTTCTACAGTGTTTTCTTTAACAATTTTATTACTTTCAGCAGCAGAAGGATCTTTATATACCCCTTTGTTTTCTTTGTATATTTTTTGAGAAAAATTTTTCATTTATCCATCACCAATGCTATTTAGTGTCCACCTAAAGTCTGCTGAAATTTTGTCAACATCATCTGGATCATCAAATATAATTTTCTTTGCCAAATATCCATTTTGCTCTAAATTAAGAATAATTTCTCCTAAATTATCAAAACCAGCAGAATCATTTATGCTTCTGGTTTTTTCTGAGAATTTTGCAGATGTACTTAAACTATCAAAAATAGCTTTTGCTTCTTTATACCTTTTATCTGCTCCACTAATACCATTCATCATGTCATTATAAGATTCATCCATGACTAAACTTGCTTTAGCAATTTTTCTTGCGTAATCTTTATGGTTTCTGGTAACAATATTAAAGTCTTTTAAACAATCCTCGTAATAATCATTTAAGTAATCCAATTGTTCTTGAGTGTATGTTCCTATCCATTTTTGTGAATATATTTTCTTAGGCTTTTTATCTTTTTCTTTTACATTTTCACTAATAGATCTATTTATAACTATATCTTTTTTTAATAATTCTTTATCTTGACCTTGATCATAAGAGTAATAATTTACTCTATTCATTGAACCAAAATAGCCCTTTATTGTTTTGTTCAATAAAAAATCTTTCTGTTGTTTAGCAGAAAGATTTTCGAATTCTAAATTATTTTTATATTTATTTTTGATTTTTTCACTTTGAGTACTCCAAAGATCTTCTTTAAATAGTCTTCTATTTTTCTTGCAATATTCAATTAAGCTATTTTTGTCTTTTACAAAGCTTGACACACATTTTTTACACCAAAAATCATGTCCTTCATTTGTTTTATTTAATTTATTTACATAAAAAGATGATAGTTTTTGTCTTTTGTTACATTTTATACATTCGGTAAAAACTGCCACAACATCACCTTTTCTATACATTTTTTGATGAGAAGGGTAAGAATTGAAATTACAATGCTTTTGCGACAGATTTACAATCTGCCCATGTTCCATACATGAATATCTTCTCATATAATATAATAAAAAAATAGGGAAGAATTAAACTTCCCATATATTTTTAATTAAAAACAATATCTTGAATACTTAGTCTTTTGCCATCCTCATAAAGGAATAGTCTTTGTCCAGCTTTGCTAAATAAGTTTTTGTCTTTAGCATATTCATCTGTGCCAGAGAAAGACCTACCAATAAATATCTCAACGCAAATATTTTCAAAACTTTTATTTTGATGAAAATGCCCCAAATGAATTTCATCTGGCTTTTTAATCATCATACTTAAATCTCCAGCGATTCTATTTACTTGTCCATTATGACCATGGCACTCAAAAATTGTAACTCCACAAATTTCTTTAACTATAATTCCATCATCATAAAAATTATCTTCAAAAATAACATTCTTTAAATTCTTTAAACCTTTTTTAATACCCCAATAAATAAGATATTCGAAATTTTCTCTATCTATAGAAGAATCTTTTTGGGGAATCATTCGACCATGATTCCCAACTACAGATGCTACAACAACTTTATCAAAAACATTAGAATCAGCAAATTCAGCAATCATTTTTTCTAATATCTCTGCTACCACTTCAACTTGTTGCGCAACATCTATTTCTTGTTGCAAGTGTAAACTTTGATGAATAAGTCCACTAATAAAATCGCCTAAACAGCTTAAGTGTAATACATTCGCTCCTGCTTCGGCACACCTTTGTATCACCTGTCTGGTTAAAAATTCTGCTCTCTTTTTTGCTTCATCAACAGAATATTTATTCCAGTAGTTATTAATTTTTATTCCTAAATGTAAATCCATTAAATCAATTAAAGCTTCTCTATGCTTGCCAATTTTCTTTATTTTAGCATTATATTTATTAGGTGTTATGACTATACTATTAAGTCTTTTAACTACATTATTAAAAATATAATCTTCTCTTCTGTAGTATCCCAACTCTTGTTTCATCTTTCTAATTTCTTGTTGCTGCAATTTAATGAAATACTTTTCTTTTCTTCTTTCTAAAGTCGTATCAACAAGACTGTCTATATTATTATCTGTAATATCCTGATCCAAATATGGCACATCATTATGTACTATATTTAACCCAGTCTTCACCATATTAAAATCTCTTCTAGGAATATTCAGTTTTCTGCAAACCTCATTTATATTCAAAGGATTATCATCACAATATAACTCTTTGATTTTCTTAACTTTATCTTTAGAAATTTTAACTTCTCTCTTGCCATCATTAAAAGTTAATTTTGTGCCATTATCAAACACTTGAATTTTGTCCTCTGGATTAGATAAACAACTAGAATATCCACATAATGTTTCAAGTGTTTTAGAATTACTTGAAACATTTTCCTCACCTTTAAATTCTTTAAATTGTCTATTTTTATCAGGTAAATCTAGCAAAAACTTTTTGAATTGGCTCCATCCATCTTCACCTTTAAGTTGGAAGTATTCTAAAACTTCTCTCCAGCCATAACTAAGTTTTCTCAAATGTGTTCCTGATATGCTTAAATCCAGAAATTCAACTATATCTTCCCAATCAACATCAATTTCTTTATCTAATTTAGCACTATTAAGACGAAGCTTATAAATAAAATCATCTTCATCTTTATGCTGTGCAAATTTATCATCTATTTCTAATCCATTTATATTCACAAGCTTCACCTCTCTTTATTAATTAAAGCGTTTCTTTCCTTTGTTGTTTAAATACAAAAGAAACATTCTTACCAGAAAACATATCTCTTAATTTAGAGAAAGAAATATTTTTTGTCCCTTTATCATCTTTAAAATCAAAACCTGTATCAGTTATAGTCAATTCACCTTTGCCTTCTATTTTGAAATCTGTTGTTCTTTCGCTTTTTACCATAAAATAAAACCTCCCAAAATAAACTTATGTATATATTATATACTAATTGTCGTAAGTCGAAAAATATTCAATAGGAGAAATAGCTTTAAAAAACATAAAAGCAATTCCTGACCTATTGTATTTTAATAAAATTAAGGTTTTTTAAGCGTTCCCCTTTCAGAACAAACGAAACTTTTATTGAGTTAAAATTCAATATAGTAACTCTCACGTTTCTTGGTCTACAATGTCCAGTAGGCTGACCAAACCCCCTTTTAAATGATCTATTCCAAATCACTCTCAGGTAGAGAATTATCTTTATCTCTACCATAATACCACTTTTCAACATAGCTTTATCCCTTTATTCATGCGGTGTTCAAAAAAAATTACAATGATTTTATGCATTTTTTAGACATTCTAGCAATACTTTTTTATGAGTTACAAACAAAGTACCTAGTAAAAGCATTTTGTAATTTTTAAAATCATCTAAATTGAATAATATAACTCTCATTGTTGGTAAAGTTATATTTTTATTTGACATTTTTTCTATTAATCCAGCTTTTACCCACCTTATTATATTTTTGGTTTTTCTTTCACTTTCTTTATCATTCTCACAATTCATTCTCGCACCATTTATTTGTTTTTGAGCTTTTTCAAAAATCTTTTTTATGGAATTTATTTGTGTATTTGCATACCCCCTTGTTTTTATACTTTTACAACAGATATCCTCTATCTTTATTAGCTTTGTATGTTTTCCACGAGGAATATCGTTTATTAATTTATTTAAATAATCCATTGGGGTATCCATAAATTTAAAATTACTAGATTTAGATTGACCAGCATATTTAAAAAAAGCAGGGCGTATTATTTTTTGAGTATCCTTGTCTTTTATAAGAAATTTTTGAGTGTATATATGTTTTAGCATTTTTTTCATGTCAACATCATATAATTTTTTTGCTTTGTCAATTTCAATCTGGCTCATGCTAGACAAAATAGAAATCGAATTATAAATGTGTTGTTGCATTTTTATGTTTATACCATTAAATTTATTATGCCAGTATAAAGAATTTAAAAATTGACTTAAATTAATTATTTGTCCAATTAGATTTTCTGATATTGTGCAATCTACATCTACAATATCTTCAACAATATATTTTCTTGTCTTTTTTTTTGCTTCAACTCTATTTACTGGTATATTATACTTTCCAAAACATTTTTTTGCTGAATTCAATATTATCTTATTATTGGTTAGTAATACCGTATCAGAATCTTGATCTGATCCTTGCAGGGTATCCTGCAAAGGGAAGTCTATTAAATTTACTGCAACAATATTTTCTGTGAAATTAAAATATTTATTTAATCTCCAATCATATTTATTCTTTACCAATAAAACATTCCCTGAACAAACATGAGGATTTCTAAAACCAACAATTTCTTCGCTATCTTTAAATAATGGTGTATAAACTTCCCCATCAGAAAAGATACATTTCTTTGGATTATATTTACCTATTGTTGCTTGTAGCATTTCATAAGGATTTCCAACTATTGTACAATAATCAGCTTTTTGTATCTTGATTTTTCCCAATCTTAGGTTATTATTTATATAATTTTTTACTAGATATTTCCTATAATCTTTAAATAATTTTGTATATTGGAAATTATCATTTACTGAAAGAGCAGCACATATAAATAATCCGCTATCTTCGCAACATCCACAATATTTCTTGAATTCAGAAATGTCATTTCTTAATTTTTTTACATAATTTATTTCATCTTGTGCTAAATTTTGAACATCATTGAAATTAAGAGGTAAGCTGTTAATATGTTGGTAGGCTAATTTATTTTTGCCATTATTATATTTACTTTTATGTTCTGATTTTACAATACCGAAGACATTAGAAATATGTTTTTTCCAATATTCAAAGCATTCTCTTTTTGAAGAGAATTTATATGAAAATTTAAGAAATTTTAAAGAAGATGGAGTTATAATCATTTTTATATCTTTTGCTAAATGTTCTACACCAAACATATCTTTAACTAAAAGAATATTATTATCTTCAAAGAATTCCTGTATGTTTGTATTGAAACCACAAGATTTAAACATTTGTTTTCTAAGTAACATCATTCCTTTATCTTTTCTAACAGCCTTTTCAAAAATAGACTTATCTACTAAACTTTGTCCATCAAACAGGTTATTAAATAATTCAATTTCTTCATCTTTTGCTTGTAATAAGCCAGTTTCTTTATTTAATCTTGTAACACTACATCTTTTGAAAAATTTACTTTCAATATCATCTATTATCAAAATTGACTCAGGATCAATTTCTATAATGTCTTCAATTGAAGACAGTGGTAAACTTTCATATGCAAAAAGGGAAGGCAAATCAAGTATTTCATTTTCTTCAAAATGTAAATTTAATCTACTCCAATTTATCATTTTTTTATATAATTTTTCTATAATAAATAAACAATGTCCTTTTCGAGATTTTGCAGTAGTTCTTTTATACCGTATATACTTTACTCCATTAAGAACGAAACCATTTTCATACAATTCTTTTCTTAGCTGTCGTTTATTTCTAATGACATTATTATTACTATCCTTTTGATTCCTAGAAAACTTTATATCTATAATAACATCAGAAACTTGCCTATCTAGTATCTTTACCGATTTATTATATATGTTGTATAGATATATAAGTTCTAGACTATAATCAAGAGAAGCTAGATATTTTTTTGTATATATATCCTTTCCAAACTCCATATGATTCATGACTAAAGAAGCTTGGAGGGAGTTTATATAACAACCTTTAGTTACATCAAACATATTTTTCATTAAATCCCTCCATACATAATGATACAAGTCATTTATCCAAAATTATTTAAATAGTCGTAACATAAGTCTCGTCTCTAAAGATGGTGTAAATAATCCATCATCAGAATGTTCAGTTTCTCTTAAATGGTGACAGGGACACTCTTTGTAAATATTCTTTTTTTCTATTATAATAAGTTTTGGAGTTCGTCTTAGGCATTGCTGATCCCCATCATTTAATATGCTACCAGCATAAACACAATTAGAACAATTACATTTCAACTTTCTCACCTCTGGACTCCATTTCTTTTATGAATTTGCATGTGATATTCTTTACTTCATCTAATTTGTTTAATATAATCTTTATGTTAGTATTCTCTTTTAATATCTCAGTAGATATCTGATCTATTGCGTATTTCAACTTACCAAAATACAAGCAATCTATCCAGCGTTCATTTCGATTTATAATATTGTAGTCAGGTGTTGCTTTTGAAGGTTTTCCACCTCTTTTTTGTAGAATAAAATTTCTTTCATCTGTTCGTATTCTATAATCTTTTCCAAACTCTAAAATCATTTAAAATCCTCCTAATATTTTCTATATACTAATTGCCATAAGTGGTAGAAGATAATTCTTTCTTAAATTGTTTTTTATCTACAGCCCTACTTTGTAAGCCTACACCATCTCTATACTGACATATAAAAGAATTATTTCTGCCAATTTCACTTAAATAAAGATTCTCAATTGCTCTAGTAGTAGCAACATAGAACAATCTGGCTTCTTCATTCAAGCCATTTCTTGCATTGGGAAACCTAGTATCTTGTATTCCAATAACAAAAACACTTTTCCATTCAAGTCCTTTGGATCTATGGATACTCATAAGCTTTACTCCATCTTTATCTTTTTTCTTAATATTCATATTTGATGTTTGTACAAAATCTATAAAAAATTGCAAATCATCATTTACAATGAAAGATTTCAAAACGTCTATTGAACCTTTT
Organism: Clostridium acetobutylicum ATCC 824; assembly: GCF_000008765.1. Lineage (NCBI taxonomy): Bacteria > Bacillati > Bacillota > Clostridia > Eubacteriales > Clostridiaceae > Clostridium > Clostridium acetobutylicum. The sequence continues at coordinate 1,307,772 of NC_003030.1, forward strand.
CTTTCTTCTTGCTCATCTTTATTGGGATATTTTTCTTTTATCCATTGATATAAATTAAATTCTTTTACTATATCATCTATTAATTGCTTTATAGATACTTTATTCTTATGTTTTAATTTCTCAATGCTTTTTATAAAATCATTTCTTGATCTTATTTGAAACATTTTATTAAAATCCATTTTTTTAAAAATCTCAAAATAACTTTTATTTTCTTTTACTGATTGCTTCCTTATATCTGATAAAATTGTACCTGACATATATTTTAATGGAATATTTCTTAGATTCCAGACATCTAAAAAAGCTCCATCATCTTTTGAATTCTGAATTAATCGTAAATATCCCATAATTCCAGCTATTTCTTTTCTTTTAAAAAAACTAGAATCATTCTCAATATAATAAGGTATTTTATCTCTTCTTAAAACACATTCTAAATAACTTGAGTCATCATTTAACCGATAGAGAACAGCGATATTGTTAGGATCTTCACCTTTTGTTATCTTTTCTTTTATTAAATTAGATATCTTTTCAGATTCCTCTAACTTATTCACAAAAGAAAAATATTTTATTTCTCCATTATCTTTAAAGTTTGCTATGCTATCTGAATAATATTTATAATCTTTAAAATACGGTTTTATGAATTTATTACTTTTGTCTACAATGTTTTTTTTAGAACGATAATTAATATCTAAATGAAGTATTTTTGCCCCATTAAATTCTTTATCAAAATTTAAAAAGAATTGAGGACTGCTTCCACGAAAACTATATATCGCTTGTCTAACATCACCAACACAAATAAGATTCTTGGAAATTAGTTTGATCATCTCTATATTTAAATCATTACTATCTTGAACTTCGTCAGCCATTACATATTTCCATTTACGGGGATGCTTTTTTAACTTTTCTAAAGCTAAAATAATCCAATCTTCAAAGTCATAACAGTTTTCTTTTTCTTTTAAATTTTCATAAAGTTTAAACATAGCTCTAAGCTCAGTTTCTGTATAATCTGTTTCTATCGGATAAAATTTATCTTTTGGGGTTTTTCCATGATTTTTTTGAAAACCAATCCACGATAAAATTTTTTCTGTCTCAACATTAGAATTTATTTTCTCAAATTCTTTTTGAATCTTCCAAACTGGTAATGTTTTTGAAACATTCAACCCATATTCGCTAAGTATCTTAGCTGATAGGCTGTGAAAAGTATGAACGGAAACGTCATAAATAAAATTTTCTTCTAACTTTTTTTTTAGATTATTAACTGCTGCTCTTGTAAAAGAAATTAGCAGAATATCACTTTGTGGAATATTCAAATCATTTACTAAATGAATTATATGTTGAACTAACGAAAAAGTTTTTCCACTTCCAGCGCCAGCGCTAACACAATAAATACCTTCGTTAAGGTTTATAACTTCTTTTTGCTGCTTATTTATCTCCATCTTTAATCCTTTCTTTCTAATATTATATATATAATAACATACTAACTGCAATAAGTCAATAATCAACTTATTTTCAAAAGTTCTCCTAAAAAAGTGTTTTTGTGTGTAACTTGATTATTATTTAGTGCAATACTAAATGCTTTTGGATCACATATAAAAATTAATAATTCTACACATCTTGAAGCAGCGGTATATAATAGACTTCTTTTTAACATTTTATAATGAGACATATCTAAGGCTACTATTACAACTTTAGATTGAGATCCTTGTACTTTGTGAATAGTCAATGCGTAAGATAACATTAATTCATTTAGATTAGAATTATCATATTCTACAATACCTGAATCATAAGACACGTATAATTTTTGGTTTTCTAAATCTATTTTTTCTATTTTACCAGCATCCCCATTAAAAATACCTTTAGCTATTGTATCTTTGCAATCTTCACTAAATATATTTGCATTATAATCATTTTTTATATGCATAACCAAGTCTTCTTTTTTGTATGCACAATCTTTTAATTTTAGTTCCTCAGTATTTTGAGAATTTGCTATTTTTTGTAGTTCTTGATTTAATTTATTTACACCTGAATTTCCTTTTTTCATTGGACATAAAACCATTATATCCTCCCTTGAAAAATGTTTTAAACATTCTTTATAGCAAAGTAAAACTCTTGATAAAGTTTGTTCTTTTTTACCCAACCAAAATTTACAGTCTCGTCCTAATTCTAAATAAGTTTTGTGAGTATTTTTTAAAGGATTATCTCCATTCCTTATATTTGTAATTACATTTAATAAAGAACTATCCTCCTTTTGTCTAAAAATTTTTTCTAATTTTACACATGGAATTCCTCCTTGAATCATGTCAAATAATACATTTCCTGCTGATATGCTTTCTAATTGTCCATAATCGCCTAAACATAAAAGTTTTGTTGTATTCTTTATACCTTTTAAAACCGCTAAGAATAAATATATGTCAACCATACTTGTCTCATCTATTATAATCACATCTTCGGCAAAGGGATTTTTTTCATTTACTAAAAATTTTCCTTCTGCTAAACCTAATGCTCTATGAATTGTACTAGCTTTTTTACCTGTGCATTCTTCCATTCTTTTTGCTGCCTTTGCAGTTGGACTCATTAGCTTATATGTTATATTTTTTTTATCAAATAAATTTAGTAATCCATTTAATACACTAGATTTTCCTGTACCAGCAAACCCAGTTAATACTAATATATTATTTTCATTTATTTTATAAAAAAGTTCTTTTTGCTTATCATCATACTTTATTCTTAAAATTCGTTCTATTTCAGGAATCAAATGTATAACATTATTCGTAAAAAGTTTTTGCGAATTATTTATTTTTTCTTTTAATCTTACTGAAATGTCCTTTTCTGTTTCCCAAGTTGTTCTTTTTGCTAATCTTAAAACATCAAAATAATAATATTCTTTATCCAAATAGTTTTTTATATCATTTATTTTAATATTAAGTAGCTTTTCAACTTGCTGATGAATATCTTCTATAAAAGCATAAGTGTCGCCATTCTGCTCTTTCTGTTCTAAACAATATAATATAGCTGCTTTAGTTCGAAAATTACTATCAGGTTCAATACCCATACTTAAAGCTATACTATCTACAGTTTTAAATCCAAAGCCTTTTATATCCATATACAACTTGTAAGGATTCTTATTAATTATTTGTAAAGATAATTCTCCGCCCTTATAAAAATCTATAATTTTTTTCATTTGATTAAAATTAAAACCTATTTTTGTAAATTCAGAATAAAAATTCATGTATTCTAAATTTTTTATTATTTTTTTCTTTAAAACTTCAAAATATTTTTCTTTAATACCTTTCACTTTACTTATATTAAAAGTTCCAGAAGTTATAGCAGTTATAGGAGACTTATAAATTTTTATAATCTCTTGATATTGATTTAGAGTAACTATATTCTTTAAAAAATTCCTTTCATCTGCTGAAGAGTTTAATTTTTTAATTTCAACATTTTCTATCTGTAATTGCTGTCCATATTTTTTATGAATAAATTCAAACCCCATAACTTTATAAGCTTTGCCTAATTCTAAAGATGGCATAGTACCGCTTATAACGGTATTTTTAGGATTAAAAACATCCTGTTTGTCTTCTATGGTACATGTATATATACCAAAATTGTTTGCATCATTGTAGAATAATTTCCTAATAGGTATTATCGTAAAAGTATAATGCTGCTTATCATTATTCAAAATATCATATCCTTTCTTGGCTATTTAAAATCAGCTAATAGTATTCTAAAAAATAAAAGTTGGCTATTTAAAAATATCTATATTTATATAATATATATTTATTTATTATAGGTATCTTTAAATAGCCAACTTTTATTTAATATAAAAGAAAACAATATAAGGAGCTTTCTTTTTTGGTTCTTTTTCTTTGGCGAAGGTCTTTGGATTTATCAGCTTTGCTGGAAATACAAAGAGATGGTTCAAAGAAAAAAGAATAAAAGTTAATTATTTAAGATAATTAATAAAATTCATATTCTTTATTATTTATTAAGCTTTATAAGCTTTTGTATTAACTTTATAGTATTTTCAATATACTCTTCAGATTCTTTTATTTCTTGGTAGATGGGCAAAATTTGAGTTCCCCATTCATTATTTCTCTGTTTTAAAATCTTGTTACGTCTAACCTTAGTGTTTTTTTCTATTCTTTCTTGAATTATTAAATTTAGACTTTTCTCAACTTCTTCTCGTTTATCTTCTTCTAAGGCTTGTATTATATGATGTTTATTACTAATTATTTTGTATATAGAAAAATAGTATTCTGTATTTTCAAGATCGAATTTTAGCTTATTTATTACTTTTAAATTAAATATTCCTATTTGTTTTTTTAAGAATACATCTAAAACAGATTTACAATTCATTTCTTCTAAAGTGTTTTTTTCTGCACTTAATATTTCTTTAATTTCAATATCAGTTGCTAACCTATATTTACATGTATTGTTTTCATCAAGATAACATATAAGTATTTCTTTAGAGTAGAAGATAAGTTTACGTTTTTCTAAAGATTCTAAAGATTTATTTAAAGCATTTTTTAGCATTTGATAACTATATTTATAAAAATCTTCGATATATGCTTGATTTATTTTCATTTCTTTTGATAATTCTTTTTTTGCATTTTTAAAATATATATAATCTTTATTTATCATTTTAAGTTGTTGTAACAGCTTACTAATAGGAATCAGCAAAGTTCCATCATCAGTTCCAGCAAGTAAACAAGTTATTAACAATTGTAGTTTATCATTATAAACAGAATTATTACCATTGTGTCTATTATCAGATAGACTTTTTTTATGACAATAAATTTTATCAATAATAAAAGAGTTCCCATCTTTATGATAAGAACATAGAGATTCTAATTGCTTCAATTGAGCTTTTTTACTACAACCACTCTTTATTTTTTCATCTATAGTATTACAAAGGGCTTTATAAGATTTTAGTTGTTGACCTTCATATAAATTAGATATATTCGTATAATCATCTCCTTTATTTTTTCTATCATGTTATCATACTAAGTGTTACAAGTCAAATAAATACAATTTAAAAGATTTAAGATATCAAAATTAATATCATTAATTTGAATTACGGAGGAAGTTAGATATAGCAAGCTATTAGGAAATGTTTTTTCAATGAATATATTAAAATTAAATTACGGTGAAACAAAATAGTATCAAGGGTTAAAGCGTGATTTTTTGGATTAAGCAAATAAATTAGCAAAAATATTACGGTGGAAAATTACGGTATGAGGGATTAGAATTTACGGTGAAAGGGTATTAAAAAAACAAAAAAGTTAGAAAAGTATATAAAAAATTAAGTATGTAAAAGGATTTAGAGTTTTTTCCCGTTTTAATTACTGTATATAATATTAAATTTTAACTGAGTAAGAGAAGAGACTAGGGGTGGGGAAATTTTGAAAACCCGAAACCCGTTGAAACGTAAAGTACCCCCCTATGTAGTAATTCTTGCAGCAAATAGCTTTATTTTCCTACGATCATGACAATAAATAATTCTTAAAACACATTGATATTCTTAGCGTAGAGGGTTTGAGTGAAAAACATTGAATTAAATACATATTTAATCTAATGTAAAGTAATTTCTTGTAAAAAAAGGGTGTTGTAGTCAGAAAATAGCTATAGTTGAATCTTTATGAACTAATATTTGTTATTAGTTAATATATTTTTTTGTTTGATTACTTTTTCAAAAAAATAATGTTTACTTGTTTTTATTAATAGTGGAATAAAAAAACTATAGTATTTTTTATGGCTGAATAATACATACATATTAGTACTATATATTGTATAGGTTCTTAAATTTAATGATAATCTTATATCTAATGATATACACTATAATATATACTATAGGTTAATATACTATTGATATATAAATAGATTATGACTATATATTCAGCTTAAAACGTCTATAATTGATTTTTAATACTATAGTAGTACAATTCTATATCAAATATAAACACGTGTTAAATAGCCTTATATGAGTATATAGCAGTATTACTTATAATTTATAAATAGCTTTTATAGGCGACTTAGTAAACAAACGAAAAAGGCAGGTATACATAGCTAATTTAAATTAATGACTTATAACAGTTAGCACAATAAGTATTCGACCTAAAATACACATTGAATTAAATAAATATATATTGTATTATATACATGTGCTTGAGGGAAACAACTTAAACGACTTACAACAGTAAGCATATAACAATAACATAAAATAATAGTTAATTCTATACAGTAATACAATGGTAGCATACAATTATTTACATCAAATTACGGACTAATTAAATTGTAAGGCTCGATTATTTCATCAGGTCATAACGCACTTTGAAAAATAAGTATATTACTATGCTTCATATAGGCTACTTATACTATGCTATATCGTGGCGATTATTATTTGATAATGGTCATAGATATTTAAAAGTGTATAACACTAGCATAAGAAAACACCTTGGAAAATAGGTTGGAAGGGTGAAAGGAATGCACGATTTATTACAACGACCGTTTTATAACTCTATTGGTTCAATTACTTATTCTATCGTTGTTTGTAAATTTTCAATTGTTAAAATGTTATTTTCTATATTTTTAATTTTAAAAAACTATGACAAAACAATTCATAAAAGAATATATATAGTCCTTATATATCCATGTTCTTTAATTACTAGAATGAAAAATATTTTTAAAATTAAACTAATACACTATTATAAGATTATAAAAATGACATCTAAATAATTATATATTACCTTATATTTTATTGTGTAAATAAAAATAAGTTTAAAGTAATTGATATTATATTTGTAAAATCATGCTGTAAGTGTGTGCATTTTTATAGTCTTATATTCTAATTTAAGAATATATTAACAGGTGTATTTTTAAATTAGAATATAAAAGATATTTATATTTTATGATATAATACATAAGTAAAGAGGGTGTTAAAAATGGAAAATGAACAATATAACAAACTTCTAAGTTTACTACAAGGTATGTATGAAAATATTGTAGAGAAGCTAGATAATATTGATAAGAAATTAGATGCTATTGATGAAAAAGTAAACGAACATGAGAGTAAATTTAATAAGTTAAAAGCTTTATAAATTCTTAAGAATAGATTTAAAATCTATTCTTTTTATTTTGGGTATTTTTATATAGTATCTAAAATCAGCAAAAATAATGAGATAGAGAAGAACGTTTATAAATTGTATTGAAGTATATAATTAATTTTATATACTTCATAGAGTTTATAAAAACTCAAAATTAAAACAACTTAAATTGTGGGATACAAAATCCCCCGTATTCCGCAATTGCTTTTTTGTAAAAAAGATGATCTTAAGGGGTATAAATATATACATATATTATTAAAATAAAAATGGAGGTTATTATTATGAATACTTTTAAAGAATTATTTAATTTTGTAAAGACATATGATAAGGCGGAAGATAATAATAAGATGACAAAAAAAGAACAAAGAGAATTTATTAAAAAAGAAATTAAAAGAATAATGGAAGATGTATTAACAAAAAGCATTACAGAAGTTAAAATATTAAGACGTGATAAATTTGGGTTCAAGGTTAAATATTTTAACAATGGAATGGGTACAGAAGATTATTTAAAAATAACTTTTAGTATGGCAACATATAAAGCTTATGTTTATGATGGAAAAATAGAATTAGAGTTTAGAGTATTAGAATAGTCCACTTATGACAATTAGCATTAAAAATAAAATATAATAAAGGAGTTTTAAAAATGAATAATAAATACATAGAAATGAAAAGAAAACATCAAAAAGAGGTTAATAATTTTCCAATGTTCTTTGCCTTTTCTAAAGAACAATTCAAAGAAGGTATGAAAAAATTAGGACTTGAACCATCAGAAACAAACAAAATTTATAAGTTTGGAAATACTGGGGGTTTTTATAAGAGAACGGATTCAGCCAAACTTAAAAAAATGCTTAATCGTCATGATAAGGAAATAAAGGAAGCTATGAAAAATGATACCTTTATTTTTGATATGTTCTATTATGAATTAGGAAATCATGAATATAGTATCACATATGAATTAGGAGACACGCTAGATAGTTTAAGTTTGACATATGAAGAAGTACAAAATGATAAAAGGTTATTAAATGCTTTAGATTTAGCAATAAAAAAAATAATGGAATAGGACGAATCAAATTAAACGTCTTATATCAGTTAGTATTTGAATAGAAAGAAGGATAAAATTATGATAAAAAAGTTAGCTAAAGAAGGTAATAGAAGATATTTTAAAATAGAGAAAAAGGGTGTAAAAATATTATTTAGCATATGGGAATTTGAAAGCGATAATTTAAAAGACATTCCAGAAATAGAAAAAATCTTTATAAATTCATGCTTACCAAGTTATTTAAGAGAAGAATATACACTGGAATGCTTAATAAAACAACCTTTAGAAATATTTGAATTGGACATTATAAGAAATGAATTAACACCAATGAACATGAGTTTGTGGGAATACGAAACATTTATAAAAGAAAATAGCAAAGCTCCTAAAGCCTTAAAAATGGCATTTATAAATCAATGTAAAGATGAAAGTACTTTTTATATAGCTTGTGAATCTTTTGACCCTGAAAGTATGGTAACAAGTAAAAATATGAAAATTGTTAATGAGTATGTTTTTCATCATAAGCAAGAAATTGAAGAAGTAATAAATAAGTCATTTACTCATGTTGAAAGTTACTAATAAAATCTTAAAAAAGGAAGAAGGAATAAAAATGTATACTTTAGAAAAATTAAGGGAGCTAAATAAGTCATATGATTATGAACATACATTAAATGAATCTGACGTGGAAAAAGCTAACAGTTGGGTAAAGAAGATTGAAGGAAGTAGAAATAAAAATTTTCCACAAGTTGGTGATATAGTGGAGTACACAACAAAAAATGGAGACTACTATAAAAATGCACATATTGAAAATATATATGTCAAAGATAAAAAAATATACATATGTGAAGAACCATATGTACCATTTCTTTGTTCTGCTTTTAATGAGATAAACACCTCAACAAGTGGTGGCGCTTGGGCTTATATCCCAACAAAATTAAAATTAATAGGTGAACGGGAAAAATCTTTTCGTGATTGGGGACATTGTGGCGGCTGCGGAAATGGTGCCATAACTTTTAAAGCAATAGTAAACGTATGGAAATATGAAGAAATTCCAAATTTAAAATACACAACAGAATATTATGACAAAATTTATATAACAATTAATCCAGAAGATGATTACAAATATACTAGTAGATATGGAGCTTGGAAGAATGATGAAATCTTTTCAGCATGGATTCAAGCATATAAAGGAAACATAGAAAAGAGTAAGTTTAATGATAAATGTTTTACAGTGTGGATTTATAAAAGTGAAAAAGTTTATTGTGAAACTAAAGAAGAGTACGAAAAAATTGAAGGTATAAAAGATACGTTGTATTGTAATGGGAATTTAAAATATGGATTAAGAGAATGTAAAAGGGTGTATGACGATAAAAATAAAAAGATGGTTACGTATATACCCTTAAGTATCCAATAGAAAAATACAATATATAGAAAATTCTTTAGTAAAGGAGAATATAAAAATGAAAGATGATTTAATTATATGGGTAGTAATAGATTCGGAGTATTGGGAATTTAAAAGAGAGGAATTCGAGTATACTTTTAAACTTGATGAAGTGCTCGATTATGATAAAGTGGAAGAAATATATATACATAATGCTTTAATAAGGGTGAATTATAAAAACGGCAAAATAAAGGAATACAAATATGAGCATGATACAAAAACTTATTATTTAGTAAAGAAAGGTACTTGTGAAAAACTCATAAAATGGTTAAAAGATAGAAGAAGAAGCTTTTTAGTATACTTATCTACACATTAGAATAAAAGAACGATTTTATAAATTGTTAAGGCACATAATTAAGTGTATGTGTCTTATAGAGTTTATAAGAAAGGAAGTATTGTTATGTATAAATTTTATGTATTTACTGCAAACAAAGTAGTAGAAAATTTAAATATTAAGGAAGCTATAGAAGAGTATAAAAAAATTAATGGAAGTGAATATAAGGCTATAGGCGTAAGAAAAGATTATAGTTGTTGTGATTTATTAAATAACCTAGGTAAAGGATATAAAAATAAGATAAGCCAAGACTATAAGAAATCCAGTTTTAAACAAGATAGATTAATTACTATAAATGCGCTAAATATATTAAGAAGTAGCTTTAATTTGGAAGACTAAAGAGATAAATAAAAGATAGGAGTAATGAAATGAATAAATATATAATAAAAAATATAGTGTATAAAAATGTTATTGATATGATGATGAAAAATGATAGTAATAGTTCTTTAGATACGTTGTTATATGAACTTGATAATAACATAGATGAAGCTATAGAAGTCTTAAAATTAATTATACATAGAATATCACTTGAAGAAGAACTGGATAAACAAGAAAAACAATTTTATAAAACTCAATTAAAAGCAATAGAAGAACTTATATGAAAATATAATTGAAGTTTCAAAGTAAACATAATATATGCAAATTAGAGGTGAATATATTGCTATTAGAAAATGAGGTTGAAAATGAAATACGTTATGGTTTAGATATGTATTCTTATAATTTTAAAAAAAGTGTATATGATTTTTTAAAAGGTCAAGATATTACTATACTTGATCCAACACGATTAATTAAATTTTTCAAGAGGCATTATATAAACTATTCCTATAAAGAAATATTTTGCGGGTTTTCGTTTAATTTTAAAGGATTTGATTTAGATAGGTATAAGAAAGATAAAATAAATAGCTTATAACAATTAGTATAAAGAAAAGAGGGAATAACAAAATGGTACTAAATAAATTGTATACAGTTATATATAAATACAAAGATAGTGAAAATAGGAATAAAGATGTTTTAAATGGACTACAACTTTATGCATGGAAACAAAGAATAAATAGTCATTTAGTAAATGATGAAATTATAAGTGTTGTTGAAGCATGGCTTCCTAGAACACTTAATGAAAAAATTTCGAAATATATAATAGAATGTGTTCAAGAAGAAAGCGATTCCAGTATGAGTGGTTTTCAATATACAATTGAAAATCAACAATTAGAGGAAAAGTTTAATTGTAAATTAGATAAGAAGAGTATAGAAGAAATTGAAAACATATTATGCTCAAGAGAAGAGGTTGCAGATGTTCAAGTATACGACAACCTTTTTGATGTAGTTTTATATACTAATTATGCACCAAATTACATAGAAGACAATGAAGAATATTAGATGTAACAACAATGGAGTTTAATAAACAATAGAAAAGAGGAGTAATAATGGATTTTTTAGAGTTAAACAATAGTAACTTAGGGTTTACTAAAAGCTTAAAGCCTTTTCAAAAATGTAAGGTTGAAAGTGCTTTAAACACATTATATCGTATGCACATAAAAGACAATAGTTATATCTTGAAGGGCAAAGATTTTATCATTTATCGTATGTTTCAATGTGGTTACGCTACTTATATCAACGAAAATGAACAACATTATAAGAGGGATGGAACACTTACAAAGCCTAAAAATATTTATGGTATTGGAAATAATGAGGGCTATATAAAAACCACAAAGACGTTATATAAATTTGCCTTATATCTTAAGAAAAACTTTAAAACTATAGAAGATATTAAAATTTATTTAAAGCAGGAACAGGAAGAGAAGATAAAAGAACAGCAAGAAGAAAAGGAGAAGAAACTGAAAGAACAGCAAGTATTAGAAAAGAATAAAAATAAAGAAAATCAGTTTAAAAGTTGGTTGGATAATCAAATTTTAAATTTTAAAGATAATGGGAAATTAGAACTTGCAAAGGATATGTTTTTAAATGAGTCGAACAGCTACAATGAAAGCTATCTTAAAAAGCTAATAATATTAACGCTTAATATAGATAACCCAAAATGTAAAGAAGCTTTAAAACGTGTTTTATGGAATGGTAATAAAACAAGTAAAAAGGTTTTTTATTGTCTTACTGGCATTAAGTTACCGCTAACAGATAAAGGCACGTATACGATTTTAAATAACGTAAGCAGTAAAGACTACAAAGGCATACAAGAATATAAAAAGAGACAGCAGCATAACAAAGATATGCGCTCTTATTATAAGCTTGTGAGAGATAAGCAAGATATTAATAAGACAAGCTTTAAGCTTTCTAAAGGTGAATATTTAAAATGGCAAGGCTTAGATTTATTTATAGAAAAGTGTGGAGGTGTTTATTCTATTACGGAAGGTAAAACAGGTGTGCTTTTAATTGGCAGTGAAAAAACAAGAAAAAAGTTAAAAGGGGAACTAAAAAATTTAAAAAGTCATTTAGAAGAAATAAAGAAACAGATAAATAATAGTATTAATTCTTATGGCTTATCGCCTTTATATAAAGTTGATGAGTTAAAAGAACAGGAGGGCTAATAATGTTATTCGTGGCGCTTATGGGTTTAGGGATTATTTATGATCATATTCTGTTTAAAGTGCTGCTAGAAGATAGGGAAAACAAAAATAGGAGAGTGTTAAAAATGAGTGAGGTTGAAAAAGAACAATTATTACAGGAATATATTGATAAACATAACAACAGAACTTGTGATTGTAATGAGCAAGACATGGAATTATGTTTAGGTGGATTGTATCTAAATGGGTTATTGAGTAAAGAAGAAATTTTTGAGGATTGGGATTAAAACAATTATTATAAAAAAGCAAATAAAAGTAATTTTTTATAATAAGGAGAGAAGATAAAATGACAAGAGAAGAAAATTATAAAATTAGGTTTAACACAACTCAGACGGATTTAATAGAATATAATGGGCGGGGTGTAAAATATTAAATGAACTTAATAAAAGTTTATATGATAAAAAAGAGGTAGGAAAAATGTATAATGTTAGGTTATCAAATGGTGTTGAGATTCAAGCATTTGCAGATGAGCTTAAGGAGGAAGAATAATTATGTTACAGGATATTAAAAAGGAAAAATTAGAGGTAGAAGGATATATAAATAAAAATTTTATAGTCGTTAATGCCGCATTTAAGCAGGGTAAAATATCAAAAGATAAAAAAGATAGTTTATTAAAGAAACTCAGGGAGTCATTAAGTAGGTTATCACAACTTGAAGATACCATGGAGATAAGAAAGGGGTTATTATAAATGGAAAAGTATTCACAAGATATAATGGAAGATTGCAGGCAAAGATTAGGTTTAGAAAAGAATGATACCTCAAAAGACAATATCATTATGGAATGGAGTAAGTCAAGAGTCCTAAATGAAGTTACTGCGTGGAATGGTCTTATCGGCTTTGGTGATACCATTGTTAAGTGGGTAGAAAGTATATGTGAAATTAATTTAGAAGATTAGAAGTCTACTATTAACAGTTAGTATTTAAATAGAAAGAAGGATAAAATTATGGATAAAAAGCTTTTAAAAGTAGAAGGAAAAGAAATAGTTTTGTTGTTAGAGAATAGTTGTAGTCATAATAGAAAAGACTATTCTTTATTTGGTTTTATTATCAAATCTCAGCCAAATAAAATTTATATGGATTATGTAAGTTCGTGTAAATCAGATGATTATAGAGAAAGGGACTTAGTAGATATATCAAAAATTATAGCTACTAAGCTAGAAGAAAAAAAGAAACAAGTATTAAAAGTTTTTCTTGACAATAATATAAACAAAATTAATTTTTATGATGAGTATTTTTTTCGAAATTTTTATAGATTCACATATAACTTTGAAGAGGAAAAACATTGTGTAAACAATTGGGATTTTGGTAATATAATTGATGGTATTATTAAATTTCAATTTAATAATAAGACTATAGAATTTAATGTTTTAACAAAAGAATTATCTACAGAAGATGATTGGAAGTATGTTTTTTATAGTAAGATAGAATTATTGATTTTATTAGCTTTAGAACAAGTAAAGCATGGAAAAGGTAATAAAACATTTGTAGAATTATTAGAATTAGGCAAATGGTTGCGAGGAAAAAAATCAATAAAGATATATTTAAAAGATATAGGTAAAGTTGAGTATAAATCAAATTATAATGTTTCATTGAGAGGAATATTGGATTTTTCAAGTAAGAGATTTACTATAAATGATTTTTATGATTTTAATCCTAGATTAAGACAAGATAAAGAACTTGAAGATTTAGACTATCTTCAATATGGTAAGAAAAAATATTTTATAAATATAGAAAACTTAATTCTTTCAAAAGCAAGATAAATATATTTATATATGTTTCTAAGTGTATTATAATGTTATTAAATAGTATTTTGTATGGGGAGTGTATACTATGAAAGATCATATAAATAAATTTGATGAAGAAATGAAAAAACATTTAATTCATGAACAAAAGAAATTATTAAGCGACTTAGGAGAAACATTGTATGGTATTGAACAGCAAATGACTTTTAGTAAAGACTTTAGAGACCTTATTAAAAAGTTGGATTTTTTAAAAAAATCGCCAATAGAAGTTGCAGCAAGGTTAAGCTGCTTAGAAGGAGTATGTGAGATTAGGGAAGAAGAGGACAAAGAAAAAGAAAAAAATATGAGTTTTGAAGAAAAGCTGCATAAGGCAAAATTGGAATTGATGCTTGAAAATTGGAATAAACGATAAGAGATTATTATATAGTCTCTTATTTTTTTACAAAAAAATTAAGTAACGTATAATACGTTAAACATAAAGAAAGAGGTAATGTAAAGTGATAACTGTAGTTGATTTAGGAAACTTTAATATCAAATATAAATCAGGAAGCAATCAGGGTAATTTTAGTAGTAAAATTACCGATTATCAACCATACCCAGAAGGGTTTGAAAGAATACAAATGCAAGGAGAAAGTAAGATTACATATCTAGGTGTTGGCGAATTAAATAAAGAATTTAACAAGGTGGCAAGAAATTATTTGCCACAATTGCTTTATGCGATTTGTAGGGCAAATAATTATGACAATATAGAAACTAATTTAGTAACTCTTTTACCAATAGTTCAAATGAAAAATAAGGAAAAGATGATTGAAAATTTAAAAGAAAAAGAGTTCAATTTTCAGTTCAACGGAGAAAAGAGAAAAGTTCTTATTAATGATACAATAGTTCTCCCAGAGGGTTATGCTACTTATTTTAGCTTATCAGAAGAGGATAAAGAAAGTAGTCTTTGCATAATAGACTTAGGCAGCAGAACAATAAACATATGTGTATTACAAGATGGGGCTATTCAACTATTGCATACAATTAAATTGGGTAGCTTTGATTTTTATACAAAGGTTAAGACTAGAGAAAATTCAAAAGGTGAAGACTACACAGAAGAGGACATTCCAAGGCTGGTTGAGAATGGGACAATAGAAATAAGTGATATTGAATACGAGGATTTTTTAACAGAAGTGCTTAATGAAGTAAAGGCTTATGTTAACTTAAAAACATATAAAGTGATTTGGACAGGAGGAACTGCTTTAATGTTAAAAGAACAAATAGAAAAGTTACCATTAAATAATTCAAAATTACACAATGATCCATTAAATAGTAATACGAATGGTGCAGCAGGAGCAGCAGAAATAATATGGCAGAGTGAAGAAGAATGAGTAAGAGAATATATATTACATTAAATGAAGATAAGGAAAAAGATAAAAAAATTTTAGATTATCTTTCTCAATCTTATAGAGCGCAAGATACCATTAAAGAAATATTATATCGTTTAGCTATAAATGGTTGCCTTTCGGTGCAGAACGATAATATAAGTCAAATTAAAAGCAGTACCGTTGAGGTGCAACAAGATGATAATAGGTGTGATATGGATACGAAAAAGAAAAAAATAATTGAACCAGTTAATACTAATAAGGTGCATAAAGATGATAAAAGACGTAAAAATGAATTAAATCAACTTAAAGGGTTTATATAGTACAGAAAGGAGGTTATTTGATGATTGAAGAAATAGAAGATGCTAGAAAAGAATGGATACAAACTGATGATTTTCAGTTTGTGAAGGAAGTGTCTAAAGGTATTTTTAAAATAATAAATATAGCTGAAATAAATGAAATATATGCTATTAGCTATCATTCAATAGACTTAAATAATTATACGAAAGAGG